>CAJOOG010000014.1 GCA_905236045.1 uncultured Denitrobacterium sp.
AACCTAAGCTCTTCCTGTACTGCATCGGGCTTCTCCAGCCAAGCGACTGCTTGATGCGCCCCTCGTCATAGTACTCGATGTAGGCCCCGAGCTCGGCGTTGGGGTTGCGCGACGCCGTCCAAGACACCACCGCGCCGTCGAAGCAGTCGATTTTTATGGTAGCGGATCAACAGCGTGTCGTGCGCGCGGTAGCGCCCGGGCGCGTCGGCGATGGCGAGGGTGGTCAGCCGCAAGCGCTCGCGCCGCGAGATCCTGCGCATGACCCGTTCCCGCTCGCTCGCGCCCAAGCGCGCGAAGCAGCGAGAGCGGAGGATTCCTGCCGCCCTGAGCACCGGGAGCGCCGGCAAGATGGTAGAATCCGTCGGTAGCGGTTACCTGCCGTCGCGCCAGGCGAGTCTAGCCGGCATGGCTGCCGAGGTCCGCTACGCGGCGGGAATCGACTCGGGAATGATCCCGTTGCAGGGGTAGTGCCACCCCAACGCATAAAAGGGATTATTATGAGGAGGGCATGGTGTCTGCGGAATACGCGGTCGACGAAAAGGCGGACGGGCGCGAATTCAATGCTAAAACGGGGGAGTGACATTCTGGAACCCCCTTGCGAGGAGCCTCGGGGAACGCGAAAAACGTGTATGCTAACGAACCAATGAGGCAAACGAGCCGGAATCCTCGCCGACATCATGAAAGGCTGGTGTCACATTGAGCCAAGAACAGCGTTCTCTCCTGATGCGGGGCATGGGGGCGTTTGCCGCCGTGCTCGCAGTTCTTCTGGTGGTGGGAACACTCTACGACTACCAGATAGCGCAGGCGGTCTACGCGCCCGATAACCCCCCCGTCATCTTCGTCTCGGCCTTGGGGCTCTTCCCGATGGTCTATCCTGTCTGCTTCTTCCTCGGCGTGCTTGCGCAACGCTGCCTTGCCAGCCGAAAGCCTGCGGTCCTGCGCATCGCGGGCGTCGTCTTGTGCGTGGTGCTCGCAATGCTTTTGGGCGCGCTCATCACGAGGTCGGTCCTCTCGGTGCGCGACGGCTTCGGCGGGATAGTCGGCGGCGAGCTTTCCGCACTTGCCCGCATGGGCATCGGCGTTGTCATCGGCGCCGCCCTGTGTGCGCTGGGCTTCAACGCCGGCAAGGGCAACGACGCTGCGGACTTGGCGCGCCGCATGCTCATCGTGGTGGCGGTGCTGGTGGTCTCGTTCGTGGCGGTCGAGATCGTGAAGAACTTCATGGGACGCCCTCGCCCGCGCGTGCTGTTCGCGGGATACGAGGGCATCGAGTTTTGTCCCTGGTACCGAAAGTCCTCAGGTGCCGAAGGGTTCATGGAGGTCTACGGCCTCGAGAGGGACGCCTTCAAGTCCTTCCCCAGCGGCCATTCCCTGCAGGCGGCATCCTTCCTCGCCGCGTTCTACGGCCTGAGCCTCGTTTACCCCGGCCTGCGGCAGAAGTTGGGCATCGCCCTTGCGGTCGAGGTTGTCTTCTCCCTTGTCGTCATGTCATGCCGCATGATCTTGGGCGCCCACTTCCTCTCCGACGTCGGCATGGGCGCGCTGGTAAGCGTGGTCGCGTTCCTTGTCCTCATGGTGCTGCAAGGGCGCAAACCCTGAAGTGGTTGCAAGACCAGTTCAGCTTCGCTTTTCCGAAGGTCGGGGGGGGGTTCCAGAGCGTCACGTCCATCTTGCCCGCGAAGCCTTGCCTTAGCTGCCGTTTAGGGCTAAAACGATGATGGAAGGAGGGGGATGGCATGTGTGCCCTTTTCGCAGAAACGCTGAGGAACCTGAGGGCCGAGAACGGGCTCTCGCAGCGCGAACTCGCAAATCAGGTGTATGTCACCCGCTCGACCGTCGCCCGGTGGGAGAACGGCAGCCGCTTGCCGGACGCTGCGATGATATCCCGGCTCGCGCGCTTCTTCGGCGTGGACGCAGGTGTGCTGCTCTCCGCTGCGGCGAGCAGCGATGAGTCCCCCAACGTCATCATGGTCGACGACAGGAAGGTCATCCTCGCCGGGGCCCTGCCCGTGCTCGAGGAGGTCATGCCCACGGCCACGGTCGTGGGGTTCACGCGGCCTTCGGAGGCTGTCGAGTACGCGAAGGCGAACCGGATCGACCTGGCCCTCCTCGACATCGAGATGGGGAAAACGAGCGGGCTCGACCTGTGCTGCTCGCTGCTCGAAGTGAACCCCAGCACGAACGTGGTGTTCCTCACGGCGTACGCCGAGTACTCCCTCGACGCGTGGTACACCGGAGCGAGCGGCTTTATGGTGAAGCCCATCACGCCGGAGGGAGTCCGCGAGCAGCTCGAGCACCTGCGGTACCCGTTCGCGGCGGTGAGCGCGGGCGAATGATCGACTGGGAGACTATCCTCTACGTCTTCGTGAATGGCGCGATATTCATGCTGTCTGCGCTGGGGCTCGATTCCGCCCTCGCCACGCCCAGCCTGGATCGCCGGGAGAAGCGCTTCTTCGTCGTCTTCTTCGCCGATTTGGTGGCCTGCTCTGCGGCCTTCTTCCTCGAGCTCGCGGTCGTCGCCAACCCGGATATGACGGCTCTGCTGGTGGTGACCTACTTCCTCGACTCGCTGTTCTGCTCGGTCCCGTTTCCCCTGCTGGCGCTCTACCTGCTGCATTGCTGCGGGGAGGACTGGCGGGGTAGCTCTCTTTTCCGCACCGTGCTCGCTCTGTGGGCCGCGTACCTCGTCACGCTGGTCGTCGCGCAGTTCACGACCGCCTTCTACTACGTCTCGCTGGACAACCAGCTGCGTTTGGGGTCCCTGTACCTGCTGTCGGTCGCGCCCATGCTCGCCATGCTGCTCATCCTCGCGGCGGGCGTGATCAGCAAGCAGGACGAGCTGTCCCGACGGCACCTCCGCGCCTTCCTGGTCTGCCTGCTCCCCATAACGCTCGCCGTGTTCATACACACGTTCAACCCCTCCTATGCGCTCATCGGCATCGGCTTGGCCATCGCCGCGTTCTCGATGTACCGCGTCATCGAGAGCACTTCGGCCGAGCAGCACCTGCGCCAGCAGCGCGAGATCGCACGCCAGCGCGCCAGCATCGCGGTGCTGCAGATGCGCCCCCACTTCATCTACAACACCATGACGAGCATCTACTACCTCTGCGACCAGGATCCCAAGTCGGCCCAGCAGGTCACCAAGGACTTCACCACGTACCTGCGCAAGAACTTCAACGCCATAGCCAGCGAGGATATCATTCCCTTTGCCGACGAGCTCGAGCACACCCGCGCTTACCTCGCCGTGGAGCAGGCTCAGTTCGAGGACGACCTCGTCGTCGACCTCGATGCGACGCATGTCTCGTTCCATGTGCCGCCGCTGACGCTGCAGCCTATCGTCGAGAACGCCGTGAAGCACGGCATGGACCCCGATTCCGGGCCGTTGCACATCCTGATACGCACTAGGGAGACGGAAGCGGGCAGTGAGGTCGTCGTGGAGGACGACGGTACCGGGTTCGACCCTGCCCTCGCCAACGAGCCGTACACCACTCTGGCCAACATCCGTCAGCGGCTCGACATGATGTGCGGCAGCGAGCTGGACATCGCATCGCGCGAGGGATGCGGCACCGTGGTGAAGCTGACGATACCGCACCGTTAAACGAGGACAGCCCCGAGCGAGCCGCCCGCTCCTGCGACTCGTTTGGGGGGGGGTGACGCTCTGGAACCCCCCTTGTTCGGATTTGCGGATAACTGTAAAAAGAATACTACTCCAGTCAACTATTGCGAGGGGGCTTTCACCAATCATGGGGGTAACCGAGAACGAGCAGCGGGCGGCGCTGATGGAGAGGCTCGAAAGCGAGGAGGCGCTCGATCAGCCCTGCTGGTCTTTCATAAAGGAGATGAACTCCGAAAGCGATGAACGATTGGACAGCGTGGCCGTGCGCGACGGATACCGGGCCTACACCTACCGCCAGGTGTTCCGCAAATGGGAGCGGTATGCGGAGGCGTTTTCGGGCGTCGGCATCACGGGCGAGAACAACTCCCGGGTCATGTTCATCAGCACGCCGTCGGCGGAGGCAATTTTCGCGCTCTACGGCATGAACATGACGGGCGCTGCGGTGTCCATCGTCTACCCGCTCGACCTCTACGACGAGAAGCAGAGCAGCTACATGTTCGAGAGGGAGGGGATCACCGACCTGGTCATCTCGGAAATGTGGGCGTTCCCGTTGGAGATGAAGCGCCTGCTCCGCGAAAAGGAATCGCTGGGGCTACGCAACGTCATCGTGCTGGAAAGCCCCATGGGCGGCGAGTTCGCCGTTCCCCTGCTCGAGGTGTTCCGCAATACGAACACAGCCATGTTCCGCGATCTTCCCGGCGGGCTCGTGATGGAGGACCTCCTGAAAGAATACGATGGCTGCCCCATCTCCTACGGCAAGAACAAGTCCCGCGACGACTCCATCATCCTGCACACCACGGGCACCGTGAACGGCATGCACAAGCCGGTTCCCCTGTCGGACAAGGCCCTCAACGCGTTTATCCCCAGCGCCATTAAGGCGAAGGAGGCCTACGACGACTTCCAGGGGCTGCCGGACCACATCGTCAGCGCCCAATCGCTCAACATGTCGTGGGTTTACGCGATGGTCGACATGGTGCACATGCCCCTCGGCCTGGGCATGGAGGTCGTCTGCATACCCTGGGGCGGGACCAACCCTCGTTACGGCGAGGCAATCGAGCGCTACGGCTTCAACGTGATGTTCACGAGCATGAGCATCTTGGACTCTTGGCTGAAGTCCATGCCCAAGATGGACCTGTCCTCTGTCAAGGTCGTCTTCATGGGCGGAACGTACATTTCTCCCGAGTACAAGCAGCAGTTCAACGACTACCTGAAGAAGTGCGGCTCGACTGCCCGTGTCGTCAACGGCTACGGCCTGTCCGAGATGGGCGGCGCCTGCATCATCGCGCCCTCGGATCGCGACGACGACGCCATCGGCTTCCCCCTGCCCGGATACAAGGTGAAGCTTTACGTCGAGGACGAGGGCGAATACTACGACCTGGTGGACGGCCCGCGCACCGGCGTGCTGCATCTCTCCTCGAAAACCATGAGCTCGGGCCGAATCGGCGAGGCGGTGTTCTTCGAGCTCGTCGATATCGACGGCGATAGGTACCTGAACACCAACGACCTCGTGCGCGTGAACGAAGACGGGAGCATGACCTGCATCGGCAGGTCGAATCAGTACTTCGTCAACAACTCCGGGATCCGCTTCGACGCGGGGCTCGTGCAGACCGCCATCACCGCCCAATCTGGCATCGTGGCCTGCGGCGTCGTGCCCGAATTCCACAAGATGATCCATGACAACGTCCCGGTGCTCTACGTGGAGACTGACAAGCAGGGGCCGGCCGAGGTGGCTACTGTCCACCGGGCGCTGGTCGAGGCGTTCGTCCACGGCGACACGCTGGCCGACACGAACATGCCGAGCTCGTGTGTGATCGTGGAGAAGATTCCCCTGAACAGCGGCGGCAAGGTGAACATCAGCCGGCTGGCCTCCGGCGCCGTTGCGGGAAAGCGCTTCTCGGTCAAGCCCGTGAAGCTGGGCGACAAGGTCGCGGACGTCATGCTGATCCCCGCGACGGAGGGAGAGGATGCGCTCATAAGCGCGGGCGTGCCCGAAGAGCTCGAGAACGACCCCTACAACATCCTGTCCGAGCTGTTCGCCGCAATCCCGGACATCAACGACGGCGACTACGGCAAGATACTCCGCATCCCCGGGCTCCGGGAGCTGTTCAAGAAGCTCACGGGCTTCGATATCTTCAATATTTCAGGAAGCATGCTGAGCATGACCCCCAAGATGCTCGACATGGCTTTCCGGAAATATATAAGGCCCATCATGAAAGGAGA
>CAJOOG010000015.1 GCA_905236045.1 uncultured Denitrobacterium sp.
GCACCGACTACGAGATCGTCACGAACCGCCAGATGGGAAAGGTGCTCACGGCCGCGCACAGCGCCAAGGTCAAGAAAGTACCAAAAGAAGAGCCTAGATAGAATCCCGCCGCAGTCCCGTCTTATGTATCTTTCCTTGACATCAATACTACCGTCTCAACATGCGGGGTGTGGGGGAACATATCCACGGGCTGGATGCTGCGCAGACGATAGCCGCGATCGCAAAGGAACGTCGCATCTCGCGCCTGCGTTTCGGGATTGCAGCTTATGTAGACGATGCGCTCGGGGGCCAGGCCCGCAGCTGCTTCCAGGAATTCCTCGGTCGAACCGGCACGCGGCGGGTCCATCATCAGCACATCCGCCCGCCTTCCTTCGGCGGCATAACGTCGAAGGAAAGAGCCCGCGTCCCCCACGACGAATTCCGCATTCTCGATGCCATTATGCGCTGCGTTCTGCCGCGCGTCGCGAATGGCCGCCTCCACGCTGTCCACTCCGACGACTCGCACATCCTCGCCTCTGGCGGCAACCGCCAAGCCGATCGTGCCCGTCCCGCAATACGCATCCACGATCGTCGCTCCCCGCGATGCGCCGCCCTCGAGCGCCGCATCGATGGCCGTGCGATAGAGCACCTCGGTTTGCGTGCTGTTCACTTGGTAGAACGAGTGCGACGAGATGCGGAAACTAAGCCCGCAGAGCGTATCGAGGATGAAGCCGGGACCCAAGAGCGTGCGCTCCCTATCGCCGAGGATGGCATTGGTGGAGCGTTCGTTGACGTTCTGCACGACCGTGGTTATCTCGGGGCAGCGCTTGAGCAGTTCTCGGGCGAAATTGCGTCCTCCCTTGAAATCGGGGTCGTTCGTTACCAACGTGACGAGCACCTCCCCGCTCTCGTGTCCTACGCGCACCACGCAATGACGCATGAAACCCGTTGCGGCATCTTCGTCGTAGGGCGGCACACCGTAGCGCAGCATGAGGCTGCGGACCGCCTGGATGATACGGCGGCCGCTCGGGTGTTCGACGGGGCATTCCTCGGTTTCGACGATGCGATGCGTGCCTGCGGCGTACATGCCGCAGCGGATTTCCCGCTGCGCCTGCTTACCCCGTCTGCCCTGCTTGCCCCGTGCGTCGGGGCCGCTCGACGCGCCCCGCGCGTGCGGTTGTCGGGACTTGCCTCGGGCAGGGGCGAAGGGGCTCGCGATTTTATTGCGGTAGGAGAACGGCTCCTCCATGCCCAGAATAGGTCTGAATTCGCAATCATCCCCCACAAGCGGGCCGAAAAGCCGCGCAACCGTCTTCTCCTTCTGCGCCAGTTGCTCGGCATAGGGAAGCTCGATGGCGCTGCAGGCCCCGCACTCCTTCGCGACTGGACAGATGTCGCAAACAGGCTGCGCGGGACGGAAGGGCCGTGCGGGACGGGCGGAACCCTTGGCCTTCACCTTGGCCTTCGTCTTGGACCGGCCCTTCGCCTTCGTTTTCGGTCGCATCTTCTTCATAGGAAACATTTTACTGCATGGGTCCCGTGCCCAGCTGCCAGGGTGCCGCAGTCAGCGGCATCGGCAGCGCAACTTTGCTATCATGCGCTGCTATGGAATACATCTACTTGGACCACGCTGCCGCCACACCCGCAAGCCCCCGGGTGCTGGACGCCATGGCGCCTTACGAAAGCGAGCTTTTCTACAATCCGAGCAGCCCTTATGCGCCTGCCGTCATCGTGCGGCAGGCCTACGAGCAGGCGCGGGCCGACTTGGCGCATGCCATCGGGGGGAAGCCCGCGGAAGTGGTCATCACCGCCGGGGCCACGGAATCCATCAACTTGGCGTTCGGGTCCGTTACGGCGCACGTCGTTTCCACCGCCATCGAACACGAAAGCGTGCTGGCCTGCGCTAGACAGCACCCGCATACGCTGGTCGGAGTCGATGCCCGAGGACGCGTCGACCCAGCAGAGATCGCAAGGGCCATTCGCCCCGATACGCAGCTGGTCAGCGTGGGCGTGGCCAACAACGAAATAGGCACCATCCAGCCGCTTCGCGCGATTTCCACTGCAGTGCGCGCCGAACGCCTGCGCCGTCTGCAAACCGGCAGCACCACGCCCCTGTACTTGCACTGCGATGCCAGCCAAGGGGCGGGGCAAATCGACATCAACACCAGTAGCTTGGGAGTGGACTTGCTCACCTGCAATGCGGGCAAGGTCTACGGCCCCAAACAAGTGGGCCTGCTCTGGGCTTCTCCAGAAGTGGTCCTGCGACCCACCATAGTAGGAGGCGGGCAGGAGCGCGGTTTGCGCAGCGGCACGGAAAACGTGGCCGGTGCCGTGGGCTTCGCGTGTGCTCTGCAGGAGGCGGTCGAAGGCCGCAAAGACGAAGCCCGGCGGCTGACCGCGCTACGCGACAATCTGCAAGGGCAACTGACCGCAGCATTCCCCGAGGCCGTGGTTTCCGGGCACAAGAAGCACCGATTGCCCGGGCATCTTCATATAAGCTTTCCCGGCGTCGATGCAGAACGGCTGGTCTTCAAACTGGAAGACGTCGGCGTGCTGGTGGGCACGGGTGCCGCATGCGCCGCCAACAGGGACACGCGCAGCCATGTACTCGAGGCAATCGGTTTGCCGCCCGAGGTGGCAGATGCAAGCCTGCGCCTTTCCCTCGGTCGGCTTTCCACGGAGGAGAACATCGAACGGGCAGCCAGCCTCATCGTGGAGGCGGTTCGCTCCGAGTACGCTCGGATGGGCCGGTCTGCGGGCGCGGCGGCACGGGCGGCCGCGGGCGCAAACGCAGCCGCGGACGCCTGCAAACGCGGCACGCGCCCAGACGACAAGAACGCAGGGATGACCCGATGACTCGTGTGCTCGTGGGCATGAGCGGGGGCGTGGATTCCTCCGTGGCGGCGGCTCTGCTGAAGGAGGCAGGGCACGAAGTCGTGGGCGCCTATATGAAGAACTGGACGCTCGACGTCCCCGGCAGCCGATGCGCCTGGGCCGACGACCTGGCCTTCGCCAAGCGCACTGCCGTTCGGCTCGACATCGATTTCAAGATCTACGACTTCCAAGAGGCCTACAAGCGCGAAGTGGTCGATTATCTGGTGGCTGAATACCGTGCGGGCCGCACACCCAACCCGGACATAATGTGCAACCAGGAAGTGAAGTTCGGCCTGTTCCTGGATGCCGCCGAAGCCGAGGGATTCGACTTCATCGCCACGGGGCACTACGCACGCACGGAGCAAACCGAAAACGGCACCTCCCGCCTGCTCCGCGCCGCCGACGCCCATAAGGACCAGACATACTTCCTCTACCGCATAACGCAGCGCGCCGTGGCCCGAACGCTCTTCCCCCTCGGCGACTTCACCAAACCCCAGGTGCGAGACATGGCCGCCGCACGAAACCTGCCCAGCGCCGACAAGCCGGACAGCCAGGGCATCTGCTTCGTGGGGCAGTCGGGCATTCGCGAATTCCTGCGCATGTACGTGGACCTGCAGCCGGGCGAGATCAAGGACGCCTCGACGGGCAAAATCTTAGGCTACCACGACGGCGCCATCTTCTTCACCATCGGGCAGCGAAAGGGGTTGAACATCGGCGGGGGCAAGCCTCGCTTCGTGGTGGGAAAGGACATGGGCCGCAACGAGGTCTACGTGAGCGACGACCCCGCGACGCTGCACCGCGCAGTGAGCACGCTCGAACTGGAACGCTGCAACTGGATTGCGGACGAGCCGCCCGTCCCCGGCACCTACGAGGTGCGCACGCGTCACACCGGCAAGCTGCAGCGGGCCGAGTTGCAGACACAGGGAGATGCCGCCGCGCTCTTGTTCGCCGAAGACCACGAGAAAGTGGCCCCGGGGCAGTCCGCCGTCCTCTACGACGGCAACACCTGCCTGGGCGGCGGCATTGTCCGATAGCAGGCGAGCGCCCCGCCCCCTCGGCGCAGGCTAGTTCGCAGGCGTGGCGTAACCGGTCTTATCGCGCTGGAGCACGTCGTGTGCGCCGCCTTCCACGATAGAGGTGGAGGAGACCACGGTAAGCTTCGCCTTTTCCTGGAATTCGGGGATGGTCAGGGCACCGCAGTTGCACATGGTGCTCTTCACCTTGGAAAGCGTCGTGGCCACGTTCTCCTTCAGGCTGCCGGCGTAGGGAACGTAGCTGTCCACGCCCTCCTCGAAGGACATGCCCTTCTTGCTGCCGCCCAAGTCGTAGCGCTGCCAGTTGCGCGCGCGGGCGGAGCCTTCGCCCCAGTACTCCTTCATGTAGCTGCCGTTCACGACCACACGATTGCTGGGCGCCTCGTCGAAACGGGCGAAGTAACGGCCGAGCATCACGAAATCGGCGCCCATGGCCAGGGCCAGCGTGATATGCGTGTCGTAGACGATGCCTCCATCGGAGCAGATGGGGATGTAGATGCCGGTCTCCTCGAAATACTCGTCGCGGGCCTTCGCCACCTCGATCGTGGCCGTGGCCTGACCGCGCCCGATGCCCTTTTGCTCGCGCGTGATGCAGATGGAGCCTCCGCCGATGCCGATTTTGATGAAGTCCGCCCCGGCTTCGGCCAAAAAGCGGAATCCGTCGCGGTCGACCACGTTGCCGGCGCCCACCTTCACCGTGTCGCCATAGTGGTCGCGAATCCACTTGATCGTGAGCTGCTGCCATTCGGAGAAGCCCTCGGAGCTGTCGATGCACAGGCAATCCACGCCTGCATCGACCAGGGCGGGCACGCGCTCGGCGTAGTCGCGCGTATTGATGCCCGCGCCCACCATGTAGCGCTTGTGCTCGTCGAGCATCTCGTTGGGGTTGGACTTGTGGGAGTCGTAGTCCTTGCGGAAGACCAGGTAGAGCAAGTTGTCGTCTTCGTCGACCACGGGCAGGCTGTTGAGCTTGTGATCCCAGATGATGTCGTTGGCCTTCTTCAGCGAGATGTCGGCCGGCGCGGTGATGAGCTTCTCGCGCGGGGTCATGAAGTCGCCGACCCTCTCGGCGAGGTCCATGCGGGACAGGCGGTAATCGCGCTCCGTGACGATGCCGAGCAGCTTGCCGTGCGCAGTGCCATCGCTAGTGACGGCCATGGTGGAGTGGTCGGTCTTTTCCTTCAAGTCCACTACGTCGGCGAGCGTCATGTCGGGGGTGAGGTTGCTGTCGCTGGTGACGAAACCCGCCTTGTAATCCTTCACGCGCGCGACCATGGCGGCCTCGCTTTCGATGCTCTGGCTACCGTAGACGAAGCTCATGCCGCCCTCGGTCGCCAGGGCCACGGCCATGCCGTCGTCGGAGACGGCCTGCATGATGGCGGAAACCATGGGGATGCCCAGGCTGATGGACGGCTCCTCGCCCTTCTTGAACTTCACCAGAGGCGTGCGCAAGCTCACGTTCTCCGGACGGTTCTCCGAGCTGGAGTAGCCGGGGACGAGAAGATACTCGTTGAAGGTGCGGGACGGTTCCTCGAAGTACTTGGCCATGGGTACCCTTTCTGTGCAGCACGTTTCTCGTTGGCGGCATTATACGCCACGAGCGCCCGCACGATGCTGGAAGCCGCAGGGAAGCCGCGCGTCTTCACATGCCCGTGAGAGAAGGCGGCGAAGAGGCGGGCGGGTCGCGGTCGCGGGCGTTACGCCAGGCGCAGGAACGCCGCGTAGCCCTTCTTCGCCTCGTAGAGATCCACCTTGCTTACGACCTCCCAAGGGGCGTGCATGGACAGGACGGGCACGCCGCAATCGACGACATTCATCGCGTACTTCGCCAGAATGTAGGCTATCGTTCCGCCGCCGCCTGCATCGACCGCCCCCAGCTCCGCCGTCTGGAAGGCAACTCCGCCCTCGTCCATAACGCGTCGGATGTGCGCCACGTATTCGGCGTTGGCATCGTTGCTCCCGCTCTTGCCGCGGCTGCCGGTGAATTTGTTGAATACCAGACCGCGCCCCAAATATGCGCTGTTCTTGGCCTCGAAGGCGCTCGCGTAAGCCGGGTCGAAGCCGGCGCTCACATCGCTCGAGAGCATGTTGGAGTTCGCGAGGGTTCGACGCAGCGGCAAATCGCCTCCCTGCCCGGCCAAGTCCAGCACCTCCGCCATGGTGTTCTCGAAGAACATGCTGGTCATGCCCGTGGCCCCGACGCTGCCGATCTCCTCCTTGTCGACGAGCAGGCATACCGCCGTGCGCTCCAGATCCGCCGGAGCCTCCAGCTGGGCGAGCAGGCTGGGGTAGGCGCAGGAGCGATCGTCTTGTCCGTATCCGATGATCATGCTGGCATCGAACCCGCAATCGCGCGCGCGGCCCGCGGGCACCACTTCCAATTCCGCGGAGAGGAAATCCTCTTCGTCGAAGTCGTACTTGTCTTGCAGCAGCTTCACGATGGCCGCATGCACGGGCTCCTTCGCCGCCATTTTCTCGATCAAGCCCTCCGCGGCGTTCTTCGCATCCTCCCGGGACACGACGAGCGGACGACTGCCGCACAGCACGTCGAGCGCCTCTCCTTCGACTACCTTGTCGCCGGTCTTCTTCAGCTGCTCGGACCCCAGATGCGGAAGCAGATCCGTTATGCAGAAGACGGCATCGGCGGGGTCCTCGCCCACGTTCACCATGATGCTATCCCCGTCGGCTTTGGCCACCACGCCGTGGATGGCGAGGGGCCTGGCGACCCACTGGTATTTCTTGATGCCGCCGTAGTAGTGAGTGTCCAGAAAGGCGAAGTCGTTGGCTTCGTAGAGCGGATTCTGCTTGATATCCAGGCGAGGCGAATCGATATGGGCGCCCAAGATGTTCACGCCCTGCTCGAGGGGCGCCGAGCCGATTTGGACCAGCATCACGGTCTTGCCGTAAAGGCAGGCATACACCTTGTCGCCGGGCTTCAACTCCTTTTCCGCCGCACGCGCTTCCTCCACGCTGACGTAGCCGGCGTCGCGGGCCATGCGCACAGCCGTTGCCGCGCATTCGCGTTCCGTCTTGTTTTCGCTGATGAACTCGATATAGTCCGCGGCGAGGGCATCGATTTCAGCAATCCGGGCCTCGTCGCACCGCTTCCAAGCGTTCTTCCGTTCCATGTGCGTCCTTCCTTTTGAGTAAACAACTGCGTTATCGAACCGCATCATCATACCGCGCCTGCAGAAGAGCCGCGCCCGATCCCGCGAAGAGCGCACACCGAGCTGGGTCCGAGCTGGGCCTTGTGCAAGCTCGGTAGAATTCTGCGAACGCTTTAGTCTATTGGAGTACAATGGCCCCGTATTTTCACCGGGCACCGATGGATGGGAATTGACTGAATGAGCGATTTGAGGACACCGAGCGTCGAGGCTTTTCTCGATGTCATCGTCGGCGTCAAAGACAACGACCAGGCGTATTCCCTCATCGAGGACCTTTTCACCATCCGCGAGATCAAGGAGACCTCGCAGCGCCTGGCCGTCGCGCGCATGCTCGACGAGGGCATACCCTACGTGGCCATCGAAGAGGCCACGGGGGCTTCCGCTACCACCATAGCGCGCGTATCGAAGGCCCTGAACTACGGCTCGGGCGGCTATCGCGTGGCCCTGGATCTGTTAGCGGAGAAGCAAGAGACGGGAAAGGGTCAGACCCCGTAGCGCTTGATGTTGCGGCTGAAAGCCTCGAAGACCAGCTGGGCACGCGTGCCCATGGGCAGCTCGTTGGACGCTAGGAACTGCGGAATCTCGGGAACGGGCACGGTGAAGACCTCGATGAACTCGTTCGGCTCGGGCTGCTGCCCCGCACTCGGCTCGTCTTCCACATGCACGTAGACTATCTGCACGCTCTCCTCCGACATGCCCGCGCTGGAATAGCCGGGCTGCTCTAGGGCCCGCACATGGGCTTCGCCGTTCTCGTCGCGCGCGAGGGCATATCCCGTCTCTTCTTTAAGCTCCCGCTCGACCGCGGCCTCCATGCTTTCGCCAGAGTCTATCAAGCCCGCAGGCAGCTGAATGCACCAGTTGTTTATGGCGTAGCGGAATTCCTTGATGGCGACCAGCCGGTTGTCGCTCGTGCGCGGGACGATGCAGACCGCGTCGGGATCTTGCTTATGGGCCGGGGGACTCGCATTGTCGCGCAGGCTGGCCTCGTATCGCTCCAGCGGCTTGCGGGAAACGGCCTCGTAGGTGTAGGGACGCCCGTCGGGAAGGGTGTAATGCAGCAGGTACTTCTTTATCCAGCCCTCCGACACCTGCTCCACTCTCTCCAGCCTGGGCTCGGCCATGCGGCCCTGCGCTCCGCCGTCGGTTTCGCAACCTTTCATAGACGCTCTCCTTCACATGCTGCTCGACAGGCCCGTCTCGGCAAGCCCGCCTCGATGGGCCCACCTCGATGGGTCCTTGCAAAGCATAGCGCAATCGGACTCTCGGCAAAGGTCGCGAAAGGGGGCTAAGGGGGCCGTTGGCCGTGAATGCGCTAGCAGATGCGCGGCAGCTGTTCGCCGACGAGCATGTCGAGGATGCGCAGGCTCCCGAAATTCGTGCGGATACTCACCCGGGCGCCCCTGCGAGGATCGGCCTCGACGACTTCGCCGATGATGGCCGCATCTGCGCCGTACTTGTTCGACCCCATCGCCGCCAGCGCCGCTTCGGCCTGGGCCGCGGGCACCACGGCCACCATCTTGCCCTCGTTGGCCACCTGCAGCACGTCGTAGCCCAGCATCTCGCAGGCCCCGCGCACTGCGGGCTTCACGGGCACGGCATCTTCCTCCACCACCATGTCCACTTGGCTTTGCTCGGCCAGCTCGTTGAGGGTGCTGGCCAAGCCGCCGCGCGTCGGATCGCGGAAGCATCGCGTCTCGGGGGCGGCCTGCAGGACCTCTTCGATTAGGTGGTTCAACGGCGCCGCGTCGCTTTGCAGATCCGCATGGAAGCTCAATTCCTCGCGGCAGCTCATGATGGTTATACCATGGTCGCCGAGCGTGCCGGATACGAGAATCCTGTCCCCGGGCTGGATGTACTGACCGCCCAGCTGGCGTCCTGCGGGGATGAACCCCACGCCGCTGGTATTGATGTAGACGCCGTCGCCGTGCCCCCGGTTCACCACCTTGGTGTCGCCGGTGACGATTTCCACACCCGCCTCTTGCGCGACCCGGCGCATGCTGTCGACGATGCGCTTCAAGTCCTCGGTGGGGAAGCCTTCTTCCAGGATGAAGCTGCTCGAGAGGTATTTCGGCACCGCGCCGCTGGTCGCCACATCGTTCACCGTCCCGCACACCGCCAGATGTCCGATGTCGCCCCCGGGGAAGAAGTGGGGGGTCACGACGAAGCTGTCGGATGAATAGGCGATGCGCTCGCCGGGCTGGGGGGCGGGCAGGTCGGCCGCATCGTTGCCCACGGCCAAGTCCTCGTTGCCGTAACCCGCGAAGAAGACCTCGTCTATTATGCGACGCATCATGTTGCCGCCGCTGCCGTGTCCCAGCAATACCTTTTCGTCCATGTCTGCTCCTCCTGTTTCCCGTGCGTGGACGCTGAGCTCGGCTCCCGCGGGCGGAAAGCTCAGCGAATGTACACCCGGCCCGCAGGCGTCTCGATGGCGCGTCCCGGCTCGATGCTCGTGAGCACCAACTTGCCGCTGCGCACGCCTTTCGTGCCCAGAATCGTATGCCCGATCGCCTGCACGCTCTCCGTCTCCCCCCGCATGACGATAACCTCCAGGCAGTTGTGCTCGTCGACATGCACGTGCATGGACGACACGATCTTGTCCAGATGATCGTGCTGAATGGAGTCCAGCTTCTCGCGGACGTCGTTCTCGTGGTGGTTGAAGACGATGGTAAGCGTGCCCATCACCTTGGAACCCGGAGTGTCGCAGTCCTCCTCGATAAGGGCCTCGCGCACCAGATCGCGCACCACTTCGCTGCGGTTCTTCGCCAGGCCGCGCTTTGCCACCAGCATATCGAAACGCATAAGCAGATCCTCGGGCATGGCCACGGAGAACCGCATCAAATCGCTCGGCATAACCTCTCCTTCCGCTCGGTTCGCAACCTGCGTCCCGAAAGGGCGCAGATGGGGTTAAACCAAGCTGACGGTTACGCCGCTGCCGTTTTCCGCATCTTCCTCGAGCGCGTCCTTCGCGTCGGCGATAAGGGCGCGAGCCTCGTCGAGCAGCTCCTGGATGGCATGCAGCCTCTCGTCGGTCTTGGCGAAACCCGCATCGCCGGCGGTATGGGCCAGCTTATGCGTCCAGCGACGCTGGAGGGCCAGCTGGTCGTCGATCTGCTCCATCATCATGGTGAATTGCCCTGTGTTCACGCCATTCGTGCACATAGTGAAATCCTTCCGACAGACTTTGGACTCCAACGATACTACACCGTTTTCGCTAAGGTGTTACGAACGAAATAAAAAGTGTGCATATATCGGGCAAGCGGCCAGCAGCGCGCATCGCGGGGTCGCGGGAGCGGGAAGCCCCCGGAGCGAACGCGCCCCCTCGGATTGCGCTCCTTAGCGCATCTTCGCCGCCTTTTTACGCTCTATCGTGTTCAGAATGCGCTTGCGCAGGCGGATGTTCTTGGGCGTTACCTCCACCAGCTCGTCATCCTGGATGTATTCGAGCGCTTCTTCGAGCGTGAACTTCTGCGGCGGCGTCAGCTGGATGGCCTTGTCAGCGGAGCTCGAACGTTGGTTGCCCAAGTTCTTCGTCTTGCTCACATTCACCACCATGTCGCCCTCCTTGGCGCTTTCGCCCACTATCATGCCCTCGTAACATTCGTCGCCCGGCGAGACGAAGAGCGTGCCTCGCTGCTGCAGGGTGTCGAGCGCGTAGGCCACGGCCTTGTCGGTGCTCATGGAGATCATGCCGCCGTTCTTGCGACCCGTGTATTCGCCGCGGTAGGGACCGTACTCCATGAAGCGGTGGAACATGTTCGCCTCGCCGCGGGTGGCATTCAGCAGCTTGGTGCGCAGGCCCATCGTGCCCCGAGTCGGGATCTTGAACACCAGCTGGGTCTGGTCGCCCTTGCTGGCCATGTCCATCATTTCGCCCCCCGCGTTGCCGAAGACCTCGATGCACTTGCCCGCGTACTCGCTGGGCGTCTCGACCGTGGCTTCCTCGATGGGCTCCAGACGCCGGCCGTTCTCTTCCTTGAACAGCACACGCGGACGCCCGACCTGCATCTCGTAGCCCTCTCGGCGCATGGTCTCTATCAGGACCGAGATCTGCAGAATGCCTCGGCCGGCCACTTCCATGCCGGACTTGTCCTCCAGGTGCGTGATGCGCATGGTCACGTTGCTCTCGGCTTCCGCGTCCAGCCGCTCGTAGAGCTGGCGGGCTCCCACGAATTCGCCGTCCTCGCCGACCAGGGGGCTGTCGCTGGGCTGGAATACCACGGCCATGGTGGGCTCGTCGATCTTAATCGGATCGAGCTCGATGGGCTGCTCTTTGCTGGTGACCATATCGCCGATGTCGGCATCCTCTACACCCACGACCGCGATGATGTCGCCCGCGTGCGCTTCGTTCACCTCCACTTTCCCCAGTTTGTCGAAGGTGAAGACCTGCTTGATGTTGCAGTTGTAGCGCGTCCCGTCGCGTTTGATGACCAGCACCTGCTCGTTTTTATGCAGCGTGCCGGAGTAGAGGCGGCCCACGCCGATGCGACCCACGAAGCTGCTGTGGTCCACGGTGCAGACCTGCAGCGCGACCGGGCCCTCCGGCTCGCAGTCGGGGGCTGGAATCTCCTTCAGAATGGTATCGAGCAGGGGAATCATGTCCCTGTTGCCATCGTTGGCCTCGTAGCGCGCGAATCCATTCACGGCGCTGGTGTAGACCACGGGGAAGTCGAGCTGCTCGTCGCTGGCCTCGAGTTCCACCATCAGGTCGAACACCTCGTCCACCACCTCGTCCGGGCGCGAGCCGGGGCGGTCGATCTTGTTCACCACCACGACGATGCGCAGCCCCAGATCCAGTGCATGGCGCAGCACGAAACGCGTCTGCGGCATGGGGCCCTCGAATGCATCCACGATGAGCAACGCGCCGTCGGCCATGTTGAGCACGCGCTCCACTTCACCGCCGAAATCCGCGTGGCCCGGGGTGTCTATGACGTTGATTTTGGTCTGCCCGTAGGTGATGGAGATGTTCTTCGACAGGATGGTGATGCCGCGCTCGCGCTCCTGGTCGTTGCTGTCGAGCACGCGATCTTGCACCTGCTGATTTTCGCGGAAGACGTTCGTGGCGCGCATCAACTGGTCGACGAGCGTGGTTTTACCGTGGTCGACGTGTGCGATGATGGCGACATTGCGAAGATGGTCTTGCTTCATGTTCGGTCCCTACTCCATGTTCTCGAGTTCTGCCGTAAGCTCTTTCTGCTCGCGTCGAAGGTGGGTGAGCTGCTTGGTCAAGGATTCCACGCTCTTATGGGCGGTAAAGGCATCGAAGCCGCCCCAGAAGGCCACGGCCCCCGCCAGGCCCGCCAACCACGGAATGCGTCGCGCGAATAGCGCCACCAAGATGCCGCCGCCGAGCATGCCCAGCCCCGTGCGACGTCGGTCGAGGAAGAGATCGCGCTGTTCCTGCAACTGCACGCGCGCGGCGGAGATGCCGGCCAGACGCGCCTTGATTTCCTGGGCGCGGGTGTAGGAAGTGCGCGTGGAACCGCCGGCGGCGGAGCCCGACCTGCGAGAGCCGCCCTCCTTCAGGAGGAAATCGTAGGCCTCCTGCAGGTTCTTGAACTGCTCGGTCGCACGCGCTTGGAGCTTCTTGTTGCCGGCGAAGCGGTCCGGATGCAGAATCTGCGCCGTCTCCTTGTAAGCGGCCCTGATGTCCTCGATGGAGGCATCCTCCTCGAGCCCCAAGGCACGCAACGCCTCGCTTCTGTTCACGGCACCCCCTTTCGACAGCTTTTCCAACCGCGCAATACTACCTTCTGGGGGATGGGCCCGCCAATGCTTCCAACGAAACAATACAGTTGGGCGGCTGCGATGCAACGGGCCGGGGCCAGCTTGCAAGGGGGCGGGGCGGGGGCGAGCTTGCGGGCGCGAGGCGGACACGGCCGTCGCAGGCTTGCGGGCGTTACGCGAAGTCCTCGGGGGAAAGACCCTCCACGAATTTGCGGAATTCGCCGATCTCCTCTTCGTCGTCGATCTCGCTCTTGAAGATGTAGGGGAAAGAGGCCCGGTCGAGGACGTCTTCCGCCATGAGGATGTTCGCGCCCTGACGAACGGCGAGCGCTATGGCGTCGCTCGGGCGGGCATCGAGAGAAATCCTGCGCTCCCCCTGCTTCAGCACTAGCTTGGCGAAGAACGTCTTGCCCTCCTGACCGACGATGGCCGCCTCCTCGACCGAGGCATCCAGGTTGGTCAGCGCGTCTATGAACAGGTCGTGCGTCATAGGGCGGCTGAATTTCGCGGCCTCGAGCGCCGTGCCCAGCTGCCGCGCCTCTGCGGGGCCTACCCAGATGGGGACGATCCGGCACGTACGGTGCGGCCGATAGTCTTCGATGGGGCAGAGCACCAGGACGGAAGGGTGGGGAGGCTTCGACAGGACCAGCGTATGAACGCAAACGGGAATCATGGTCTCCCTCCCTCCTTTCGATAGCTGCGCCGTGTGACGCTCGCGGGGGCCCGGGTCCGGCGGGCACAGGCGGACGGCGGCGCGCGGTCAGCCGTGAATTTTCTCCATACTAGCAGAAAGTTCTTGCCCCTTGACATGGGCTGGTATACTCTATTCAAGCGCGTTTTCGCGGGCCCGTAGCTCAGTTGGTTAGAGCGCACGCCTGATAAGCGTGAGGTCGCTGGTTCAAATCCATTCGGGC
>CAJOOG010000016.1 GCA_905236045.1 uncultured Denitrobacterium sp.
CGCAACGCGATTCGAGGTCACGGTGGAAACAGCTGCGGGAACGTACCGAGTGCTTGTGGCCGAGGCGCTACCAGAAAACTGGGAAGACGGGGACTTTCCCCGACCTCCAGACAGGGTGTCGATACCCGTAGTAGAGTCTGCGGATATGGTTAGGTGAAGCGAGAAGCTTTCGAAACGTCCATGGTTTGGCCGAAGCGCGTCTTTTCCTTATCATTTCCTTACGATGCGCTTAATAAGCAGTAGCGATCGATGGCGTCGAGGAATTCACCTAGCCGCTCGACATGGATGTCGTGGTGCCGTCCACGGTCGCCTGCTTTTGGTCGAAACCAACGTCGAGGGCCTGTCGGATCTTCCGTTCCCCGGCGTGCAGGTTGCCATCTCGATACAAGAGAACCGCGGCGAGCGCCGCTATTGCTATTGCGGCGAGCACAATAGCGGCCACCTTGGCTTATTTCTTCCTCTCGCCAGCGCTCATCGCGAGGTCCCGCGCACAGCAGCCATGACAGCCTCTACGCCTGCCATAAAGTCCTCCTCTTTGCAGAGGGCGATGCCCTGGCCGTCCTCGCCGAGCACGACGAGCTTGTCGCCAGGGCTTATGCCGAACAGCTCTCGGGCCTCCTTGGGAATGACCACTTGCCCGCGCTCGCCCACCTTCACACTGCCGAACAGGTGCTTGCCCCTAGGCGGCGCCCCGAGCCCCGTGCCCTCGGAGTCGAAGTTGACGAGCGCGTCCATCGTGCAGCCGAGCGCGTCGGCGAGCGCGGCTGAGTGCTCCAGGTCGGGGGACGTCTCGCCCGCTTCCCACTTCGCGACCGTCTGCCGCGACACGCCGACCGCCGCTGCCAGCTGTTCCTGCGTGAGCGCCACCGCCTGGCGTGTCGCCTGGATGTTGGTCCCGATGCCCACCTAGACCACCTCGAAGATCAGGTCGAACTCTACCGTCTTACCTGTGGGCCCCTGCGTCACGGGGAACCACCCTGCGTAGCGCTTCCCCTCTGCCGCCATCTTGTCGATGATCTCGCGGTGGCTCTCCATGTCGGCATTGAGCGCGTAGTTGTTCTTATCCAGCTTCACGCGCACGTACTCGTAGCTCATCGTTCGTCCCTTTCATACGCTTCCTACCATGTATGAAATGGTATACCGCCCAAGGCGGCAGCTCCACCAACCGGAGGCGGCAATTTCCCGCCCATGATGTTGAGTCTCGTTGTCATTGACGCGCTGAGCGCAAAACATGCAAGTAGAAGCGCCATGCATGATGCGTCATAGTTCTAAGCTGTTGCGATCGAGGAGGTAGTCGGTTAGACCGATTATGAGGTGCCCGTCGGAATCGTAATGGGGCGCAAGGGCGTCTTTGACGACGATGATTTTCTTGAAGCCGTCAGAGATTGCCTTGAGCGAGCGTTTCTCCTGCTCTTCCTTGCCGGGGTCATCAAGCCCTTGGGCCACCTGCACGTAGTAGCGCCTGTCGCCTTTGTTGGCGACGAAGTCGACCTCCAGCTGCTCCCTTGTCTGAACGCCGTCTATTCGCCGCCTCGTGTCGACCGCTCCGACGTCTACGAGGAAGCCGCGCGCCTTAAGCTCGTTGTATACGACGTTTTCCATAATGCGCGGCTCGTCGAGCTGCCTGAAGCCGAGTCTGGCGTTGCGCAATCCCACGTCTTCGAAATAGTACTTCTTGGGGCTGCCGATGTAGCGCCGCCCCCGAACGCTGTAGCGGACGGCCTCGGTAACGACGAAGGCATCCTCGAGATATCCTACGTAGGCCGCGATGGTGTGGTCGCTTATGTCGGTATGCAGGACGCTCTTGAAGGTCGAGCGCAACTTGGAGAAGCTCGTCAACGACCCGATGTTCGAAGCGAGCACGTTGACAACGTCCTCAAGCTCCTGCGATTTTTCAATGCCATTGCGCTCTATGATATCCTTGAAATACGCTTCAGCGAAAAGGTTCGACAGGTACGCCATTTTCTGCTCGCGTGTACGCAGGGACAACACGAGCGGCATGCCGCCGAACACGGCATAGTCCCTCCACCCCTTGCTCGAATCCCCATCGAAGCCCTGCATGAACTCCGAAAACGACAGCGGGTGGATGCGAACCTCATCACCGCGCCCCCTGAACTCCGTCATCACGTCGGTCGAGAGGAGCTTCGAGTTGCTTCCCGTAATGTAGACATCCACGTTGGGAAGACGCATCAAGCCGTTGAGTACGCCGTAGAGGCGCGGAGGATTGTCACGGTCGAGCAGCTCTTTCCTGCTCATGGCATATTGGACCTCGTCGATGATTACGTAGTATTGCCCCGCGTCGCTTCCGACGCGTGATCGGATATGGGCCGAGAGCGCCTTGGGGTCCCTCAATTCCTCGTTCGCATCGTCGTCGAGGACGACCTCGATGATATGGTCGCGGTCAACGCCGGTTGATTCGAGATGCTTCTCGAAAAGGTTTAGCAGAAGATAGCTCTTCCCGCAGCGCCGGATCCCCGTCACTATCTTAATCATCCCATTGCCCATTCGAACGACGAGGTCGTCGAGGTACTTCTCGCGTTTGATTTCCACGGCAAACTCCAATATTGCGAAATTACGGCACATGTGCCAGTATAGCGCAACTTTCTGAAATTGGGCGGAGACAAAGCGGGACTCTAATAGCATTGAAAGACAAGGAGAGCCCTATAGACCTCGCAGGCTGATGCTTCGACCCAATCGCGTCTTTTCCTTGTAATTACCTTGCTTTCGCATTCATATCGATTCCCGGGACAAAGAAACTAGCATTTGACCTGCGAATTCTATTCATATTCCTTTGTTTGGGAGCTACCGAGTGGGAGTGACGAGAGAGCACATTTCCCCAGCTAAACATGCTAAACTCCCTCTGTTGAGAAGCGCTCAGCAGAGGGAGTCAACCTTCTAGGAGCCTCCTAATCCGAAATTCGATAGCGGGGCCTCGTGGCGCCCGCCGCCAAGACGGCGCCGCCTGCTATGGGCTCGCGCAATAGTTTGTTTACCCTCGACGTCCCAAGTCCGGCGACCTCTTCGAGCTCCGCCCTCTTCGACAGCCCGAACTACGAGAGATGGGCGAGTATCGCCGACTTTGCCGATCCGTCGCCGTTTCTGCCGATAAGACTTGCGCTCTGAACGTGCCAAATATATGTTACTCATTACAATACATATAATTATAGGAGAGTATATGGCACGTTATAGCTCGCCGCAGATGGCAAAGGTGCTCGAGAGGCTC
Source organism: uncultured Denitrobacterium sp. (assembly GCA_905236045.1). GTDB lineage: Bacteria > Actinomycetota > Coriobacteriia > Coriobacteriales > Eggerthellaceae > Curtanaerobium. The sequence goes on from CAJOOG010000016.1 coordinate 3,224, forward strand.
GAGCTCGACAGGCCCGAACTTGTAACGGCTATCGACCTCGCCCGGATCGCGTCAGAGGTGGGCGTCGCCACGCCCACGGCCGTGCTCGCCGCGCGGATGCGCGAGAGGGGGTGGCTGCTGCCGACCGGACAGCGCGGCGTCTGGGAGTTCGCGCCTGCCGAGGCGGCGGGGCCCTACTCCAGCATGGACCCGCTCTTGCCGATCAAGGCGTTCGCGGCGGCCCATCCGGGTCTCGCGCCCGCGCTCGCCATGCAGGCAGCCGCCTGGGCGCTCGGGCTTTCCGACCGCGCGCCGGCGACCATAGACGCCGCTTTCGCGGAGCGGCCGGCCGCCTCCCTGCCGGAGGGCGTCCGGGCGCACGTGTTCGCCCCGGCGCTGGCCACGCGCGAGACGAGGGGCGTTGCGGCGCTCGCGCCGGCATCCATCGTCGTGCACATGGCCGCGTCCCCGGCGCAGGTCCCTTCATGGCAAAGCGCCGCCGAGTGGCTGCCAGATGTCGCCTATGAGATGAGCACCGACGAGACGCTCGCGGAGCTTGCGGGGTGCAAGGATTCCATACGGGCCAGGACCGGCTACCTGCTCCAGGGGATGCGCCCCGACATAGCGGGCGCGATCATGGAGTCCGGCGCCCCGACCGCGAAGGTCCGCTTCGGGCCGCGGACGAGCAGCCTGCGAAACGACGAGCGATGGAAGGTGGCGGACACGCTGCTGCCCTTCGACCCCAGGGAGATGGAAGCGGTGCGATGATAAGAGCGATGAACATACAGCCCGGTCACATTGCCAGGCACACGCCCAAGGGGGCGGGCGCGCAGGGCCGCGAGGCCGCCGTCGTCGACGTCGCGCAGGACCTGCTGCTCGCGCACATGCACGCCGCCGACATCTTCGACGGGCTGGCCATAAAGGGCGGTACCGCGATACGGAAGCTCTATGCCGGCAAGGAGGGCCGCTTCTCGCTCGATCTCGACTTCGTCGAGCTCGCCGGGGGCGCCGGGGAGCTCTTCGTGATGGAGGCCGACGGGCTCTCCATAGGGCCGTTCAGATACGGTGTGGCCGAGCGCAGGGGCCGATGGTCGATCACGTTCGAGAGCCCGTTCGTCCAGAACGCGAGACTCGCAAGCAAACTCGACTTCGCCCCGATGCCGTGGCTTGAACCGGCCCGCAGGGGCTGGGCCCCGATGCCCATCCACGCGCAGTACGGCTTCGGCTTGCCGGAGATCCCAACGGTTCGCCTCGAGGAGAACATCGCCGAGAAGATCGCCCGGCTCAACCGCACCACCACGGCACGCGACATGTACGACCTGCGTTGGATCATGGCGAACGCGGCGACGGCATCGGCGCTGGACAAGGCGCTCGTGCGAAGGCTTGCGGTGCTCAAGATATGGGTGGACGCCAACGGCATGCACGCTGGGGAGACCCATTGGCGCCCTGCGCTCCAGCGCTCCGTCTTCGACGCCGGGCGCTGGCTCCGGGAACGCGGCGAGGACGAGTTCGACCCCGAAGATATCGGCGCGCTCGCTGTGCCGAGGCCGACGGCCAAGGAGATGTCGGATGCCGTGCGCGAGTCGTTCGCGTTCCTGGCGGACCTCGACGACGAGGAGGCCGCCATAGCCCGATCCGACGAGCGGGA
>CAJOOG010000017.1 GCA_905236045.1 uncultured Denitrobacterium sp.
GGATGTGGCAAACCATCGTCCCCTGTCACCCGCCTGTCGTCCGCTCCTGTCTATTGTACGCTTTGGCAACGTGTTCCGTCCAGCAATGCTCTGCGCAGTGCGAGAGTTGGGGTCCAAGCGCACAAGGATGTAACGCTGCGCTTGAACGCATAACGTGCAGAAGCATACGTACCGTGTCAAAAGGTGGTGGCTGGGTTGATGTGTTGTGCGGCGTTGCCGCCGGCCCGTCCTATTCAATGCGAGCCATAAGGTACGCCTTCGCGTCGGGTGCCATGCCTCCTCTCCAGCGCAGCTTCACGAAGGCGGGAAAGCACGATACCGTACTCGACTCGCCGCCGTGTTGCACGCGCTTGGCGAATGCAGTCTGAGCGAGCAAGCCACAGCGTTCGTCGGCGAGGCCAAGCGACTGCAGCCAAGCTGCAAGGCGGCCGATTTCCGCACGACGTCCGGCGTCCGTCCAATCGGCGGGTTGGAAGCGGACGCTGGCCGAGAGCACAGGCAGCGCCGCGCCGTCCGCCCCGACATTGAACTGGAGCTCGAGCGGGAAGGACGAACGTGCGAGCTCCTGGATTCCGGAAACGAGGCTATCGTCGAACTCACCCATGCCGACGGCCGCCAGGTGCTCGCGCAAGGCCGCGGCATCTTGCGCATACGCCTGCTGGCACTCGTCGCCGACGATGCACTCCACGCGCAGCCAAGGGTCTGTGTCGGCGGCATCCCTTCCCGGGAACACGCCCGTGTAGCAAGCGTACCACTCGGACGGCATTGCACGCACGAAGCCGGAATAGGCATCGCGCAGGTCCAGACGGCTCGCAGCTGCCAGGAACGCGAGGGGCACAGCCGGGTCGGGCCCGTCCACGAGCAGCTGCACGGCGGGGGCTTCGATATTTCCAACGTGCGTGTCGTAGCTGAGCGCGAGCTGGCGCACCTTGTTCGGTCCCTGCGCGGCGAACCACGAAAGCGCGTCCGCATAGGCGCCGCCGTGCCCGGCGAACGCCGCCTGCGCTCCCGCCACGTCCTCATACGACGTAAGCGCATGGAAGTCCATCCAAGGCTTGCCCGCAAGCGGAATCTCGAACCACAACTCGGGAAACGCTTCCCCCGCCAGGCTGCGCGCGAACGCCTCGCGCGCAGCCTGGCCGCAGTTCCCGAAAAGAGCTTCCTCGCGCCCGCCTTTTGCGGCGAGCGCATAGATTATGTCGTATATCCGAGCGCGGTCCATGGTCGCATCTCCAATCTGAATCGATTTGCTTCTCAAGATTATACGCGGCAGCAGGTCGCGGTGTCCTGCATTCGAGACTCGGTTGAGGAAGCCGGGATCGCCCACCACGAAGCGTTCGCAGCCATCTGGAAAACGGATGGTGTTGGTTTAGTCAAGCGGCCTGAAGAGATCATCGGCGACGATAGCGGCCTGCACGGCCCCCCAGTACTGGCTCTTTCTTATCCCGTAGGTCGTGACAAGCGTCGGGTGGAGCGCGTAGCGCGTCCCCGTTGCCGCCTGAATGTCGCTGATTCTTCTCCGCATAGCCTCGTCGTCTTTTTTCGTGAACGTGTAGTTCGCGGATGCATATTTCATCTCGCAGACGTTGATGACCTGGTCGCGACGCACGATAAGCAGGTCCGCCTGCGAGCCGAACAGGCCCTCCTCCGCATTCGCACGGCAGTACCAGGAGTGCATCTCGGTCAGCACGCCCGAGATGCCCAGCTTGGATTTGATCTGCGCGACATGCTGTAAGCACACCCGCTCGAAGGCGAGTCCACACCAGGTGTTCCGCGGCGGAGTGTTCACCTGGTTCGACCAATAGCGTTCGTCTGTCGGCCCCTTCGCGAGGAACTTGAAGTGGAAGAGAGTGAAGTTGTCGAGCAGCTGGTAAACGGTGTCCCTCTTCTTCTTCCCAAAGCAGGTGTAACTACGGATGAAATCGCAGTTCTCTAGGTCTTCCAGCTTCTGGGTCAGGTTGCCCGAGTCCTCGATGCCCGTCGCTTGCAGGATTTCCTCGCGGCGCAGCCCCGCCCTCTTTTTCCCGAGCGCAGTGACAATGGCGATGTAGGCATCGAGTTTCGCGAACAGCGATGCGTACAGGAAGTCGAATTCGTGCCTGAGGGGCGCATCTAGCGCGAAGAACATCGCGTCTACGTTCTGCGCGAGGCTTAAGCCCCGGCGCAAATGGCTCCAGTAGTAGGGGATTCCGCCGAGGATCATGTACCCTTCGAGGATTTCCTGACGGTTCATGACGATATCGTTCGCCTGCAGGTACTCCTCGCATTCGGCGAGCGTGAACGGTCTGAGGTGTATCCGGGCCGTGAGCCTGTTGTAGAGCCCGCCCTTGTTGTGTATGACCTTGTCCATCATCCACGAGGTCGCTGACGCGCAAACGATGAGGAGCAAATCTCTCCTGCCGGAACCCCAGCCGTTCCAGAAGCTCTCGAGTGCTGGGATGAGCTTGGCCTGCTTTCTGTCCATCCAGGACAACTCGTCGATGAAGATCACCTTGCGGGCGTCGTCCGAGCGCTCGATAAGATCCTTTAGGAGCTCGAAGGCTCCCATCCAGTCGGGGGGCTCGTCGAAACCCTTAAGACTCGCTCTGCGCAGCAGATTGCAGGATTTCAATCTCTTTAACACGTGAAACCAGCATGCATCCTCCGAAATTATTCGGAAAGCTGTATTTATAACCATTTTTCGTAATTATTATAACAGCGAATCTGCTTGATGGCAGGCGAAAAAACGCTTCTGAAGTGTTCTGCTGCCCCTGACTGCAAGGCATAATCATGCCCGTGTCACCCCTGTCACCAACCGTCCGCCACCCATTTTCGCCGTGGCTCCGAGACGGGTGGCGTCGTGATTGCGTAATATATTCACAGATGCGAGAGTGGCCGAAACACAGCGAGGAGGAACCCCGATGGACGAGCTCATGGCAAGCGATCCTTCTAAGGACGACAAGCTGATACTGGTGGATGGGCTGGACCGGGAAGTCGGGACGGCAACGAAGCTGCAGGCCCATGCGGAGGGGCTGCTGCACCGTGCGTTCTCGGTCCTGCTCGTGCGCGAGGGCGATAGTGGCCAGGAGCTGCTGCTGGCCAAGCGTTCTATAAGCAAATACCACTCGGGCGGGCTTTGGGCCAACTCCTGCTGCTCGCATCCGCGCGCTGGTGAGGAGGTTGTGGCCGCCGCGTACCGGCGCGTGCGTGAAGAACTGGGCTGCGAAGCCGCAGACCTGCGTGAAGTGGCCGCATTCGCCTACCGCGCCGAATTCGACAGTGGGCTCTGCGAATACGAGTATGACCACGTAATTGTTGGCCGCTGCGAGGGCGACCCCAACCCCGACCCGGCAGAAGCAAGCGAAGTGCGCTGGGTCGGCTTCGGCGAGCTTGCCACCGAGCTGGCCGAGCGCCCCGAGGCGTTTGCAGCTTGGGCACCGATGGTGCTAAGCATGGCAATGGTGTCGCTTGGGCGAGTCTCATGCGTGTGACAAACCTCCGTCCCCTGTTACAATAACGTTCTACCATCCAAGACGGATTCCCGCGAACCCGCGTATAATCAGCAGACCGTAAAACGGTCGCCGAAAACGAACGTATAAGCACGGATAAAAGGAGGAGAAATGGCTTCGAGCAACCTAAACCTCAACGACGAGCTGCTGGAGAAGGCAAAGGCGTGCACGAGCCCCGAGGAGCTAGAGGCCTTGCTGGGAGGCGAGGGCGTGGAGCTTTCCGACGAAGCTCTGGCTGCCATCGCAGGCGGCGGTGGTGTCCAGATATCCCATGAAGAGTTTTTGGCGGAATTGATGAGGAAGGAGGCCCAGGGATACACAGGCGGCGATACCCGCGAGGGCATCGATTCGGATCGTGTTCCCGCCGCCTTCGCCAGCGGTGACATCGACGGCAGCGCGTTCTTCTAGGGAGACGCGTCTTTATGCTGTCGAGTCCAGATTCCGCAGGGTGAGTGCGCCTCAACTGAAAACCGAATGCGCCCACTGGCGTGGGTAAATGAGGTTTGAAGGTGAAGCGCGCCGCGTGGCAGAATCTGGGCCGGCATGATAAAGACGCGTCTCCCTAGGGTTTATGCACCAATTGCAAGACGAGCCGCGGGACTCCGGCCTCGCGGCTCGGTTTATCGGGTGCGCTCAGTCCGGCCTTGCCTCGCTGCGAGCTGTGTGCCACTCCTCGAGCACCCAGCCATGCTCGCGCATCTCGAGCGCGGCATCGCGCCCGACGTAGCGCAGGTGCCACGGCTCGGGCGGGATGCCCGTAACGTCTTCGCTGCCTTTTGGGTAGCGCACGACGAAGCCAAAGCCCCAGCAGTTCTGCGCAAGCCAGGCAATGTGCTCGTCGTCGAGGGCCATGCCCCGGCCAAGCTGGGAGACGTCCATGGCAAGCCCCGTCTGGTGCTCGCTGCGTCCCGGACGCGCCACGTAACCGTCGTCGCTTTCGGCGAACAGGCCCGCCTGGTAATCGCTATCGCGGTAGGCGGAGAGCACCATGAAATCGCCGAACCCGTCGCGCTCGGCCAGCTCGAACAGCGCGTTGGCGGCATCCGCCGCAGGTGCGGCAAGGCGCGTCTGCCGCGCAGGCAGCAGGTAGTGGCGCGGCTGCACTTTCCACAGGTCGACCAGGTCGTCGGGCACCCAGTCAAGTGGCAGCGGATGCGCCTCGTTCACCAGGATCTGGCACGCCGAAGGCACGTTTGTCATGGTCTCTCACCTCTCAAGGGCGCGAATCGTTTGCCAGCGCAGCTAAAGTGAGCAAGCACTCCTTGCGGTGCGCACAGAAAAAGGGGGCGTTCGGTTCGCCATTGTAGCAGCTTGCGCCTGTTCGCACTTGCCGTTATTTTCTGAACGCAGCACTAGTGTGCAAGACTAACGGGTAAGCCGCGAAGCGAGTTGCCGGAAACGAACGGGTAAGCTCAGAGGAAAGGATGCGATCGGCATGGACCTTGCCAAAGACGCCGTAGACCCTTACGACCCCGCCTACATCTTCCGCTCCATCTTCGGCAGCAAGATAAAGGGCCATTGGCAGACGTGGCCTTCCATCGACTTGGACGAGCTGCGCGCCATCAACCCCGACTGCGTGGGCTGGATCCACATGGACGGCAGCCCCATCGACTACCCCGTGATGAAGCAGCGCCTCGGCCGGGGCTACAACCTCACGCACAACTTCAGCGGCGAGGAGTCGGAGCACGGGCAGGTCGCCATGGATTTTGCGCACGGCGGGTGCATGGGCGAGCGTACGACCGTGCTCCGCGCTCACCACATGAAGGACTGGTCTATGTTCAAGGCCATCGTCAGCTTAGACGACTCGGACTACCTGGCCGCGCATCCGACCGTCGAGTTCATCCACGAGGACACGCGCTACACCGCCCGCTGGTTCGCGGGCCTGCTCTTCGAATCGCGCGACCCCTGGCCCGAGCGCGTACGCTTCGCCGACGACGCCGACTTCGGGGCGTGGCTTTCGCGCGTGGAATCCGCGAACAGGTTTTCTGCCGACATCCCGGCGCCTCCCGACGCGCGTCTGCTCGCGTGCAGCACGTGCGCGTTCGAGCAGGAGCCGAACGACGCCTTCGCGGCTCTCGCCGTTATCGAGCAAGAGCGCCCGGCATGTGCCATCGACGACAGGAGGTGATGCTGCCGTGAACGCGGGCGTTGCCGTGGCACTCGCCGTTACCGGCGCGGCGTGCGCGGCCTACGGGCTGAAGTTCGTGCTCAGCGAGACGAAGATGCGCTTCCATTACCTCTGGTTTTTCCTCGCGGTCGTGCTCGTGGCACCGTCGGCGCTCATCGCGGCGGGGCTATGGGAGAGCATCCCCCTCGCATTGCGCCGGGTGCCGGCAGTGGCGCTTGTGCTGTTCGCGGCGTACGAGGCCGCCGTCGGCGCGGTTATCGCCCGGCACTATCGCGACAAGGCAGCGCCGGGGCTCGACTACGTGGTGGTGCTCGGTGCGCAGGTGCTCGAGGGCAAGCCGGGCCGCACGTTCGGCCGCAGGCTCGACGCCGCCTGCGCCTATATGGCCGAGAATCCGCACGCCCGCTGCATCGTCTGCGGCGCGCAAGGGCCGAGCGAATCGGTGCCCGAGGCTTATGCGGGTCGCGACTACCTCGTCGCGCACGGGGTAGAAAACGAGCGCATCCTGCTCGAAGACCGCTCGTACAGCACCGCCCAGAACCTGCGCCATGCAGCCGAACTCGTGGACGCCCAGCACGACAAAATCGGCATTGTGACCAACGACTACCACGTGGCTCGCTCGCTTGCCCTCGCACGCAAGGCGGGCCTCTCGCACGCGTCGGGAATCGCCGTGAGAAGCTATGAGCGCTTCCCTCTCAACAGCATCGTGCGCGAGTCTTTCGCCTGGGCCAAGGACGTCCTTGCCGGCAATGCGTAACGGGTAGGAATCTTCGACCTACGATTGCGATTGAGCATTGCAATTGAGCCTGCGGAGTCGGGGCCCAAGCGCACAAGGATGCGACGTTGCATCCGAGCGTATAATTGTGCAGAAGCGTACATACCGTGCCAAAAGGTGGTGGCTGGA
>CAJOOG010000018.1 GCA_905236045.1 uncultured Denitrobacterium sp.
GGCCGCCCGCAAGGCCGAGCGTGCCGAGACCGTCGCCGCCGCCGAGGCCGCCCGCAAGGCCGAGCGCGAGGCCAAGGCCGCCAAGAAGGCCGAGCGTGCCGCCGAGTTCGCCAAGAAGGCCGCCGAGGCCGAGGCCAAAGCCGCTGCCGCAGCCGAGGCTGCCGCCGAGGCCGCGCAGGCCGAAGTTGCCGCCGGCGAGAGCGCAGAGGCCAAGGCCGATGCGATTATCGCCGAAGCCGCTGCCGAAGCGCCCGCCGAAGCCGCTGCCGAAGCACCCGCCGAGGCCGAGGCCGCCGCGCCCGCCGAGACCGAGGCTGCCGCGGAGGATTCCTCTGCCGAATAAGCCCGCTGCTCGATAAGCGATTGAGGCCCCGACCGCCAGCGCGGCCGGGGCCTTATGGAAATACCGTGCAGGGACGGGGTTCGTGCTATCATGACCAAGCTGTTTTCAAGCGGGGCCCATGCCCCCACCTGGTTCGGCGCTACGGCTGCTGATGGGTTTGCGAGAATACCGCTTCGGCGGAAACGATTTTCTGCGACCCGGTGGCTGAGCGCCCCGGGTTTTTCAGTACCTACCAATACCCGAAGGGGGTGTTTGCGATAGCAGCACAGGAGCCAAGGCTCAACGAAGCCATTACCGCACGCGAAGTGCGACTCATCGGCTACGATGGCGAGCAGATGGGTATCTGCGCGATCGAGGAGGCCCAGCACGTGGCCGACAATGCCGGGCTCGACCTGGTCGAGATCGCGCCGGGTGCCCAGCCGCCGGTTTGTCGCGTCATGGACTACGGCAAGTTCAAGTACGAGCAGACCATCAAGGCCAAGCAGGCCCGCAAGAACCAGAGCAAGATCGAAACCAAGGAAATGAAGTTCCGCCCGAAAATCGACGTGGGGGACTACACGACCAAGAAGAAGCACGTCATCCGCTTCCTCGAGGCCGGCAACAAGGTGAAGATCACCATCATGTTCCGCGGCCGCGAAATGGCCCACCCCGAGCAGGGGCTCTCCATCCTGGAGCGCCTGGCCGACGACCTCAAGGACCTTGCCGTCGTCGAGGCGCAGCCCAAGATGGAAGGGCGCAACATGCATATGGTCATCGCCCCTCTGCCCGGCACGGCCAAGAAGAAGGAGAAGACCGCCCCCAAGCGCGGGCGGAATCGCAATCAGAATCAAGGAAAGGAAGAGCAGCAGAATGCCTAAGATGAAGACCCATCGCGGCACCGCGAAGCGTTTCCGCGTTACCGGCTCCGGCAAGATCATGCGCGCCAAGGGCTACAAGAGCCACATCCTCACCAAGAAGAGCCAGAAGCGCAAGCGTAATTTCCGTCACGAGACCGAAGTGTCGAAGGCCGATCAAAAGGTCCTCGCTCGCAATCTCGGCCGTCGATAATCAGTAAGGGAGGGCACTATGCCTCGTGTAAAGCGCGCAGTCAATGCGCATAAGAAGCGTCGGACCATGCTCGCTCGCGCCAAGGGCTACTATGGCGCCAAGAGCCGTTCCTATCGTGCAGCCAAAGAGCAGGTCCAGCATTCTCTGCAGTATCAGTACCGCGACCGCCGCAACAAGAAGCGCGAGATTCGCAAACTCTGGATCACCCGTATCAACGCTGCGGCCCGTATCAACGGCATGAGCTACAGCGTCTTCATGAACGGCATGAAGAAGGCCGGCGTCGAGCTCGATCGCAAGGTGCTCGCCGATATGGCCGTCAACGACCCGCAGTCTTTCGCCGCGCTGGTCGAAGTGGCGCGCAAGGCTCTCTAGAAGTCGACTGCGCGGCGCGGCTGCGGTTGCGACGGGCCCGGTCTGACGCGGATAACCTGGTTACCCGCGTCAGACCGGGCCTAGTCTTCTTCCTCTTCGGAGCTATCGAGCTCGGCGGCGCGCTGGGCGACGTAGGCTCGGGCGGCGTCGGTCGCGCGTCCGGATATACCGGCGATCAGTTGGATGCCTGCGTTCTGGAATGCCTCGGTAGCGGCCGGGGTCACTTCGCCTGCAAGAAGCGTTTCCACCCCGATTCTTCCCAAGAGCTCGGCATATTCCTCGGGAGTGCTCCCCTGGGCGGGGATGTTCTGCGTGGCTGAGATATGGTAGCTGTGCGTGGCATAATAGCTGAAGTTTTGGCATTGGGCGAATGTCTGGGCGACATCGAGGCCGTTACTTGCAACTGCGATTTTCATACGCGCTCCTTACCTTATGCAGCTAAGATACGCGTCTGCGTTGGTCGCGTGTAGGGACAATCTGTAAGTGGGGGATTGCAGCTGCAAGTGGAGGATTGCGGCGATAATCGTGCTCGTCCGCTGTCGGTCTACTCGGCATGCTTCGGGCGCCAGCGGGGGATCCAGGCGGCAGGACGCCTTGTTGCCGATTCCGCCGTTTCGCCGAAGGGGACCGAGCGGGTTCGCCTTCGCCTTCGCCTGAAGGCCGGCTAGCGGCGGGCGGAGCGATGCTGCGAATCGCGGCGGGCGCGTTGGCTGCGACCGGGGCGGAAATCGCCTTTAGGCGCGGACTTGCCTGCGCGTTGTCGTGACGAGCTACGGCCCCCCGCCGCCTTCTGCTGCTTCTGCTGCGCCGAGGCTTTCTTGCGGCCGGGGCGAGTGGCATTGGCCGCTTTCTGAGACTTCTTGCGTTGCCCCTTGGCCGTCCCTCGCGTCTTTACCGGTCGTTCGGATCTCTCGGCGGACTTGCGTGCGTTCCCGTGAACATTGGCGCCCGAGCCCGCACCCGGGTTCGAGTCCGCATCCGTGCCCGAGCGCCCAGGAGCTTTCCGCCGGCGTCGCTTCTTGGCGGAGAGCTCCTTGGAAGTCTGCGCGAGCTCGGGGTCGTTGCGAGCGGCGCTTCGCGTGGCGCGGGCGGCCAGGGCCGCGTCACTTGCGGCGGCGTCGAAGCTGCGGATTTCGAGCGTGGGAATCTCGCTGCCTATGAGCTTCTGCACCTCGCGCAGTTCCGACTCCGTGTCGGGGGTGACGAACGAGACCGCGTAGCCCTCTTCGCCGGCTCGACCCGTACGACCCACGCGATGCACGTAATCTTCGGCTTGCGTGGGCATATCCAGGTTCACGACGTAATTGACGTCCGAGATGTCGATGCCGCGGGCCAGCACGTCGGTGGCCACCAATATGTCGCAGTTGCCGTTCGCGAAGGAATCGAGTGCGCGTTTGCGCTGATTCTGGCTCCGATCGGAGTGGATGGGCTCGGCGCGGAAGCCGGCGCGCCGTAACTTGCGGACGGTATTGTCCACGCGATGCCGCGTGCGGGCAAAGACGATGATCCGCGTGCCCCCGCGTTCGTTCAGCAGCGCTATGAGCAGGTCGTTTTTCGCCCTGTGGTCCACGTGCACGATGTAGTGGTCTATGGTGTCGGCGACTTCGCCTTTATGCGCGATTTCGACGAAGACCGGGTCGACGAGCAGGTGCGCCATGTTCTCCTCGATGGCCGCATCGATGGTGGCGCTGAAGAGCAGGGTTTGGCGCTGATCGGGGCAAGCGCCCACGATGCGGCGCATGTCGGGCAGAAATCCCATGTCGAGCATGCGGTCGGCCTCGTCGAGCACGAGCGTTTGAACCTGGCCCAAATGCGCGGCGCCTTGGTTCGTAAGGTCAATGAGGCGCCCGGGTGTGGCGATGAGCACGTCGCAGCCTTGCGCGAGCGCATCGATCTGAGGCCCGTACGAGACGCCGCCGACGACGCATTCGATTCGAAGATGAGTGTGCTCGGCGATGGTGCGGCAGACGTCCTCGATCTGCTGGGCCAGCTCTCGCGTCGGGGTGACGACCAGCATGAGCGGCCCCTGCCCGCGGCGTGCGTGATCGAGTCGATCGAGGGAGGGGAGGCTGAAGGCCGCCGTCTTGCCCGTGCCGGTCTTGGCTGCGGCGATTATGTCGCGACCTGCGAGGACGGCGGGGATGGCCTGTTCTTGCACGGGGGTGGGGTCGGTGTAGCCCAGGGCGTCCACGGCATCGAGTGCAAGCGGGGAAAGCCCCAGGTCGGTAAACTTCGTCATGATTGCAATGGTCCTTTTCGGGTTCGTTGGCGCAAAACGCAATAACGATATCACGCAGAAAGGGAGAAGGGGGAAGGTCTCACGAACAAAGCACGGCGGTGAAGAGCGGCGAAGGGCGAGGTCGGGCAGCGGGCGCGGCGGTGCGTTGACGCAGGAAGCTAGGTAACCCATGTCGGCGGGTGCGAGCAGGGCGTGCAGTGGCCGTGCTTCGCCGCCGCTCAAGTGGCATGGGGTTTTGATGGATGGGAATTCGGCGCGGGAAAACGACTTGCGGGGAGGGTGCAGGTTTGGCATACTAGCAAAGTTGTTTCGAGGAAACGCATACGTCCCTATAGTCTAGAGGTTAGGACGAGGCCCTTTCAAGGCTTAGACCCGAGTTCGATTCTCGGTAGGGGCACCAGACGGTTTTTGGTCGAACACCTAGGAGCGTGCACTGCCGTACGCCCGGGGTTCGGCCTTTTTGTATCGCGGCGCCTCGTTTCCGGCCGTGGGGCGCGAGTGGCGGCCGCGTGTGCGCGGGCGGGTGCCTTGCTAATCGAGTGCGCGCCAGAAGGGGAGGGCCATGTCGGAGAAGAGCCCGGCGGCTTCTTCGACGGATGGGGTGCAGTCGTCGAGAAGCCAGTCGAGCAGGTAGTGCGCCTTCGCATGCGAGAAAAACGACACGATGTAGGCGGTCTGCCAGGACCTTTCCGGATAGCGTTGCTTCTGCAGCACGAATCGGCACCACTCCGCGAACACCAGGCCGGCGGCCTTGAGGAAGGCCTCCTCCCCGCCTTGCGGAGCACGGGCCACGTTGCCGTAGAACTCCCTGTCGTCGTACACCGCCTGGAACATGTGCTGTTCCGTGCTCGCTGCGCGCGGCCAGATCTTCTCGAACGAGAGCAGCTCGCACAAATCGAGCGTCGGCTGAAGCACGTCGCGGCGAAAGATGCTGGTCAGCACATCGAGCTTCCCGTTGTAGTAGCGGTAAAACACCTTGCGCGAGAGGTTCGCCTGCTCGCAGAGATGCTTTACCGAGATGCTGGAATACGGCAGTCGGCCCACCGCATCGCGGTACGATTTCTCTATTTCTTCTCTGGTCTCAGACAAGTGAGCTGCCCTTTTTCACCAAGGCCGTAAGACCCGGCATCAGTATGAGCGTTTGGTCTTTGGCGATCTTCTCGAGGGGTTCGTCGTAGCTGTTGTATATCCATTTTTCGAGGTACCACGCCTGCGCAGCCCCGAAGAAGTCGCCGGCGTGGCGAGCCAGCGCTCTGTCGATGTCGGGGTTGTACCTTTTCGCGCTCTCCTCGATTTGCTTCGAGACCGCGCGAATCACCACGCGCATGAAGGTGAGGTCCACGTTGTGCATGGGCTTGACCAGGTCGCTGTAGAACTCGGCGTTGTCGTAGATTCCCTGGTAGAAGCGGACGAAGATGTCGTAGGCCATGTCGGCGGCTTCGTCGGGCGAGAGGATGGAAACGATGCGCTTCAACGGGTCAATCGCGTCGTGGCGAAAGATGTAGGCGAGCACCGCGCGTTTATCGACGAAATTCGCGTAGAAGGTCCGCCGGCTTATGTAGGCGCCTTCGCAAATCTCCTTGACGGTGATGCTGCGATATCGCGTTGTCTTGACCAGCTCCCTGAAGCTCGTCTCGATGGCGGCGACGACGTCGCTCAAACGTACTCCTTTGCGCAGATTATTTTGAAAGCAGAATAATCCTACCAAAAAAGTCCAGTTTGGCAACCAAGGTGAAACACAATCGGAATCTGTCGAATGTCGATTTACAGCTCGAGGGAATATGCGCTAAATGCGTGGGGGATGATGGTGGTGGCGTACAGGGGGCTCGAAACGCGTTTTCCGTGCGGGCCTTGGGTTATCGCCCTGCGAGTATATGCTGTCGTAGAAAACCACCGAACCCGGGTCCAACGCGCGATACTGCCCACTTGACGTGAAGGTACATGACGCCTTTATCTGGTTCTTCTTCTTGAACAGGCCACTGGATTTGGGATAGATGATCACGCACCACGTATCCTGCGCGAGCAGTGCCTGGTCACCGCGCCTCTCGCGTCCGAGACCGTGTACAGCTCGCTTGCGGAAAACGCGCCCTGCTGGCCGTAGCCTATCGTAAACGCAGACGCCTTCGCCGCCGCCACGAGGGGATTGGCCGTCGTGAGCACGGTAATCGTGTCGAGGTTCTTTATGAGCCGCTCCCCCAGGTAACGCCTGCGTCGGCGAACAGGTCGTCGAAGGTCACGTAGATCTTGGCGGTCGAGACGCGCCAGCCGCCCGCGCCGCCTTCTCCGCTGTAGAGCGCCGAGACGGGGTCGCCGTCGCTGGCGAGCGCTTCGAAATCGGCTTTCCTGTAGCGCTTCACCACGCGCATGTTGCCCATCGAATCGCAGGTCTGCACCGCAAGCACCGGCTTCCAGATCTGGAACTTCACGACCTTCGAGCCCGTGTAGGCGCCCGCGCCCACGACGTGCGCCTCGCCGGTGTCCGCCTGCGTGTTCGCCTTGTAGAACACAACGTAGTCGACGCCATCGGCGAGGGTGGTCGTGGATTGCGCGTCGGCCTTCACCCGGACGCTCGGGAACAGGGCGGTGCCGGTGTAGGGGAGGGAGAGCTTGGTGGGGTCTAGATCAAAGCGCAATTCGTGAAAGTAGGCGTAGTAGCCGCTCAGGTCTCTCTTAGCGGCGGCTATCACGGGGAATCCGCCGTTCTCGTTTTCATCGTCGGCGCAGAAGGCCTCGCCAAGGGCTCCCACGAACGATGCGTCGCGCATCGTCGCGTCGAGCTCCATGCCGAACGCTTTCTCCCCCTCGTCCCCGTTTTGGTCGAACCCGATGGCGTGTTCGTTCTTGTCGAGCGAGAAATACACGTTGGGGACTGCGGTGGGAATCTTGGACCAAAATCGTCCTATGCTGCTAGCCCAAGATCCCTGCGGTACTGCATGGGGCTCCTGTAATCCAGGTCGCATGCGATTCTGGCGTTTCCCCGGACA
>CAJOOG010000019.1 GCA_905236045.1 uncultured Denitrobacterium sp.
CACGACGGCGCCGCCACCATGGACTGGATGGTCCAGGAGCAGGAGCGCGGCGTGACCATCACCTCCGCCGCCACCACGTGCTTCTGGAACAAGGACGGCGAGTCCTACCGCATCCAGATCATCGACACCCCGGGCCATGTGGATTTCACGGCCGAGGTGGAGCGCTCCCTGCGCGTCCTCGACGGTGCCGTGGCCGTGTTCGACGCCGTCGCCGGCGTGCAGCCCCAGTCCGAGACCGTGTGGCGCCAGGCTGTGCGCTACAACGTCCCCCGCATCGCCTTCATCAACAAGTACGACCGCGTGGGCGCGGACTTCGCGCATGCCATCGAGACCATGCGCGACCGTCTGGGCGCCAAGGCCGTCGCAGCCCAGCTGCCGATGGGCGCCGAGGATCAGTTCTGGGGCCTCGTCGACCTGGTCACCATGGAGGCATGGGACTTCAAGGCCGACGACAAGGGCATGACGTATCCCGAGAAGATGGATGCCATCCCCGACGAGTTCAAGGCCGAGGCCGAGTCCCTGCACACCGAGCTGCTCGAAGCCGCCGCCGATTGCGACGACGAGCTCATGGAGAAGGTCCTCATGGAAGAGGAGGTCTCCGTCGAGGAGCTGAAGGCCGCCATCCGCAAGGGCGTTTGCGACAATATCTTGAACCCCGTGTTCGTGGGCTCCGCCTACAAGAACAAGGGCGTGCAGGAGCTGCTCGATGCGGTTGTGGATTATCTGCCCAGCCCGCTTGACGTCAAGGCCATCGAAGGCGTGAATCCGGACACCGACGAAGAGGAGGCTCGTCACGCCGACCCGAAGGAGCCCTTCAGCGCCCTGGCCTTCAAGATCATGACCGACCCGTTCGTCGGTAAGCTCACCTACCTGCGCGTGTACTCGGGCACCCTCGATGCCGGCAGCTACGTGCACAACGCCACCAAGGACAAGAAGGAGCGCATCGGGCGCATCCTGCAGATGCACTCCAACCAGCGCCTGGACATGGACACTTGCAAGGCGGGCGACATCATCGCGGTCGTGGGCCTGAAGAACACCACCACCGGCGACACCCTCTGCGACGAGAACGCTCCGGTCATCCTGGAGTCCATGGATTTCCCCGACCCGGTTATCGACATCGCCGTGGAGCCCAAGACCAAGGCCGAGCAGGATAAGATGAGCGTGGCTCTTCAGAAGCTCGCCGAGGAGGACCCGACGTTCCAGGTCCACACCAACGAGGAGACCGGCCAGACCATCATCGCCGGCATGGGCGAGCTGCATCTGGAGATCATCATCGACCGCCTGCTGCGCGAGTTCAAGGTCGAGGCCAATGTCGGCAAACCCCAGGTCGCCTATCGCGAGACGGCTACCATCGAGGCCGACAACGTCCAGGGCAAGTTCGTCCGCCAGTCCGGCGGTCGCGGCCAGTACGGCGATGCGATCATCAACCTCATCCCGCAGGAGGCCGGAGAGGGCTACGAGTTCGTCAACAACATCGTTGGCGGCGCCATCCCCAAAGAGTACATCCCCTCGGTCGACAAGGGCATCCAGGAGGCGCTCAACAACGGCGTGCTCGCGGGCTATCCCGTCGTCGACGTCAAGGTGGAGCTCATCGACGGCAGCTATCACGAGGTCGACTCCTCCGAAGCCGCCTTCAAGGTGGCGGGTTCCATGGCCATCAAGAATGCGCTCAAGAAGGCCAATCCGGTCCTGCTCGAGCCGATGATGGCGGTGGAGGTCGAGACCCCCGAGGAGTACATGGGCGACGTCATGGGCAACCTGTCCAGCCGCCGCGGCCAGATCCAGGGCATGGGCGATCGCGGCAACGCGAAGGTCATCAACGCGAAGGTGCCCCTGAGCGAGATGTTCGGCTATGCAACCGACCTGCGCAGCGGCACGCAAGGCCGTGCGAGCTACACGATGCAGTTCGAGAGTTACGACCAGGTGCCCAAGAACGTGGCAGACGAGATCATCGCGAAGGCTGGCGGCAACGCCTAGGCCCCGCGCCAGGCGATCCGCTCTTTATTGGAGGTAACTAACAGTGGCTAATCAAAAGATCCGCATCCGTCTGAAGGGCTACGATCACGAGATCGTGGATCAGTCCACGAAGCTCATCGTAGACACCGCCCAGAAGACCGGTGCCAAGGTGTCCGGTCCCATCCCGCTGCCGACCGAGCGCAACATGTATTGCGTGGTCAAGGGCCCGCATGTGGACAAGGACTCCCGTGAACAGTTCGAAATGCGCACGCACAAGCGCCTGATCGACATCCTCGAACCCACCCCGAACACGGTGGATTCCCTGATGCGTCTCGATCTCCCCGCTGGCGTTGACATCGAGATCAAGCTCTAGGAGGAAACGCTAGCATGATTAACGCAATCTACGGAACCAAGCTGGGCATGACCCAGATCTTCTCCGAGGACGATCGTGTCGTGCCGGTGACGGTCATCCTGGCCGCGCCCAACACGATCTGCCAGGTGAAGACGGCCGAGACCGACGGCTACGACGCCGTGCAGCTCGGCTTCGGCACCATCCGCGAGAAGCATGTGAACCAGCCCATGTCTGGTCACTTCGAGAAGCACGGCGTAGAGCCCGTGCGTCATCTGCGCGAAGTCCGCGTGGAAGATGCCTCGGACTACAAGCCCGGCGAAACCATGACGGTCTCGGCTTTCGCCGACGTCAAGAAGGTCGATGTCACGGGCACGAGCAAGGGCAAGGGCTTCGCCGGCGTCATGAAGCGCTACGGCTTCGCTGGCGGCCCGGGCGGCCATGGCGCGCACTTCCATCGTGCTCCCGGTTCGGTGGGCATGTGCGCCACCCCCTCGCGCGTGCTGAAGGGTCTTCGCCTGCCCGGCCACATGGGCTGCGACACCGTTACGGTGAAGAACCTGGAAGTAGTCCGCATCGACGAAGAGCAGAACCTGATCCTGGTCAAGGGCGCCGTGCCCGGCGGCAAGAACGCCACGGTGCGCGTCCGCATGGCCTAATCGCCCGAGGAGATAGACAATTATGGCAAACATTGAAGTGAAGAACACGAGCGGCAAGAAAGTCGAGGACCTCGAGCTTGCCCCTGCGGTGTTCGACATCGAGCCGAACGTGCCGGTCATGCACCAGGTCGTTCGCGCCCAGCGCGCCGGCTGGCGTCAGGGCACGCACAGCACGCGCACCCGCGGCCAGGTTCGCGGCGGCGGTAAGAAGCCGTGGCGTCAGAAGGGCACGGGCCATGCCCGCCAGGGCACGATCCGCGCTCCCCAGTGGATGGGCGGCGGCACCGTCTTCGGCCCGCACCCCCGCAGCTATGCCTTCCGCGTGAACAACAAGGAGGTCAAGCTCTCCCTGCGCAGCGCCCTGTCGGCCAAGCTGGCAGACGGCGAGCTGACGATCGTGGAAGGGTTCGACTTCGAAGAGCCCAAGACCAAGGACGCCGTCGCGGTGCTCAAGGCGCTCGAGATCGAGGGTCGCACCACCGTCATTATCGCCGACGAGGACGTGAACGCCTACAAGTCCTTCCGCAACCTGCCGAAGGTGACCGTCCTGCCCGCGAGCGCGATGAACACCTACGACTTCCTGGACAACAAGAACCTCGTCATCACCGTCGAGGCCCTGAAGCGCATCGAGGAGGTGCTGGCATAAATGAAGGATAAGGATCCCCGCGAGATAATCATCCGCCCCATCATCTCCGAGCACAGCTACGACATGATGGAGAAGAACGTCTACACGTTCGAGGTGGCCAAGACCTCCAATAAGATCGAGATCGCGCAGGCGATCGAGGCGATCTTCGACGTGAAGGTGAAGAAGGTGAACACCCTCAACGTGAAGCCGAAGCCCAAGCGCGTCCGCTACCAGGAGGGCTATACCCGCACCTGGAAGAAGGCCATGGTCACGCTGCAGGAAGGCGACGCCATCGACTTCTTCGGCGCGTAAGCCCCCGGGCTCCGCGCAGGTGGAGTCCGAAGCCAAGGTGCAAAACATACGCCCGCTGCGATTGCCGGCCCGGAAAGACCCCGTCTTTCCGGGCCGCTTGCGCATCGACCCGCGCTGACGCGGGTGGGCGGCGGGTTGCGCTGACGCTGACGAGGGTAGTCGGGCTACCCTCGTAGCGAAGGCTGCGAGCGCGGGTGCATCAGCCGCTTCAGCGTTCCGAGATCGACTTGCTGTGGTTCACCAGGAGCGTGGCCAGCATGCCCGCGACGATGGGGAAGTAGAACGTCAACAATCGCCAGATGAAGGTGGAGAGCGCCACCACGGCGCTGTTGGGGTAGATGGTGCTGAAGAAGAGCGCATAGCTGCCCTCGGCCGCGCCGACGGCGCCGGGGGTGGGGATGAACGAGCTGATCATGTAGACGAACGCCTGGCAGGAGATGATGCTCAGCGGGTCGGCGGTGGAATAGCCGAAGCCCCGGTAGATCACGTACGAGATGCTGAAGTACTCCGCCAGCTGGATGAAGGTGACGGCGGAGGACTGGGCCAGCAGCTTGGGCTCGTGGAGCAGGAATTGAATTTCCCGATAGGCATCGAAGATCTGCTTGTCGGCGTTGGCTATGGAAGCCTCTGCGTCTTTCACCAGACGGAGCTTGCCGCCCAAGCGGAGTATCACGTGCACGGCATGCTGGGTTCCCTTGCGCCAGAAGGCCAGCATCAGCAGCATCGTCATCAGCCCCAGGCCGCCTATGAAGCCTATGATGACCAGCGTCATGAGCGCGGGGTTGTCTTCGGTGAAGTACGTGAAGCGCGCCAGCAGGACGATTGCGCAGAAGGTTGTGGTCGAGAGCTGGTAGGAGATGAAACGGCACAGCAGCATCGGGATGGATTTCGAATACGGCATGCCGAAGCGGCTGTAGTAATAGGCTTGGAAGGGCTGTCCGCCGCTCGAGAGCGGCGTCACGCAATTGAAGTACTGCCCTATGACCGTGACGATGTTGGTCTTCCAAAACTTGAAGCCGGGGTGCATCCTGTTGGCGAAGATCTGGACGCACACGCTTTCGAGCACCCAGTACAGCACCACCATCATCACGGCGAGCGTGAGCCACGTCCAGCGGATGTCGTTGACGGCTTCGGAGAGCTCGCCGGCCTCGCCGCCCACGAACAGGTACACGCACAGGAGCGCGAAGGCCAAGATCAGCAGTATGAGGTTCACGACCTTGCCCCGGATATGGGGCTCTTCGACCAGCTCCTGCTCGGGCTGGCGCTCCCGCTCCTGCTTCGGCTCCTGCCCATCGGCGTTACCTGCGCTATGTTCGCGTGCGTCCTGCATGGC
Organism: uncultured Denitrobacterium sp.; assembly: GCA_905236045.1. Lineage (GTDB taxonomy): Bacteria > Actinomycetota > Coriobacteriia > Coriobacteriales > Eggerthellaceae > Curtanaerobium. The sequence goes on from CAJOOG010000019.1 coordinate 5,235, forward strand.
CCCTTCCCCTTGGCTTTCGTATCAGGCGAACTTGAAGACCTTGTTCGTAAGGTCGTAGCCGCACCTCGCACAGGTTCGTCCGAGGGCGGTATGCCGGTTGACCAGCCCCGCGAGCGACCGGGAGACCTGGCGGTGCATGGCGCGGTCGTGTTTTTTCAGGTACGCCCAGATCTCCTTGCATTGGCGAATCGATTCGGGCGTGTTTATCTTGAAAAGATAGATGGTCGAGACCGTCATCATGGCGGAGATATAACGCGCGACGCTGTTTGCCAGGCGCGGGTCCCGCCCGCAGAGCTCCTGGTAATCGAAGTCGTCGATGACGGTGCGTGTGGCCAGCAGCTGCTCGTCGATGTGCTTCTCGAGCACGTCGACCTCGATGGACTGTCCCTCGCGTCCAATCAGGTAATAATAGAGGTCGGCATCCATATAGTATATGTTGCGCACATAGGGCAGCGGATGCAAGGTGAAGATGCTGTCCATATAGGCCGCATGTTCGGGAAGCCGCAGGCCGCTGTCGCGCAAAATCTGCGTGCGGTAGGTGATGGCATGCATCATGAAGTACTCCGAGATGCCCGGCTTGCCCACGTCTTTCCAGGTGAAGACCTCATCGCGCGGCATCATCTTGCGGTAGCTGATCTGGCGCGCGGTGTGATCGAGGACATGATCGTAAACGAAGTTCGAAACAAACAGGTCCACTTGCGCACCGTCCGCCTCGAGTTCTTCGAGCTTGGAGACGATCTGCGCGAGAATGTCGACATCGAGATGGTCGTCGGAGTCGAGCACCAGCAGAAACGTCCCTCGCGCCTCGGCGATGGCATGGTTGATGGCTCCGCCCCAGCCGGCGTTTTCCTGGTGAAAGACACGGGCGGTTTCCGGCCAACGCTGCGCATAGTCCTGCAGGGTGGCCCACGTGCCGTCGGTGGAGCCGTCGTCGATGGCCACGATCTCGACGCCGGCTACCTTGTCGAGCAGGCTGTCGAAGCATTGGTCCAAGTACGCCTGCGTGTTGTAGCACGGCATCGCTATGGTAAGCGTCGGGTTCAAACCGCCCGGTTCCTCCTTGATTCTTCAGGCACAATGCTCGTATTTTATCAAGAGGTCCCCGAAAGCGACCGATAAACATGTTACGCCCACGACTTGGGATTAAAGGCGAGGAGGGGTGAAACCGAGGTGCGACCCGGGTGAGACCGAAGGGGAATGCCGAGCGCAGGCGGCCCGCCGCGGTTCGCTCCCCGCTCCCTCGCTCGCCCACCTCGCCCGCACCTCGCCGCCGCGACTCGCGCCCTCACGCGCTTTCCGACGCGTGGGCGTGGGGTTTTGTGGCCGTTTCATGGGGCGCTTGCTCCGGTTTTCCGCTCCCGCTAAACTACTGCTTTGCGTCTTCGGGTCTATGGATACGCCCGGACGCGTGGTAAGCCTCGGAGTCGAACAGTTGCAGCCACCCATTCTGCAGCTCGGCGGCAATCGAGAGCCACAGGATACAGAAAGGAAGACGAATGGGAGTCAAGCAATTCAAGCCGACCAGCCCCGGCCGTCGCTTCCAGACGGTCTCCGACTTCGCGGAGATCACGACGGACAAGCCGGAGAAGAGTCTGCTGCGTCCCCTGCACAAGAAGGCGGGTCGCAACAACTACGGTCGCATCACCACCCGCCATCAGGGCGGCGGCACGAAGCGCCGTTACCGCGTGATCGACTTCAAGCGCGACAAGGACGGCGTGCCCGCCAAGGTCGCCACCATCGAGTACGATCCCAACCGCAGCGCCCGCATCGCCCTGCTCCACTACGTGGATGGCGAGAAGCGCTACATCCTGCACCCCAAGGGCCTCATGGTGGGCGACACCATTGTCAGCGGCGCCGGCTCCGACATCAAGCCGGGCAACGCCATGCCGCTTTCCGCCATCCCCGTCGGCACGCTCATTCACGCGGTCGAGCTGCAGCCCGGCAAGGGCGCGGCTCTGGCCCGCTCCGCCGGCACCAGCATCCAGCTGATGGGCAAGGAAGGCCGCTACGCCATCCTGCGCATGCCCTCGAGCGAGATGCGCCGCGTGCTGCTCACCTGCCGCGCCACCATCGGCGAGGTAGGCAATGCCGAGCACAGCAACATCAAGATCGGCAAGGCTGGGCGCAAGCGCTGGATGGGCGTCCGCCCGACCGTCCGCGGCACGGTCATGAACCCGGTCGACCACCCGCACGGCGGCGGCGAGGGCAAGAACAAGACCGCCGGCCGTCATCCCGTCTCCCCGTGGGGCGTGCCCACCAAGGGCCATCGCACCCGCAATCCAAAGAAGGCCTCGAGCCGTCTGATCATCCGTCGTCGCAAGAAGTAAGTAGGAGTTACTGTGAGCAGAAGTTTGAAAAAAGGCCCCTATGTGGAGCCCCGCCTTCTCAGCCGCATCGACGCGATGAACGCTGCGGGCACGAAGGACGTCATCAAGACCTGGTCCCGTTCGAGCACGATCTTCCCGGAAATGGTGGGCCACACCATCGCCGTCCACGACGGCCGCAAGCACGTACCGGTGTACATCACCGAATCGATGGTCGGGCACAAGCTGGGCGAATTCGCGCCCACCCGCACGTTCCGCGGACACGATAAGAAGTAAAGGGGAGAGAGAACATGGAAGCTAAGGCAATCGCTCGCTACGTGCGCGTCTCGCCCCGCAAGGCCCGCATCGTCGTCGATCAGATTCGCGGCAAGGACGTTATCCGCGCCCGCGAGATCCTCGCATTCACCAATCGCGCCATCGCCGAGACCGTCGAGAAGACGCTCAACTCCGCCGTGGCCAATGCCGAACACAACAACGGCGCCAACGCGAACCAGCTGTTCGTGAAGGCCTGCTATGTGGACGAGGGGCCCACGCTCAAGCGTATCCGCCCCCGCGCCAAGGGCTCCGCCGCGCGCATCCGCAAGCGCACGAGCCACATCACCATCATCGTTTCCACCCGAGAGGAGGCATAAAGACATGGGTCAGAAAGTAAGCCCCACCGGTTTCCGCATCGGCGTCATCGAAGATTGGCGCAGCCGTTGGTATGCGGATAAGAACTACGCGGAGACCCTCGAGAACGATATCGCGATCCGCGAGTTCCTAGACAAGCAGCTCGCCCGTGCCGCCGTCTCCAAGGTGGAGATCGAGCGCGCCGGCGACAAGATCAAAGTCATTGTTACCACGGCGCGTCCCGGCGTGGTCATCGGCAAGAAGGGCGCCGAGATCGACGCACTGCGCAAGAAGCTCACGAAGGTGGCCAACGGGCCGGTCAACATCGAGGTCGTGGAGGTCAAGCGCCCCGAGCTCGATGCCAACCTCATCGCCCAGTCCGTCGCCGAGCAGCTCGAGGGCCGCGTCGCGTTCCGCCGCGCCATGCGCAAGGCCGTGCAGTCCGCCCGCAAGAGCGGCGCCAAGGGCATCCGCATCCAATGCGCCGGCCGCCTGGGCGGCGCCGAGATGAGCCGCCGCGAGTGGTATCGCGAGGGTCGCGTGCCCCTGCACACTCTTCGCGCCAAAATCGACTACGGCTTCTGCACCGCCCGCACCCAGATGGGCGCCATCGGCGTGCAGGTATGGGTCTACCACGGCGAGGTCCTGCCGGGCCGGAAGGCTCCCCAGCCTGCCTTGGAGGGCACCAGCTCCCGTCCGAGCCGTCGTCGCAACAACGATAGGAGGGACAAGTAATGCTTATCCCCAAGCGTGTTAAGCACCGCAAGGTTCAGCGTGGCTCCATGAAGGGCAATGCCAAAGGCGGCACCACCCTCAACCATGGAGACTGGGGCATTCAGGCCCTCGAGCGTCATTGGATCACGAACCGCCAGATCGAGGCCGCTCGTGTCGCCATGACGCGTCACATGAAGCGCGGTGGCCATGTGTGGATCACCATCTTCCCCGACAAGCCCATCTCCAAGAAGCCCGCGGAAACCCGCATGGGCAAGGGCAAGGGCGCGCCGGAGGCGTGGGTGGCCGTGGTCAAGCCCGGCCGCATCATGTTCGAGATCGGCGGCACCGACGAGGAAACCGCCAAGGAAGCGCTGCGTTTGGCCATCAACAAGCTTCCCATCAAGTGCAAGATCGTATCGCGCGAGACGGAGGGCCAGGAATAATGAAGGCAGCAGAGATTCGTGAACTTTCGGCTGACGATTTGCAGTCGAAGCTGAAGGAGGCGCGTGAAGAGCTCTTCAATCTGCGCTTCCAGATGGCGACGAGCCAGCTGGACAATACGGCTCGCGTCAAGCAGGTGAAGAAGGACATCGCCCGCATCCTTACCGAGATGCGCGCCCGCGAGCTTTCCGCCTAGAGAACAAGCGAACTGAAAGGAAATGCAGAGAATGACTGAAGAGCGCAACTCTCGCAAGGTTCGCCAGGGCACCGTGGTAAGCACCGCTGGCGACAAGACCATCGTGGTCGAGATACGCAATCGCAAGCCGCACCCCGTGTACGGCAAGATGATAACCACCACCAAGAAGCTGCACGCGCATGACGAGAACAACGAGTGCAACGTGGGCGACGTGGTCCGCGTCATGGAGACCCGCCCGCTGTCCAAGACCAAGCGCTGGCGCTTGATCGAAATTGTCGAGAAGGCCAAGTAGCAGCCGCGTACCGCAAGGTCGTACTGCTCGAACACGAAAGGTTGGTTTGAGATGATTCAGATGCAAACCATGCTCGCGGTGGCCGACAACTCCGGCGCCCGCAAGGTGCAGTGCATCAAGGTCCTCGGCGGTTCCAAGCGCCGCTACGCGGGCCTGGGAGACGTCATCATCTGTTCCGTGAAAGAGGCTATGCCCAACGGCCAGGTGAAGAAAGGCGAAGTGGTCCGCTGCGTCGTCGTCCGTCAGAAGAAGGAAGTCCGTCGCGACGACGGTTCCTACATCAAGTTCGATCAGAACGCCTGCGTGCTGATCGGCCAGGATGGCACGCCGCGCGGCACGCGCATCTTCGGGCCCGTGGCCCGCGAGCTGCGCGACAAGAAGTACATGAAGATCGTGTCCCTGGCACCCGAGACGCTGTAGGGGAGGGAAGCATGAAGATCAAGAAGAACGACAAGGTGAAGGTCATCGCCGGTAAGGATAAAGGCGCCGAAGGCACCGTCATCCGCGCGCTGCCCAGAGAAGATCGCGTCGTCGTCGAAAACGTGCACATGGTCACCAAGGCGCAGCGCCCCACGCAGGCGAACCCGCAGGGAGGCCTCACCCACGTGGAAGCCCCGCTGCACGTCTCCAATGTGGCGCTGGTTTGCCCCAAGTGCGCCTCGGCCACGCGCGTCGGCGTCAGGCGTGAAGATGGCAAGAAGATTCGCGTCTGCAAGAAATGCGGAGCGGATATCGACTAAATTAGTCGAGTTTGCTAGGCCTGCCCTCCGGGGCGGGTTTTGCCATGACCCTGGCGAAGCGCCAGGGACGCTGGGTCGGAAATCCAGTGTTCAAATCATCGGAAAGGTACGGAAAACATGATTCCTCGTCTGAGAGAGAAGTACATCTCCACAATCGCACCCCAGCTCAAGGAGGACCTGCAGATCTCCAATGTGAACCAGGTTCCCCGGCTCGAGAAGATCGTCGTGAACATGGGCGTGGGCGAAGCCGCCACCGACTCCAAGTTCATCGATGCCGCCGTGGCGGACCTGCGCACCATCACCGGCCAGCAGCCCAAGATCTGCCGCGCCCGCAAGTCCATCGCGAATTTCCACGTCCGCGAGGGCCAGCCCATCGGCTGCAAGGTCACTCTGCGCGGCAACCGCATGTGGGAGTTCCTCGACCGCCTGCTGGCGACTGCCCTGCCGCGCGTGCGCGACTTCCGCGGCATCAACCCGAAGAGCTTCGACGGCCGCGGCAACTACACCCTAGGCGTCACCGAGCAGCTCATTTTCCCGGAGATCGACTACGACAAAGTCGACCGTACCCGTGGCATGGACATCACCTTCGTCACCACTGCTGAAGACGACGCGAGCTCGAAGGCCCTGCTCGACGCCCTCGGGTTCCCGTTCAAGGATTAAGCAACTGCACGCTGAATGTGTGAAGTCGTAGAAAGAAGGATTGAATGGCTAAGAAATCGATGATCGCCAAGGCGAAGCGCGAGCCGAAGTTCTCGACTCGCCAGCATAATCGCTGCAGCCGCTGCGGTCGCCCGCGCGCCTATTACCGCAAGTTCGGTCTGTGCCGCGTGTGCCTGCGCGAGCTCGCCAATAAGGGCGAACTTCCTGGCGTAACGAAATCATCCTGGTAGGCACTCGGAATTTTTCACCACGCTAGGTGTGCCGGGAGTAAAGGCGCTCGGGCTAAGGGCTCGGGCGAACCGGACACCCAGGCTCATCACGAACCAAAGGAGAAACCATGAGCATGAACGACCCCATCGCGGATATGCTTACGCGCGTGCGTAACGCGAACTCCGCGGGCCACGATACGGTGTCGATGCCTTCCAGCAAGAAGCTGGTGGAGATCGCCCGCATCATGCAGGAAGAGGGCTATATAGCCGGATACGAGACGCAACCCGCCGAGCCGCGCGACATCCTGGAGATCACGCTGAAGTACGGCGCCAAGAAGGCCCGCACCATCCGCGGGATCAAGCGCATCAGCAAGCCCGGCCTGCGCATCTACGCCGGCAAGGACGAGCTGCCCCGCGTGCTGGGCGGCCTGGGCACGGCGATCATTTCCACGAGCCAAGGCGTCATGGCCGACCGCGATGCCCGCAAGAAGGGCATCGGCGGCGAAGTCATCGCCTACGTCTGGTAAGAGAAGGGAGCGATAGTTATGTCTCGTATCGGTAAACAGCCTGTCGCCATCCCCTCGGGCGTCGAGGTCGAACTGGACGGCCAGACGCTCACGGTGAAGGGCAAGCAGGGCGAACTCACCCGCACCTTCCACAAGCTCATAAGCATCAAGCAGGACGGCGATGCCATCATCGTCGAGCGCCCGGACGATTCCCGCGAGGCCAAGAGCCTCCACGGCCTTACCCGCACGCTCGTGAACAACATGGTCATCGGTGTCAGCGAGGGCTATTCCAAGAAGCTCGAGCTGGTCGGCGTCGGTTACCGCGCCTCCCTCAAGGGCAAGAATCTCGAAATGCAACTCGGCTTCTCGCATCCCGTCCTGGTCGAGCCTCCCGCGGGCATCACCTTCGAGGTGCCCAGCCCCACGGAGATCGTCGTGAAGGGCGCGAGCAAAGAAGAAGTCGGCCAGGTCGCGGCGAACGTGCGCGCGTGGCGCAAGCCGGAGCCCTACAAGGGCAAGGGCATCCGCTACGAGGGCGAATACGTCCGTCGTAAGCTCGGCAAGGCCGCCAAGTCCGAGTAGTGAAGGCGAAGGGATAAGACATGAAGAAGCTCAAGAAAAAGCAAGCCAGTCTGCGTCGCCGTCACACCCGCGTCCGCGGCAAGGTCTCAGGCACCCCGGCGCGTCCGCGCCTGTGCATCACGCGCAGCAACTCCAATATGTACGCCCAGGTCATCGACGATGTGGCAGGCAAGACCCTCTGCGCCGTGTCCACCTTGGGCCCCGAGTTCAAGGCGACCGAAAAAAGCGGGGCTACCGTCGAAGGCGCTTCCGCTCTCGGCCAGATCATCGGCCAGAAGGCCAAGGCAGCCGGCATTACCGAGGTCGTGTTCGATCGCGGCGGCAACCTCTACCATGGCCGCATCAAGGCCGTGGCCGAAGGGGCCCGCGAAGCCGGACTGGTATTCTAAGGGAGGGTTTGAAGTATGCCTCGTAAACAAGAACATCAATCCGACGTGCCCGAACTCCAGGAGCGCGTCGTCTACATCAACCGCGTGTCGAAGGTCGTCAAGGGCGGTCGTCGCTTCGGTCTGACCGCGCTCGTCGTCGTCGGAGACGGCAACGGCAATGTCGGCGTGGGCCTCGGCAAGTCGCAGGAAGTGCCCATCGCCATCAAGAAGGGCGTCGAGGACGCCAAGAAGAACATGTTCAGCGTGCCGCTGACCTCGGAGGGCACCCTGCCGCACGAGATCGTCGGCGAATTCGGCGCCGGGCGCGTGCTCATCAAGCCGGCTAGCCCTGGCACCGGCGTTATCGCCGGCGGTGCGGCCCGTGCCGTCATGGAGCTCGCCGGCGTCAAGGACGTCTTCGCCAAGTCGCTCGGCACCGACAACGTCATGAACGTCGTCAAGGCCACGGCGGCCGGCCTGCAGGAGATGCAGAGCCCCGAGGCCGTCTCCAAGCGCCGCGGCCTTTCCGTTTCCCAGATTTACGGTTGGAAGGAGTAAGCCATGGCAGATAAGAAGACCCTGCATGTCAAACAGGTCCGCAGCGCCAACGGCACTCCCGAGACGCAGCGCCGCACGCTGCGCGCGTTGGGCCTCGGCCGCATCGGCAAAGAGCGCGACCTCGTCGACAACGAGTCTGTTCGCGGTGCCATCTTCAAGGTGAAACACCTCGTGGAAGTCACCGAGAACTAGCGGTATCATTATCGGAGCCCGCCCGCGAGGGCGGCGCTGCGGTTTTTGGATGGGAGGCTGCGCCTTCCCATTCGGTTTTGGAAGTTTGCCGGCGGCGAGCTGCCGGCGGCGGGGGAGGCCCCGCGAGCGAGAGTCGAAGGAGACTTGTCAATGGAATTGAAGGACCTGCATCCTGCAGAGGGTTCGCGTAAGAAGCGCAAGCGCGTCGGACGCGGTGGCGCATCGGGTACGGGTAAGACCAGCGGCCGTGGCATGAACGGCCAGAAGTCGCGTGCTGGCGGCGGTAAGCGCGCCGGTTTCGAGGGCGGCCAGACGCCTCTGGCACGTCGTCTGCCGAAGCTGCCCGGCTTTCGCAACATCAACCGCGTGGAGTACCTGCCCGTCAACGTCGGGCGTCTCGAGCTGAAGTTCGAGGGGGGCGACGTCGTCGACGGGGCCAGCCTGGTGGCCAAGGGCATCATCAAGCACGAGGACGCCCTTGTGAAGGTGCTCGGAGACGGCGAGCTCACCAAGGCTCTTACCGTCCGAGTCGACAAGGTTTCTGCCATTGCCGCCAAGAAGATCGAGGCGGCCGGAGGAAAGGTTGAGCTGCCTTGCTAACGTCCCTCATCGAAGCATTCAAGGTCAAGGAGCTGCGGAACAAGATCCTGTTCACGCTGGCCATCCTCGCCCTTTATCGTCTGGGATCCTTCGTCCCGGTGCCGGGCATCCCTTTTAAGGCGTTCGCGGATGCCTACTCGGAGGCGAGCGGTGCCGCCATGACCATGATCGACATCTTCTCGGGCGGCGCCCTCTCCAACTTCAGCGTCTTCGCGCTCGGCATCATGCCCTACATCACCTCATCGATCATCATGCAGCTGATGCAGGGCGTCATTCCCGCCGTGGGGCGTTGGGCCAAGGAAGGCGAGGCCGGCCGCAAGAAGATCACGCAGACCACGCGTTGGCTCACGCTCGGCCTGGGCCTTATCAACGCCGTCGGCTACCTGCTGCTCTTCCAGTCCGACCGCTATGGCGTTACCTTCACTCAAGAGGTTCCCTACTGGCTCACCAGTGTGCTCATCGTGTTCACCTTGGTCGCCGGTACCGCCTTCATCATGTGGATGGGCGAGCTCATCACCCAGCGCGGCGTCGGCAACGGCATGTCGCTGATCATCTTCACCAGCATCATCTCGCGCGTCCCCTCCGCCATTTTCTCGAGCGCCACCAGCTCCGATGATACCGGCATGAACATCGCCGTCACCATCCTCATCCTGGTGGTAATCGTGGCCTGTATTCCCGCGATCATCTTCATGGAGCGCGCTCAGCGCCGCATTCCCGTCAGCTACGCCAAGCGCGTGCAGGGACGCAAGATGATGGGCGGCCAGTCCACCTACATTCCCCTCAAAGTGAATGCAGCGGGCGTTATTCCCATCATCTTCGCGAGCTGCCTCATCTATTTCCCGGCCCAGATTGCCGCGTTGTTCAACGTCGAAGGCCTCAATGCCTTCGCCAACGCCATCTCCTCCGGCTGGATCAACTGGATTCTCACCTTCGCGCTGATCATCTTCTTCGCGTACTTCTACACGAGCATGGTCTTCAACCCCGAGGAACTTTCCAGCAATTTGCAGAAGCAAGGCGGTTTCGTGCCCGGCATCCGTCCCGGAAACGCCACTGTCGCCTACATCAAAAACGTCATCAAGCACGTCACGCTTCCCGGCGCCATGTTCATCGGCGCCGTGGCCGTCATCCCCTCGATTCTGTTCGCCTTCACGAACAACTACCTCATCCAGACCTTCGGCGGCACGTCGATCCTCATCATGATCGGCGTCGCGCTCGACACCATGTCCAAAGTCGAGAGCCAACTGAAGATGTACAACTACGACGGTTTCTTCAAGTAAGCCGGTTCGCCGTTCCACGAACGACGAACCGGCCGGCGCTGCCAGGGGGCTCCGACGTCCTGGCAGCGCCGGACCGACCGACGCTGCGGCCGGAAGCGCTTCGCTCGCTTTGCCCGCGCCGACTCCGCCAACCTAGGGGTGCCTCGCCCGTCGCGGGGGCGGGGGCTACTGGCGCAGGGACTTGCCTAGCTCGCGGGCTAGCGTTGGGAACAAGCGCTTGCAGGTGCGGTCTCTGTTCGCCGGCTTCAGCTGACACTCCCACACCACGTGCACTTTCCAGCCCTCTTGCTGCAATGTCAGAATCGTCTCGGCGTCGCGTCGCTTGTTGCGCTCGAATTTCAGGGTCCAGTACTCGACGTTCGAGCGCGGCATGGAGGGGTGGCAATGCGGGCAGCGATGCCAGAAGCAGCCGTTCACGAACAACGCCACCTTCTTGCCCGGCCAGGCTATATCCGGATGCCCCTTCACCTTCCAATCCAGGCGATATCCGTTCAAGCCCGCAGCTCGTAGAAGCTCGCGCATTATCAGCTCCGGCCTGGTGTCGCGTCGCTTGTTGCCTTGCATGGACTTGCGCACCGCGGGGGACACGGTCGCCTCCCCACCGTCCCCGGCGCGACCGGCGTCTTCTTGCACTCCCGCCGATTCCATGCCGCTACGTCCAGAACATCAGCTGGTGTATCAGCGCCGTGTATGCCCAGGGGTATGCATCCGAATACCAGCCGGTCTCGGGCACCAGGAACAACAGGAAGCTATAGGCCAGGCTGACCCCCACCAGTACCGGCAAGATCTTCATCGCTATCTCGTAGCCTGCGCCTCCGTGGTCCAAATTCTCGTTCAGTATGAACACCGTCAGCACCGAGACCATCAGGAACAGCACGGTGAAGTCCGCGAAATAGCGCTGCAGGATGCCCGCCATCTCCGCATCCATGAGCGCTATCAGGATGCCGCTTGCCAGCAGCACCAGCACGACGCCGGCAGTCGTGTGCGTGGCGCGGCTGCCCACCCGCAGGCGCACCGCGCGGAGCACGAACGGCAGCACCCACAGGACGGGCAGCGTGGCGAAGATGCCCCCGAAGGTGACCTCCCTGATAGTCTGTCCCATGTACGTGGTGTCGAACTGCACCGGCTGCAGATAGGGTATGACGCCAGTGGTGCTGGGGCTTTGGAAGAAGAAGGCGAACAGCGCGGGGGGCAGGCGCCCCAAATCCCAGCCGCGCAGCGTCATGTCGTTGGTCGTCAGATTGTAATTGCTGCCGAAGTCGGTGAAGCTGCCGAAACGGGCATGGTTGTACCACATGATGCCCGCGCCCACCAGAAGGTACGGGGCGATGAGGCAGAGGAACTCCGCGGCGCCGCGTTTGGAGAGAATCTTTCGCTTGGTGATATAGCGCCTCCAGAACAGGGGGATGGCCACCAGCGAGAGCAGCACCAGCTGCGGGCGGCATCCCACCACGAGCGCCATGCAGAGCGAACCGCCCAGATACCATCCCCACGGATGCTCCGCGTGGCGTCCGCGCATCCACAGGTAGAGCCCCCACATGCTGAAGGCCAGCGCCATCATGATGGGCAGGCTGTAGAACGTCGGGAACTTCACCAGGTAGATGATGCCGCAACAGAAGACCAGCGGCAGCTGCAAGAGCAGGTACAAGCCCAGATTCACCCGTTTGAAGTGGTAACGCGCGAAACGATCGAGGAGCGCCGTGCAGCCCAAGATGAAGGCTATGGCGGAGATCAGAACCCCCATTGCCGTGGGGAAGCTTCCGCCGGTAAGCAGGTAATACGGCAGATAGAACACCACTTCCGGCACCACGCCGAAGTAGACGTAGTAGTGCCCCTCGTAGTAGGCCGTGTCCCACAGGCACTCCTCGCCGGTTGCCTTCTGCAGCTCGTCGCGGGCGCCTTTGTCGTAGGGGTTGTCCATCCCCTTCAGCCAGTCCGGGGGATCCACCTCCAGGTAGAGCTGCCCGTCGGCCATGGCCTCGGCGAGCATGGCATACTGCTGCGAGTTCTCGCCGCCCACTTCGTAGGTGGTGATGAGGCTGGTGGGATTCCACGAGCCGGAGTTGTAGTCCCGTGTGGCCACCCCCACCAGGTTGTTGCTGGTGAAGAGCAGCGAGGCGATGACCACGATCTCGAAGATGTTCGCCACCGCCGTGCAGGTCTTGGCCGTGCGCGGGTGGTCCGCCATCGAGATGCGGTAGATGGTCGACCTGGGGCGGAACATGTAGACCAATGTGAGGAGGATGAGCGTCAGGACGAAACGCAGGTGGCTGATGCGCAGCGGGTAGGTGTTGTTCAGGTACACCGTGTGCAGCGTAATCGGGTAGTTGATGTTCTCGCCGGCGATCTCGATGCGGAGGTTGTTGGTGATGCCCGTGGTGTTGAGCTTGAGATATTCGGAATCGTCGTCGTTGGTGGCGATGGTGCGCACGGGCACGCCGGCGGAGTATTCGGTCGAATCGAAGTAGGTCTGGTGCCCGCTGTCCGTGAACTCGATCTTCACGTCCACGTTCTGCGCCGACTGAGAGTCCGCGAAGTCGAGTCGGATGTTGCGGACCTCCTTGTTGAGGTTGGAGAACTCGATGACGTTGTCGGCCTCGGAGATGACGAATTGCTCGTCGGAGTTCTGCAGGAGGCCGATTTGCGACTTCATGTTCACGCAATCGAGGCCCAAGGTGGTCCAGTGGTTGAAGTTGAAGACGAAGACCTCGAGGGCGGAGGAGATGAGCACCAGCACGATGGCGACACGCACGTAGTGGACGAGTTGCATGCCGTGTTCCGGCATGAAAGCACGAAGCGCCCGCATCAATCTTTCCCAAGTGCTGTACATACCGCTCATTATAGTTGCTGAGGGGAAGACGGGAGTCGGGCGATGCCTGTTCCCCAACATAAAAGCGCCCCGCGGTTTGCGGAGCGCTGGGCATTTGGTGCTCGGAGTCGCGTCGAGCCGCGGCTTGCCTAGAGCGAGAGAGACTTCTCCACGTCGGCGAAGACCTCGTCGGGAGTACGGTCGCCATCGACGGGCACGAGCTTGTCGGAGCCCTTGTAGTAGTCGATCAGCGGAGCCGTGGAAGTCTCGTAAACTTCCAGGCGGTTGCGGACCGTAGCCTCGTTGTCGTCGTCGCGCTGGTACATCTCGCCTCCGCACTCGGGGCAGTTCTGTCCATCCGACACGGAGCCGATGTGCCCGCAATCGCGGCACATGCGACGGCTGGTCAGACGCTTGACGATGACGTCGGGCTCGACGTCCACCAGCAGGGCGGCGTCGAGCGGGCGGCCTAGATGCGAGAGCATGGTGTCCAATGCGACGGCTTGCGTGGTCGTACGCGGAAAGCCATCGAGGATGACGCCCTTGACGGTGTCGGGTTGCTGAATGCGCTCGCGCATGAGGTCGATGATGAGCTCGTCGGGCACGAGCTCGCCTTCATCCATGTAGGATTTCGCCTTCTGGCCCAGCTCGGTCTGGTTGGCAACGGCGGCGCGGAGGATGTCGCCCGTGCTGATGTGGCACAGCCCGTACTCCTCCACCAACTTTGCGGCCTGCGTGCCCTTGCCGGCACCCGGAGCGCCCAACAATACGATGTTCATGTCAATTCCTTTCAAGTCGGAATGAAACTGTTGCGCCAAGTGTAGCGGACGCACCCCGCCGCGGGCGAAATTGCACACGCTCTCCGTCCAAAGCCGATGCCGAAGGCGTTCCGAAGCATTTTCGAATCGCCCTGCAGCAAAAAGAAGCGCCCCCGGTTGGCGATGCGATGCGAGCCTAACCAACCGGGGAGGCGCTTCCGGAATTGGCCGCAGCGTCGGCCGGTCCGACGTCCGCCAGTACGTCGGAACCCCCTTACGAATACATTTCCTTCAACTTCAGCAGATGCTCGTAGCGCTGCATGGCGAACTCCTCGTTCGACTCGAAGAGGTGCTCGGCACGCTGGGGGAACTCGCGAGTCAGGCGGCTGTAGCGGGCCTCGTTCATCAGGAACTCGCGGTAGCCGCCGGCGGGCTCTTTGCAATCGAGCGTGAACTTCTTGCCGGCGGGAGCGTCTGGGTTGAAGCGGAAGAGGTTCCAGTAGCCGCAATCGACGGCGCGCTTCATCTCGGCCTGGCAGTTCTTCATGCCGCCCTTGATGGAGTGCATCTCGCAGGGGCTGTAGGCGATGATAAGGCTGGGGCCGTCGTAGGCTTCCGCCTCCATGATGGCCTTCATCGTCTGGGCGGGTTTGGCGCCCATGGCGATCTGCGCGACATAGACGTAGCCGTAGGACATGGCAAGCTCGGCGAGGCTCTTCTTCTGCACTTCCTTGCCGGCGGCGGCGAACTGAGCCACTTGGCCGATGTTGGAGGCTTTGGAGGCCTGACCGCCGGTGTTGGAGTAGACCTCGGTGTCGAAGACGAGGACGTTGACGTTCTGGCGGCTCGCCAGGACATGATCCAGGCCGCCGTAGCCGATGTCGTAGGCCCAGCCGTCGCCACCGAAGATCCAGTAGCTCTTCTTGTTCAGGAACTCCTTGCGGGCCAGGATGTCGGCTGCGGCTTCGCCTTCTACGCCTTCGAGCGCCGCCGCATAGGCTTTGGCGGCCGCCTCGTTGGCGACGGCATCGTCGCGCGTGTCGAGCCACTGCCGAGCCGCATCCTTCACTTCCGGTGCCGCGTCGGAATCCAGAATCTCCTGGGTGCGCAGCGCCAGCTCGTTGCGGACCGCCTCGTGGCCCACGCGCATGCCCAGGCCGAATTCGGCGTTATCCTCGAACAGGCTGTTGCACCAGGCCGGACCGCGGCCGTCGGCCGTGGTGGTGTAGGGGGAAGTGGCGGCGGGGTTGCCCCAGATGCTCGAGCAGCCGGTGGCATTGGCGATGAACATGCGCTCGCCGAACATCTGCGCCACCAGGCGCGCGTAGCTGGTCTCGGCGCAGCCGGCGCACGAGCCGCTGAACTCGAGGAGGGGCTTCTTGAACTGGCTGTCCTTCACGCTCGTGCCGCAGGCGGCGGGCTTTTCCGCTACCTTGGCCACGCAGTAATCGAAGACCTCCTGCCGTGCGAGCTCGCCCTCGGTGGGCACCATGGCCAGCGAATCGGTGGGGCAGGATCCCACGCACACGGCGCAGCCCATGCAGTCGAGCGGGCTTACGGCCAGGGTGTACTTCATGCCCTTCACCTTGGGGCCCTTGGCATCCACCAGCTGGGCCGTCGCAGGCGCCGCCGCGGCTTCGGCTTCGTCGAGCACGTAGGGACGGATGGTGGCATGCGGGCAGACGAAGGCGCATTGGTTGCACTGGATGCACTTCTCGGGATTCCAAGAGGCCACGGCAACGGACAGGCCGCGCTTCTCGTAGGCGCTCGCGCCGAGCGGCCACTGGCCATCCACGTGGTCCATGAAGACGCTCACGGGCAGACGGTCGCCATCCATGCGGCCCACGGGCTGCATGATGGTCTGCACCATGTTCACCAGTGCGGGGTCGCCGTCAAGCTGCTCGGACTCGATGACATCGGCGGCATTGGCCCAAGCGGCGGGCACGTCGATCTTGATGGCGGCTGTGGCGCCGGCATCGATGGCCTTGTGGTTCATGTCGACCACGTCCTGGCCCTTCTTCAGGTAGGACTTGGTGGCCGCGTCCTTCATCAGCTGGATGGCCTCTTCCTGCGGCATGATCTTCGCCAAGGCGAAAAACGCGCTCTGCAGGATGGTGTTGGTGCGCTTGCCCATGCCGATCTCGATGGCGAGGTCGATGGCGTTGATGGTGTAGAGCTGCACGTCGTTTTGCGCGATGTAGCGCTTGGTCTCCGCGTTCAGATGGCCCTCGAGCTCCTCGGGGCCCCACTGGCAGTTGATCATGAAGACGCCGCCGGGCTTCACGTCTTGGACCATGCGGAAGCCCTTGGTGATGTAGCTGGGGTTATGGCATGCCACGAAGTCCGCCTTGTTGATGTAGTAGGCGCTGCGGATGGGGCTGTCGCCGAAGCGCAGGTGGCTGATGGTGACGCCGCCGGTCTTCTTGGAGTCGTACTGGAAGTAGGCCTGCACGTACTTGTCGGTGTGGTCGCCGATGATCTTGACGCTGTTCTTGTTGGCGCCGACGGTTCCGTCTCCGCCCAGGCCCCAGAACTTGCATTCGATGGTGCCGGCTGCTGCGGTGTTGGGGCTGTTCGGCTCCTCGGGCAGGGACAGGTTCGTGACGTCGTCGACGATGCCCAGGGTGAACTCGCGCTTGGGCTCGTCTTTCTTCAGCTCCTCGAACACGGCGAAGGCGCTCGCGGGCGGCGTGTCCTTGCTGCCCAGGCCGTAGCGTCCGCCGGTGACGACGATACCGTCGCGACCGGCTTCGCGCAGAGCGCTGACGACGTCGAGGTAGAGCGGCTCGCCGATGCTGCCCGGCTCCTTGGTGCGATCGAGCACGGCCAGCTTGCGCGTGGTGGCGGGCAGCACATCCACGAAGTGCTCGATGCTGAAGGGACGGTACAGCCGCACCTTCACCAGGCCGACCTTCTCGCCCTGGGCGTTCAGGTAGTCGATGGTCTCCTCGAGCACGTCGCAGAAGCTGCCCATGCACACGACCACGCGATCGGCGTCGGGTGCGCCATAGTAGTTGAACAGGCCGTAGTCGGTGCCCAGCTTCTCATTGACCTGCTTCATGCAGCCTTCCACGGTTGCGGCGAGGGCATCGTAGGTGCCGTTGCAGGCCTCGCGGTTCTGGAAGAAGATGTCGCCGTTCTCGTGCGTGCCGCGCATGGCGGGGTGCTCGGGGTTGAGGGCATGCGCGCGGAAGGCGGCCACGGCGTCGAAGTCGCACATGTCGGCCAGGTCGTCGTAGTCCCACACGGCGATCTTCTGATACTCGTGGCTGGTGCGGAAGCCGTCGAAGAAGTTCAGGAAAGGCACGCGCCCCTTGATGGCAGCCAGATGGGCCACGGCGGAGAGGTCCATAACCTCCTGCACATTGCCCTCGGCAAGCATGGCGAAGCCGGTCTGGCGGCAGGCCATGACGTCGGAATGGTCGCCGAAGATGTTGAGGCTCTGGGTGGCCACGGTGCGTGCGGAAACATGGAAGACCGCGGGCAGCTGCTCGGCTGCGATCTTGTACATGTTGGGAATCATGAGCAGCAAGCCCTGGGAAGCGGTGTAGGTGGTGGTGAGCGCACCGGCCGTGAGCGAGCCGTGAACCGTGCCGCTAGCGCCGCCCTCGGATTGCATCTCGACCACGTTGACGGTGGAGCCGAAGATGTTCTTGCGCCCGTTGGCGGACCACTGGTCCACGAAATCGGCCATGGGGCTGCTGGGGGTGATGGGGTAGATGCCCGCAACCTCCGTGAAGGCGTAAGACACATGCGCGGCAGCGGTGTTGCCGTCCATAGACTTGAATTCTCTGGTCATAAGTTCTCTCCTTCGAAGACGCTTCTGCGAGGGGTATCGTATCAGCGCAAAGGCTGCAAGCCTCCGCCCCACCTCGCCGAAAGCGCACGCTATCGGCGAGCGGGCCAATGTGTGTGCTGCGCGTGAAGAGGGGCGTTGCGGTCGCGGCGACCTCGGGCGGCGGGCGAGGGAGGAGTCGGGCGAGCCGCGGCCCGGCGGCCCAAAGACCGCCCGTATGCGGGGCGTGTGCTCATCAGAGGGGTTGTTCCCTACTGTTTCCCAAGGGAAAAACGAGGGGTTCGACCTTGCTCCGAAAGAGTCCACAAGGTAGAATATAGCGAATTGAGAATAACTCCAGTCGCGCTGCGCGCGGCGCCATCCGGGGTGCATTATTCTCGCGAAGGGAAGGAAAGGGGAGGTTTCCTATGCGGTCTTGTTGTCGCTGCGATGTCGTCGGCAACACCTCCGCGCATCCCGTGTCTACTCGCTTGAGCAGGGCCGTGCTTGCGCTGATGATCGCTTTCGGGCTGTGCTTCCCCCAGGGCTTCTGCCTTGCGGTGGAATCTTCCCTCTCCTCTGACCAAGATACTCCTGTTTCCGCTGCAGCGTCGGGCTCTTCCTCCGATACGCGAACCTCTTCTGCTTCCAAAGCTGCGAGAGAAGCGCAAGACTCAGGCGAAGGCGAAGATGCGGGCTCGAATGCAGATGAAGTCGTCAGCGCGGGCGAACGGAACGCCGCCGACGCCGAAGACATAGCCGATCTCTGGAGCGCAGGCGGTCTTACCCTCGATCGAGCCGGCGCCTATGTGCTTTCCGCCGACATCGACGTCACCGAGCCTCTGGTCATCAGGGCTCCCCGCGATCAGGAGATCACGCTCGACTTGCAAGGCCATAGCGTTTCCGCGCAGGGCTCCCTCTCTACGCTCATCGATCTCGGATCCTCCCAAGGCCTGGTTGTCATCACCGACTCCGCCTATGCGCAGACGCACGAAGCAGACGACCCCTCCGACGCCGCAGCCGGCGACCCCTCTGCCGTGCTTTCCCTGGAAACCGCGGCCACAGACCAGGATACTGCCGTCATCGGATACGTCCGTTCGGCCAAGACCGAAGAAGCGACTCCCGAGGTGGAAGTGCATAACGTCTCGCTGCAGTTGCAGGTCGACGTCGAAGGCGGCTTTGCCCACGATGCGGCCGTCATCCGCACTGCCTGCGACTTCGCCATCGACGATGAAGCGGGGGAGCTTCCGCAAGCGGTCATCGGCCTTTCCAACGTCTCGCTCTCCGCTTCGGTCGTGCAGTCCGAGTCCGCTTCGGATCGGGGGAGGGTCATCGCGAGCACCGCGAAGCTGTTGGGCATAGACGCTCAAGCGCAAGGGGTTTCTCTCTCGGGTTACTTCGCCTGCTCCCTGAATCCATGCGAGGGCCTCGCCGCCACGGCGCTCTCTTTCTCCTCTGCCGAGAGCTATTGCCTTTCCCCAGATGCGGTCGTCGACGCGCAAGAGCCTTTGTCGGTGTCGTCGACTGGCCAAGATATTCCAGCGGTATTCGCGCTCTCCTCCGACGGGGCTTTCTCGCAGGAGTTCGCGGCCAAGTTCTCGGCCGTTAGCGACGAACGTGCAATCGCGCTCTCCGAGGACGGCAGGCAGTTGCTTCTCGCGCCGGCAGCCCAGCAGGTTGGACAGGATGAGGCGAGTGACCAGGATATCGCCTCCGAGCTTTCCGCCCGAAGCGCCCAGGCTCTCCGGGCCGCCTCGCAGCGATCCTCCTCCGAGCTGTCTCGAACGGAGACTCTCACGCGTTCGCAAAGCGCCGTCAAGGCCCTTGCGGCTGCCTCCGAGACCCCGAAGGATCTCAATGCCGTTTACGCCGCCTGGAAGGAGAGGGACGACAACAACACTCTCGGCAACGACGAGCTCAGCGGCCCCGTCATTTCCGAAGGCGGCACGTATCGGCTCACCGACGACCTTTCCGCCGAGTCGGCTTTCACCATCAACGCTCCGGGGGAGGAAATCACCCTCGATTTAGCGGGTTTCACCCTTGAGGCGGACGGAAACTCGGCCACCCTCGTACTGCTCGACATCGCCGCTGCCGACTCCGTCGTCATCCAGGACGGCACTATCGTCAATGGCGATTTGAACATCTCCAAGATAGTCACGTCCGCGGCCGGGTCCCTTACCGTCGCGAACACCACGATGCTGCTGAAAGACAAAGGCACGGGCTTGCGCGAATGCGGCGCCCATTGCATAGGCGTCAGCTCGGGCACCCTCGACGTTTCCGACAGCGAGCTGACGGTCGACCTCTCCAACCAGGCCATCTCTGCGGCGGATTACAATTCCAGTTTACGGGCCACCGAGCCCATGAGCGCCGTCTATGTCGGTCCCGGGGCGGGGCGGGCCGTCATCTCCGATTGCACCGTCACCAGCATCGGCACTCCCTCGGTCGCGCTCAGCGACCTTTCGGATACTACCTCGGTGGGCAATGCCTACGGCGTCTATTCCGCTTCAGCCGAGCAAACCACCATCCGGCGTGGCGCTTACCGAGTCACGTCCACGCAAGGGGCCGCCTATGGCTTCTATGGGGCGAATCTCGTCTTCGCCTCCGACAGCGCTTCGATTTCCTCCGATGCGGTGAATATAGAAGTGAACTCCGACCTTCTCGCCGCCGGAGTCCTCAGCACTTCGCAGCGGGCCGTCACCGTAGATGCCCCTCTCGTGGTCACGCGCGCTGCAGACTACCAGGGTGGCAAGTACTTCGCCACGTTGCGCTCCACGCAGTGGAACGTCTATGCGTTCCTGCTCACGTCGGGCGGGCTTCAGAGCGATCTGGAGTACAGCGCCATCGTGGGCTCCGATGCCACCTCCGGAAACGTGAACGGTTTTCTTATTGCCGCGTTCGACGATACCGTTACCAGCTTGTCCAAAGAAGCCTGGCAGGCGTGCATGAAAGACGCCTACGGCAGTGCGTCCCGAGCGACGGTCGAGAACAACGGCACGGGCCTGTATTTCCAGTTCGATGAATCCAGGGCCGTTGCGGCTATCTTTGATGGGGAAACGGAAATCGCACGCTATCCTCGGGTATCAGATGCCGTCGGCATGCTCGGAAAAGGCAACACGCTCGTCCTCCTGGCGGATGCGGGGGACATCTCCTTCTCCTCTAAGAAGATCTACGACTACGCCATCGACTTGAACGGACACACGGCCCAGTCCATCACCTATGCTGCCACCGGGAGTTTGACGATATCGAACGGAACGGTGAAGAGCACTTCGACGGCCGTTGCCCTGACCGCGAAGGGCACGATAAACATTCACGATCTCTCTCTTGTCGTAGCGGGGAGAAACGCCGCCCTCTATGGCGTCAAGATCTCCTCCGGCGGCACGCTCAACGCGGGAGCCAATGTCTCCATCTCCGTCAACGCCGAAACCAACACCTCGGCCAACAGCGCAGCGTATGGCATCTACGGAGCCTCGGGAAGCGTGCTCGCCATCGGGGCTGCGAACATCCAGGCGACTACGAACAGCACGGGCGTTGCCACCTATGGCGTCTATTCCGCCGGCGCGGACTCGGCCCTGTCCCTCGATGGCGCCTCCATCACCTCCCGCAGCGTCTCCGCCGAAGCAGGCGGCGTGTGCGCGGAGGGCGTCTCCGTCCTTTCGGGCGCGGTCGTCAATGTCCTCACGACCGAGACGACATCGTCGGCGTGGGGCATCGCCGGTCCTTCGACCGCGAACACCATCACCCTCGATGGCTGCACCGTCGGCATCTCGTCCTTGCAGGGTGCGAACAGCGGCGATTATTTCGCGCTGCGCTCCTCTTCGCTCAAGAATGTGGCCTCGAAGGCCACCTGGGTGCTGGCGGGACAGAGCACGTTCAGCTCCTCGAATCTCACGACCATCGGCTACAATCTCTGCACGCTGCAGTTCGCCGCAGACTTCTCCACCGACAGCTCGATGAGCATTTACGAGCTGGCCCAGGCGGACGACGTGGTCGCCGTTTCCGCGGACGGAGGCGATATCTCCGCGCTGTCCTCCCGCATCACGGCCATCTCCGGCTCCTATTACGCCGGCTGGACGGTGGCGGCGCATCCCACGGACGACGCCAAACTCGTCTGGACGCGCGATGCCGTGGCTCAAATCGAGCGCGAAGGGGAAACGCTCTCCTTCGAGAGGGTGGCGGACGCTATCGCCCAGGCGCGATCCGGGGAGACCGTGAAGCTTCTGAGGGATTCCGAGGAGACCAGCCCGGCCGCCGCGGGCACGCAAATCTATATCGCCCTCGAGCAAGACGACCTGACGCTCGACCTCAACGGGTGTTCCCTCGCGCTTGTCTCCGATCTTGCGGGGCGGGCGGGCTCCGACCTTCTCGGCGGCGTCATCTCCTATTCCGGTGCGGGGACCTTCTCCGTCGTCGACAGCTCCCCGGATCGGACGGGGTCGCTCAATCTGCAGGTGGGCACGAATACTGGCTCCCTCCAAACTTATCAGGGAATTGCGGTCACGGGTGGCGGAGGGCTGCTCATCGATGGAGCGCGGGTAGGCGTGTCCTATGTCGGCGCGGAGAAGACGACCACGGTCCGCGGCATCTGCGTTGTCGATGGCTCGGTTGCCCTTCGGGACTCGGCGGTCTTGGAAGTCGAATCCGCCGGCGCCGGCACGACCACTCAAGCGCTTAACACCTACGGCATCTACACCGCTGCGCAGACGGACGGCAAGGCAGAGGTGTCGCTTGACGCAACGAGCGTCCTTACCGTGGAGAACACCAGCGATCGCGTGGTCTCCGACAATGTCATCTACGCCGAGAGCGGCAGCTACGGAAGCGGCACGGCTTCTCGCAAGCTCCTGGAGATCCACCCCGCCGAGGACGAGAACGCCGATTTCTACAATGCCATCCAAGATCAGTTCAAGGTAGCGGCCAAATACGATAATCCGTCCGATTACGATTCGAGCCGTTCCGAATACGGCTTGGGACTCTACTACTGCTCTCCTCTGCAGCTTTCCGCGGAGGGCAAGTGGTACGACGGGCTGTACCTGTGGCTGTACTCCGATCCGATCGCCTCAGAAGATGTCGGCAAGCTGGACTCTATCAAGGCCGCGCACTTCTTCATCCAGACGCCCTATGACACGGCGCCCGAATCCTTTGGCATCTATGCCGATTCCGCCGCCGCCGGCAATACCGTCGTCGAGCTGGCCGGCTCGCTTACGACCTCCTGCGCCAATGGCAATGCCACCGGTCTCACCACCGGAGGCACGACGGAAACGCAGACGTGGACGTGCGCCGGCGCGCATCTTGTTACCGTCTCCACCAGCGATACGGTCTACCGCGACAGCGGCAAGACGCTCGACTTGCGCGAGTACATCGATTTCGATACCGACCCCGGCAAGGCGGTCAACTATTCGGACAAAGCCGAGGTCTACCGCTATGTTGCTCCTAGCGCCACCGATGTCGCGGAAGAAGGGGCCGAGGTCTCCCTTGCCGATGCGGCCGACAGCCGATTGGCCGGCATGAACACCTCCCGGGACCCCGACTACCAGGTCCAATTCAAGGTGGGAGATGCGCTGGTCGAGGGATACGAGCAGGCGGGTTCCGTTGATGTTTCGGCGGCCTCGGAGAGGGCGGGAAAGGCCCCCGACGAGCGCAACATCTTCACCTTCGTAGGCTGGTCGAAGACTCCCGACGTCATGACGGAAGACGAAGCCTACACTCCGGAAGTGGCTCCCGACGCGACCATCGATGCGCAGGCGGGGGATGTTTACTATGCGGTCTATCGCATCGGCTACAAGTCGGGCATCGACATTGCCTTCACGAACCTGCGCGATTCGGATGGCAGCACGAAGGACGTGCAGCACGTATCCGCCACCTATGGGCAGACGCTCTCCCAGGCGCTCGGCGAGTCGGGCGCCCTGCCCGAAACCGTCCGAGAGTACAGCGCCGATGGTCGGACCTTCCGTTTCGTGGGTTGGAGCGCCCAAGGCAACGCCACCTCGACACTGTGGAGCTCTTCTACGGTGGGCGATGTGGACATCGATCTCACGCTCGACGGCGTCAGCACCGGCTCGGTCACCCTGCGCGCCATCTATCAGCAGGTCGATGACGACCAGTACCTCATCACCTACAACGTCGACGGCGCGTCCTACGTCTACGCGGCCCGTGCTGGCGAGCGCCCGCAGTACAGCCTGGCCGATCCCTCCAGCAGCACCACGGAGGCGCCCTCCAAGATAGATACCGTCAGCGGTGAAGACTACACCTTCACGGGTTGGAAGGATGCCGACGGTCGGATCTACGGCGTGGCCGTTCCCTGCGCCACCCAGGACATGGAATACACTGCGCAGTTCGAGGCCGAATCCGCGGATCTTTCGCTGACCTTCTACTGCTACTACGAAGTCTCCAAAGACGATGGCACTACCGAGACCAGCTATCTGCCGATGTCGATCGAGACGACCTACGACGCCGATATACAAAAGGAGGCGGACGGTCTCGCCGAATACGGCAGCCAGATCGTGGTGGGGGATAAGATCTTCATCCTCGAAGGCTGGGCTCCGCGCGAGACCGACGTGGAGCCGCTCTACACGGCGGAGCATCCCTTCGCCGGCGCCGATGACATTTCCGCCTCGGTTTACGTCGGCAACTACTCGCATACCTTCTACGGCATCTACCGCTCGGAGAACCGTGAAGTGACGGTGGTCTTCCACGCGAATGGCAGCGAGTACGCACGCGTCACGTGCATTGCCTCCACCACGGTGCAGAACGCTTTCGCCAAGACGGGGGCGGAGCAGCCTACTGCGACGGACTCTTCGGAGAAGAAGTTTCGCGGCTGGGCGCTCGAGGAGGATTCCACCACCTGGCTCTCGCAGGCGACGCAGAAGGTGGGCGATCTCTCGAAGGAGGTCAATGCCACCATCGACCTCTATGCGATATTCAATGTGCCCGCCTATACCGTGCGTCTGCTGAGCGCCGATTCCAGCAAGGTCCTCTACAGCATCACCGTGGAATCGGGCCGCACCATCAACCAGGCCCTCGCGGATTACAATAAGGCCAACGATAAGGACACGGTCATCGAGGCGCCCAAGGTGGCAGGCTGCTATTTCAAGGGCTGGGCGGATTCCAACGACGAGATAGTCTCCCTCGACACGCCAATCGAGGGCTCCATGCGCCTGCATGCCACCTACGGCGATATCGAGGTGAAGACGTTCAGCAAGAAGAAGGCTTCCGCCACGGTCTTCAGCACAAGCGATTCGCTGGTCGGCGCGCAGAGTGCCACTCTTGCCATCAAGGAGCAATCGGGGATGCCCCCCAAAATCAAGGCCCAGATCGCGGAGTACGGTTATACCGTTCTCACCCCGTTGCGAATGAAATTCACCTATGTCGATGCGAATGGCGAGACCCAGGACCTCGATGGCGATATCGGCGGCGTCGTCACGCTCAAGCTTTACGTGGGCAGCGGCTACGATAACTCGAAGGTGCGCTTGTTCTACCTGAAGAGCGGCAAGCTCACCCAATCTGCGGTGCACGAGCCCGACAAAGACGGTTATATCACCGTTTCCATCTCGGCTTATTCGATAGAGGACGAAAGCGAAGGCGGCAACCTGTGCATCGCCTACGTAGCTGGTGGGACCGGCGGCTCGAGCGGCAAGGCGAGCGCTTCTTCCGGCACATCGGATTCCGGCGGCGCGTCAGACGGTTCTTCCAGCGTTGCGGCGGCCACGGGCGGCTCTGCGGCGGCCGGCTCCGCCGCATCGGGCGGCGCAAGCGCTGCTGCGGCGGCAGCTGCTTCCGCCTCCGCCGCGGCGGCTGCCGGCAGCGGCACTTCGGCGGATTCGTCGGCCAGCGGCTCTGCGGCGGG
>CAJOOG010000020.1 GCA_905236045.1 uncultured Denitrobacterium sp.
CAAGCGTAGTTGGAATCCAGCGTGGCCACAGCCGTGTAATCGCCAACCTCTGTGGCCGTGCCGTTCGAAACCGTGTACCCCTCGCCCGTGGATGCGACGCCGGTCTGCTCCTGCCCGTTGTAGACCAGGCCCTCGGCGGCGACGGGAGCGGCGACGGGCTTCGGCGCGATGGCGAAGGTCGTGCTGGCAGTGCCTTCGAAGTTCCCCCGTCCTTCGAGGACGACCGTTGCCGTGCCGACGTTCACATTGTCCGCGTAGCTCGCTTCGTAATCCGCGGCGCCGAGCAAAATCCCCGTGGCCGTCCGGACGTCGACGATCGCGGGTTCGAGGGCGGAGCCGGTGTAGACCAAGGAGAGCTCGCCGTCCTGGGCGCCTTCCAGCGCAATGGTCGCGCCCTCGATGCCGAGCGGCACGATGCTCGCAGAGTCGATGACGACGCTACCCGGCTCGAAGGCCGTCCCGTCCGAGACTATCTCCACGGTGAAGGGCGCCTGCGCGGTGCTGACGTCGCGATTGTTCGAATAGGTGACGGTTACCCCCAAATCCGGGTAGGTGAGCACCGTGCGGTAGCCGCCTTCGGAGGAGCTGCTCTCTATCCGCGACCCTCTCTCCCAACTCTGCGTTGCCACCTCGTCCAGGTAGAGGATGGGCGTGGGTGTCTGGAAGGACCCGGTGTAGGTGAAGCTGTCGGAGGCGAGCGCGGCGCCCGTCAGCTCGGGCAGGGGCTCGCGCACCCTTACCGTGCACGTTGCGACGAGGTTCGGATTGGAGTCGAGCGTGGCGGTGATGGTGACCTCGCCGAGCGCGACGAGCGTGAGGACGCCCCGGTTGGAGACGGTGGCGATGGAGGCGTCGCCGGAGGAGAGGCTCCAACTGCCGCTGCTGGCGCTAAAGCCCAGATCGTAGGTGGTGCCGCTCTCGAAGGGAATGGAATTCGCGGCGGTGAAGGACGCCTCGTAGACGGCAACCGTCTGGGTGGCGAAGGCGGTGCCATCCGCGTTTCGGGCGGTGATGATGGCCTCTCCCGCGCCGACGCCAAAGACCACGCCGTCCGCGACCGTGGCGACTTCCTCGTTCGAGCTGGTCCAGGTGAAGGCGGAGGCATCGCCCGCCTGGCCGCCCTGATTGGGCACGAGGGAAACGCTGCCGCCCACGAGCAGATCGCGCTCTCCCGCCAGATAGCCCGTATCGTCCGCAACCGCGTAGGCGGCGCTTGCCTCGCCGTAGCCGAAGTCTTCGTCGAAACCGCCTTGGAGCGTGGTGGTGCCCGGCGTAGTGGCCGTGGAAGCGAGGATGCTCTCGACCTCGGCCGGCGTGGGAGCGTCCGTGGAGTCTGCCGCCTCTCGCTTCGCATGCACCAAGGCCGCGATGCCCGCCACCTGGGGAGACGCCATGGAAGTGCCGGATTTGCTGCCGTATCCACCGCCCGTGAGCGTGCTGATGACGGCCGTTCCCGGAGCGCTTATCTCCTTGTTGGTCGTGCCCGGGACGTTGTAGTTGCTGTACGCCGCACGCCGGGAGCGGTAGTCCGTAGTTAAGCTTCCGTTGCCGTCGTCGAGCCCCAACGAGATGACGTTCGTGCAGGAGGCCGCCGCGTAGTCGCCGGGGTAATTCCAGTAGGGGCCGTTGGCCGTCTGGGCATAGTTGCCCGCCGCGCAGACCACGGAGATGCCTTTCCGGTAGAGCTTGCCGATGCCCTGGACGATCGACCCGTTCCTGTACGAGGATTTGTAAGAATAGTTCGCGTTGCCATCATCGGGATTGGAGCCGATGCTCATGTTCACGACGCGGATGTTGTACGTATCGGCATTATCGTAAATCCAATCGAGGGCCCGGACGACGGCATCAATGGAGAAGTCGCCGTCGGAGTTGCTGGCCTGAACGGGAATGACCGCGGCGCAATTGCCCGCCACGCCCGCCACGCCTATCTCGTTGTTCGCGCGGGCGGCGATGATGCCCGTCACATGAGTGCCGTGGCCATTGCCGTCTTCCACGGCCTCGTCTTCGTTGTAGGCATCGTGGCTGACGTAGCCGTCGGCGGAAGAGTCCGAGATGAAGTTACCCTGCAGGTCCTCGTGCGACATGTCGCAGCCGGTGTCGATGACCGCGACCGATACGGTGTGCTCGGGCACGGCCGCCGCCATGATGACGTCCCAGGCGTTGAAGGCGTCGAGGGAATACGAGTCGAGCGCCCACTGGCTGCCGGACCGCGCGTCGTTGAGGGTGAAGGCCGCGGATGCATCGGCCGCGGGCACGGCGGCTCCTTCCTCATCCGCTATATGCAGGATGAGGTTGGGCTCCGCATCGAAACCGGCGTCGATGAGCGCGTTGACGCATTGCACGACGTCCGAGCCCCGAGCCAGCGAGACCTTGACGAAGCCGGCATCCGCATCCGCGTCTTCGAGCGCGGCATCGGCGACGAAGCCGAAGACCTCCAACTTCCGCGCGGTCTGCTCCGGCGTTACGCCGTCGTTGAAGAAGACGAGGACCTCCTCGGGCACGTAGGAGCCCTCCGCAAGTTCGTCGTAGTGGTTTGCCGTCGAAGCGGATACGGGCTGGGCCGGCGTGAAGGTGACGGGGGAGGCTGTCTCGGCGGGCGCGGCGGACGACGAGGCATCTGCGGGCGCACGAGATGGCGCAACCGCGGAGATGTCGCCTGCGGGCGCGGCCCGTCCCGCTACGGCTGCATCCTGGCCGTCTGCGGCCCGCCCCGCTGCGGCTGGATCCGCCTGCGAGCCTTCGGGAGATTCGGCGCTTTCGAGGGCCTGCACCCGCTGCGCCGAGCGCAGGCCGAACGGCGCTTCGGCCGTCAGCGCGACGGATGTGGCAACGCATACGCCGACAAGGGCAAACACGCACACGAGCGCCCGGATCGCCTGCCCGGGCTTGCGCCGTCTCTGCTTGCCGCCGTCCTGCATAGCGCCCCGCCGTTCTCCGCGTTTTGCATTCCCGATATAGTACTCCGCCAGCCTCTCCTACGCCACCCTTTCCGCAGGAAAACCAGCGATTTCGCGAACCGTCGAGGCGAATGTTCTCTCTTACTTCTTCACCTTCACGGCCTTCGACTTGCTCCAGGTCCCCCAGGTCTTGGTCTGCTTGTCGTAGGCGCGAATCTGGACCTGGTAGGTCTTGCCCTTCTTCAAGCCGCCTATCTTCCAGGCGGCCTTCGTGGAGGCGATTTTCTTGGTCTTCCACTTGCTCGTGCCCTTCACCCGATAGCGAACCTGGTAGGCGTCGGCGCCGGTCATCTTGGTCCACGTCACCTTAATCGAACGGGTCTTCACGCAGGTCAACTTCTTCACTGTCATCCGGGCAGGATAGACGCGCACGGTGTAGGTCTTCACGGAGGCAGCCTGATAATTGGTCGTGGCGGGCGAGCTGACGGTTATCTTGGTCGTGCCGCAGAAGTTCTCGGGCACGGTCACCTTGCCCGCGGCGGACACCTTCACGGACGAGTTGCCGGTCTTGTAGTTGATCTTGCCGGAGGTGGCCGTGGCCGTGCGGGTAAAGGATTGCGCCTTGGCGATCTTGCCCGTGAGCGCGACCGCGCTCGTGGAAACGGTTATGGCGTTTTTCGCCTGGCCGATGGACCAGGAAACAGACTTGGAGGCGGTCTTCTCCGCCGTGGTCGCGGCATCGGACCAGACGTGGTTGGCGTCGGGGGTGACGGTGGCGGTGTAGGAGCCCGCGTCGGTCGCGGAACCTCCCGAGACGGCATAGCCCTCCCCCGCCGCGACCCCGGTCTGGGACTTGCCATCGTAGACCAGCCCCTCAGCCGCCGTCGGCGCCGAGATGGGCTTGGGCGAGATGGTCCAGGAGATGGAGTATTGCCACCACCAGGCTGAGTAGCCGTCCTCCCAAGCGTAGTTGGAACTGCTCAGCTTCACCACAGCCGTATAGCTTCCCGCATTCGTCCCAGTTCCGTGTGTCACCGTGTAGCCCTCCCCCGCCGCGACGCCAGTCTGCTCTTCGCCGTTGTAGGTCAGATTCGCTCCTGTGGGGAAGGCGATTTTCTTCGTGGAAACTCTCACGTCCATATACACGCGAATCGAAATGCCCTTCTTTTCGTCCGCGTAAGTAGCGGTGATGCGCGCCGTGCCTGCTCCGACGGCCTCGGCCGCGCCCGTGCCCTCGTCGATCTTCAGCACGTCCGAGTTGGACGAAGAGAAGGTCCAGGTCCAGCTCTTATATTCGTCGCCCGAAACCTCAACGGAATACGTATCCGTATCGCCGTACGTCAGCACCGAGGTATCGGTTCCGTTAACCTTGTGGATGGTGTCGCCCGCAGAGACGATGTCCCCGGGCGAGGCCACTTTGACCTCCTTGGTCAAAACGATGTCGGAGCACTGCTCGCACGTGAGGGTTATGGTGAAGGTCGAGGCGGATTCCGCGCCGCAGAGCAAATACTGCGAATCGGAGGAGAGGGTCCCGGAGGTCTTCTTCTCCGGACGCCCGGTCGTCACCGGGGCGACGCAAACGTATTCGGTGCCTTCCACCTCGTATTTCCACTCGAGGCCCGCAATCGAGGTGGAGATGCCGAACTCTTCCCAATATCCGGACGTGATCTGAGCGCTGCCATAGACGGAGGCCGTCATCACCTGCACCTGGTAGTACTGCGTCGCCGCGCCCGCTTTGGCAGCGGCGAGCACAACCGTGCCCGGGGCGGTGCCCGCGGTGAAAGACCCCGTGGAGGAGTCGATGGTGCTGCCCGTCTGATCCGCATCCCGCTCTATGGACCAAGTCCAGCCCTCGGAGGAATCTCCGACTTCGTAGTGTTTATCATCGGCGCCCGTCAGCACATAGGCGGGCCCTTCGATGTTGTCGTTGACGAGCACTTCGAGCGTGCGCTCGATTGAGCGGCCGCTCTGATCGGAAATGGCCGCCTTCACGGTGACGAAGCCCGAACCCGCCGGCGTGAGCTCTCCGGTCGCCTCATCGATGGCGGCCGGAGAACCGTCTGCAACGGACCAGGCGATTGACACGTTTTTTGGCACCGAAGAGCTCGCAGAGCTCACGACGCTGCAGTTGCTCGTCGAACCGTAGGAGATCGGGCTCTCCCCCGAAACGTAGGGGTTCTGGATGGAGATAGGCTTCGAGTAGTCTGCAACCAAATCCGGATACTTCACGCAAGTGAGCCTCAGGTAGACGCTGCCCTCTTCTCCTTCGTCGTTGGCGGCGAGCAGGCCGGTGTCTTTGTCGATGCTCGCGTATTTGGAGGCGTTATCGTCCGTAAAGCTCCATTGCCACGTAAGCCCGAGATCGTCGTTGTTCGTATAGCCGAAGGCTTCCGCAAGGCCGTTATAGACAATGAGCGAGTCGCCATTGAAGGTGGGCTTCGCCGCGACCACGACTTCCTTGGTCAGCGTAACATCGGTATCCGACGTGCAGGTGGCCCGCAGCGTGACGACGCCCCCATTCTGCGCGCTCGCGCGGAGCGTGCCGGACGAGGAGCCGACCATGGCTATGCTCTGATCGTCAACCGACCAGGTCCAGGAAAGAGCACCCGAAGGCTCGACGCTGTAGCTGGAAGAAGAGCTTTTGAAGACCGCGTCCGCGCCCTCGATGGAGGCGACCACCACCTCCATGGACCCCGAGTAGTCGACGCCATCCTTGGAGGCGGTCGCGGTGAGGGTGATCGTCCCCGGGCTGACGCCCGTAATCTCGGCAGTGTCCGAACCGGCAGTCTGCGAGACGGTCGCAACGGTCGTATCCGAGCTTTCCCATGTCCAGGAAAGGCCATTTACGCCGTCCTTCGCCTCGACGCGGTAGGTGGCCGCCGACCCTGTGGCCACCGCCTTAGGCCCTGTTACTTCCGCGCCCGCAACAGCGGCCTTCACCGCCGCCTGCGCATTCACTTCGCCGTAGCCGTAATAGCGATCCCAGCCCGATGTGCCCAGGTCGGTAGCTGTATCCTCCAAGATGGACTTGACCTGGGCGGCCGTGAGGTCCCCGTCCGCCTTGTAGACGAGGGCCGCCACGCCCGCCGCCATCGGGGAAGACATGGATGTGCCGGATTTGTTCCCGTATTTTTTCCCGTAGAGGCCAGAGCAAACCGTGCTGTAGATAGCAGTGCCGGGAGCGGAAATGTCCTTCGTGGCCTCGGAGTCGGCTGTGGTGCCTTCGACGTTGTAGTTCGAGGTGTTGGAGAGATAGACCCCGTTGACGGCGTTGAAAGCCCCGCCGTCGGCGTTCTTGTTCTGGCTGTCGTCGTTGGTCGTCAGGTTGATGACGGAGAGGGCCGTGGAGCAATCGCCCGGATAGACGGCAAAGGGAACGGCATGCGTTTTGGAATTATTGCCCGCAGCGCAGACGGTTAGAATTCCCGCCTCGGCCGCGGAGTCGATTTCCTCCACGAGGATTTCGTCCCTGTGCTTATTCGGGGTGCGCGTGTTGGCGGAGCCGTTGTCGTCAAAAGCGCCGATGCTCATGTTGATGACCTTGACGTTGTATTTCTCGGCCACCGTCTGCGTTTCGTCTTCGGGGTCCTTCCCGAGCAGCCATTTGTAGGCGGCGTAGAGGGAAGCGGTATCGAAGCTATCGAGATGGCTCGCGTCCGTATCGCTCAACGAGGCCTTCACGGCTACGAGACCGGCATTGTAGGAAACGCCGGCAACACCGACGCCGTTATTGGCCTCGGCGGAAACGATGCCAGCCACATGGGTGCCGTGGCCGACGACGTCTTCGACGCTCGTGACGCTGGAGTCCACCTTGCTCGTATCCGAATTGGAAATGTAATGCGTGGCCTTAATCGTGCCCTTGAGGTCTTCGTGGTCGACCTGGACGCCGGTGTCGATGACCGCAACGGATACATCCGCGTCGAGTTTGCCGAGGCTGTCGAGCGTATCCCACGCCGCAGGCGCGTTGACGCTCTCGAGGCCCCATTGCTGGCCTGCATCCGGGTCGTTGAGGCTCATCTGGGCAGAGAGGTCCGCCAGGGCGGCAGCGTCGGCGGTGGCGGCGATGCCGGCGGAGTCGGCGAGGTCGGCGGGCTTGGATTCAGCAGAGCCCTCTGCCGCAATCGTGTAGCGGTAGTTGGGCTGCGCGCCGTCTATGCCGGGAATCGTCTCGAGCTTTTCGGCCATCTGCGCAATCGACGTGCCGTCGGTAATCGTCAACGGCGCCAGGCCCAGGTTCAAGTCGCCTTCGGAGACGCCGCTCGTATCCACCCCTTCGACATCCTGGAGCATCTGCTGAAGCTGCGCGAGGGAGATGCCTTCCGCCACTTGCGCCAACACGCTGGCATCCTCGTGGGCGGGAAGCTCCTCGTCGGTCGGCAGGGCTTCGAAGTCGGACTGCTCTTGCTGCGGACGCGCCTCGCCGACGGAAGCAAAGGCGCTAACGGACGCGTTCCCGTCCGCGGCCTGCGCAGCCTCATCCGCCGCGGCGGCATCCCGAGAAGCCTCCTGCTCGTCGAGCTGCCCGTCCGACAACGGCATGCCAGCCGAAACCCGGCTCTCCGGCAAGGGCTCTGCAGCCTGGCCCTCGTCGGCGGTCTGCTGTTGCGCCGGGTTATCCGACGCCGCGAGGTCCTGGGGTTGCACACCCGCATTCAGCGCACCCACGCCGGCGATGCCCGCGCACAAAAGCGCCACTGCGCAAACCGTCGCGCGAACCCGGAGGGACACGCCGCCGGTCCGTTTCCGCTTCGCCATGATGAGAACCCCCTCTCCGCGTTTGAGCCCTACCCGTCTATTTTACGGGCATGAGGACCCTTTGTCTTTGCCGAACAGCAGTTTATTCAATAAGCTTGTTCAGGGAAGCAGGCAGCGCAGACGCAGGCAGCCAAGCTGACGCGGATAACCTGATTGCCGGCGTCAGGCTGGTACCGTCCGCCCGGCTCAGTCGCGGTCGTCGCGGGCGGCACGTGCGGCGCGGTCGTCGCGGGCGGCACGTGCGGCGCGGGCGCGCTCGTAATGGTCGAGCTGGTTGACGGCGGTCTGCTCCGCCAGTTCCGCGACCTTGTTCTCCAGCTGCGATATGCGGCGGTTCAGTGCAAAATCCCGCAGGAGCAGCACGCCGATGAAGAACAGGAAGACGAAGTTCACGGGAGACTGCACGCCCAGCGCGAAGGCCAGGTCCATGGCTATGTCGGGGAAGATGCCCAGAAGCAGGATAAGCAGGGTAAACAGCACCCAGAACAGGCAGTCGTCGATGCGCATCTTCGATTTCTTGATGCTGCGGAGCATGAAAACGAAGAGCAGGATGGCGGCGGCGAGCAGCAGAATGCGCATGGGTGAGGACATGGCGAGGACCTATCTGAAGAATTGGATGAGCAGAATGGAGAGCGCGGCGCGCATCATGTAGGAGGCGGATCTGCGCAGGTTCAAGTAGCTCTCCCCCGCCAGCCTCTCCGCCATCGCCACGGGCACCTCCACGACACGGGCGCCCCTCTTCTTGACGAGGTACGAAATGGTATCGGGCTCGGGGCCCAGGTTCGGGCCGCTCGCCAGCTCCTCGATCATGCGGCGGTTGTAGGCACGCATGCCGGAGGTGGGGTCGTGGATGACGGCGGCGGTGGTCAGACGAATCATCCCGCTGATGAGCGCACTGCCGAAGCCGCGCAGGCCCTTGGGCTGCGAGTCGGAGCCATAACGAGACCCTATAACTATATCGTTATCTTCCAAGGCTGCGACCAAGTCGTCCAGGTACATTGGGAGATGTTGACCGTCGGCATCGAACTGGATAACGATATCGTAACCATTTATATGAGCGTATTTCAAGCCGGCCTGGAAGGCACCGGCCAGACCCAGGTTCACCGGCAGGTCTATGAAACGATAACCGCGCTCACGGCAAATTCGCGCGGTATCGTCACGCGAACCATCATTAACGATAACATAATCATATCCTGAATGATGCTCGACGAGCTCGTCGACCACGCGCTCGATGTTCTCTTGCTCGTTGTAGGCGGGAATGACGAGAAGGCACTTCATCGCAGATACGCCTCCAGCTCGTCTTCCCAACGCGCGGGCTTAAACCCCGTCGCCTCGAGCCTGGACAAATCGAGCAGGCTCGAAGGCGGACGAGGAGCCACGGGACCCGCAGAGTCCGCAGCATAGTCTTGAGCGCTTACGGGGCGGACCGCATCCTCGTTGCCGTTCCTTAGAGCGAACACGCGACGCGCTATCTCGTACCAGCTGGCGGGCTCTCCGCCATTCGACACGTTGTAGGTGCCGAAGGGAGCCCCGGTCTCGATCAGGTGCACGATGGCACGCGCGAGCGTGGACATGAAGGTAAGCCTGCCCACCTGATCGTCCACCACGCTAACCTGCGCTAGATACCCGGGTTCGTCTTCGGGCAGGGCGCATCGGTCCGAAAGACCGCACATGGTCCGCACGAAGTTCTTGCCGTTCCCCACGGCCCAACTTGTCCGCACGATGTAGTGCCGGGGCACCACGCCCACCGCAGCATCCGCAGCGGCCTTCGTCTGCGCGTAGACGCCCAACGGAGAAAGCTCCTCTTCTTCGCTATGCCAATCGAACGTGCCGTCGAAGACGTAGTCGCTCGAAAGGTGGACCAGGGTAAGATTCTGCTCGACGGCGATCTTGGCCAGATTGGCCGCGCCCCTCGCATTCACCGCCCAAGCCGTCGAGCGGTTCCGATCAAGCTCCGCCGCATCCACGGCCGTGTAACCCGCGCAGTTGACAATGGTCGAATATCTTGGCCAGTCTATCTTGGCCAGTTGTTCCCTCGAGGTAATATCTAGGTCAGGCAGGTCGACGAATTCCCACCCGGCAAGTCCTCGTATCCTGGTCAGGTTTTCCAAGGCCGAACCGAGTTGCCCCTTCCCCCCTGTGACTAAGATACGCAGCGGCTCCATCGGCTTCGCATTCGCCAGCATCGGATGAGCACGATCGGCCTCGCTGAGAGCGGCTTCCTCCAAGGGGATGGGCCAATCGATGTCGAGCGAGGGATCGGCCGGGTTCACGAAGGTGTATTCGCCCTTGCGCTGCGCCGACCAATGCGCATCGACCAGATACGTATAGGCGGTGCCGTCCTCGAGCGCCTGATAGCTGTTCCCCACCCCGCGTGGAACGTATACCGCCTTGCTAGCATCCAGCACGCAGGTGAACACCTCGCCGCAGCTTTCACCGGGGCGCAAGTCCACCCACGCCCCGAAGACGCTTCCCGCGGCCACGCTGATGAGCTTATTCCAGGGCTCCGCATGGATGCCCCGCGTCACGCCGCGGCTCGCGTTGAAGCTGATGTTGTTCTGCACAGGCCCGAAGTCCGGCAGCCCGAGCTCGACCATCTTGGCGCGCTGCCAATTCTCCTTGAACCATCCGCGGGCATCGCCGTGCACTGAAAGGTCGAATACCAGCATGCCGGGTATGTTGGTCAGCTGAGCGCCGAGGGGTTTCTCGAATTCCATGCCGACCCCTCCTCAGGCGCGGTTCCGAGGCGGGACGATGCCGCCCGCGGCCACGGCGCGCAGATGCTTGCCGTAGTCGCTTTTCGTGTAGCGATCCGCCGCCTCGAGAAGCTGCTCTCGGTCAATCCAGCCGTTCTCGAAGGCTATCTCCTCCACTATGCTCACGGGCATTCCCTGACTGCGCTCGACGGCGCGGACGAAGGCGCCCGCCTCGAAGAGACTCTCCATCGTGCCGGTGTCCAGCCAGGCGTATCCACGCCCCAGGATGTCCACCGTAAGGCTGCCGTCGCGCAGATACATCTGGTTGAGCGAGGTTATCTCGAGTTCGCCGCGTCGGCTGGGACGCACCTGCTTGGCGAACTCGCAGACGCGGCTGTCGTAGAAATACAGGCCCGTCACCGCGTAGCTGCTCTTGGGATGCGCCGGTTTCTCCTCGATGGAGACGGCGTTGAAGTCCGCATCGAACTCCACCACCCCGAAGCGCTCCGGATCCTCGACATGGTAGCCGAAGATCGTGGCCCCGCTCCTCTCCTCCGCGGCGGAGACGGCAGCCCGCAGATGACGCTTGATGCCGTTGCCGTAGAAGATGTTGTCGCCCAAGATAAGCGCGCACGGCGCCCCGTCGATGAAATCCTCCCCTATGATGAAGGCCTGCGCCAGCCCGTCGGGGGAAGGCTG
Source organism: uncultured Denitrobacterium sp. (assembly GCA_905236045.1). Classification (GTDB taxonomy): domain Bacteria; phylum Actinomycetota; class Coriobacteriia; order Coriobacteriales; family Eggerthellaceae; genus Curtanaerobium. The sequence continues at coordinate 11,048 of CAJOOG010000020.1, forward strand.
CTCTGCGTAGCTCAAATTCACGCCGAACTGCCCGCCACAGCCCAGAAGACGCTCGAACTTGGGCAGGTCCGCCGGCGTGCTGATGATGAGGATGTCGCGGATGCCGGCCATCATGAGCACCGAAAGCGGGTAGTAGATCATCGGCTTGTCGTAGACCGGCAGCAGCTGCTTGCTGGTAACGGTCGTAAGCGGATAGAGGCGCGTACCGCTGCCTCCCGCCAATATGATGCCCTTCATTTCGCAGCTCCTATCTTCATCTGCCACGGAAAGGAGATTCCGGAAAGCCCGCAGGCCATAGGGACGATGCCGCAGAGCAGCGCTATGAACGCGCAATGCGCTAGGAGCAGCACGCCCATCCTCCCGCCGGGACCGCGAGCTATATCCCTAGATAATCCTTCCAGAACGCCACCGTGGTCATCTCCGCGCGGGCCGCGGCATACTCCTTCTTCAGCTGGCGTTTCTTCGCCTTGTAGACGCGCAGATCGTCTTTGTAGCGCCTCATGATGGCCTCGAAGCGCTTGCCGTCCTTGCGGCGGATGATGCCCGCACGATTCGGTGGGTCGATCGCCACTATGGTGTCCGCCTGGCGAATCTTGCCCGCGGGATAGAGCCAGCCCGCCGTGCCGATGACGGCCACCTTGCCGTGCTTGGTGTAGATTTCCCCGCCGAAGCGCTGGCCGTTCACCGTAAGGTAGTCCGCAGCGCGCTCGAAGCGGGTCCTGCTCAGGTCGCGCTCGATGTTCCACACGGTCAGACCCTGCAGGTCGATGCCCATCTCGGACGCCTCGGCATACACCTCTTCGAGGGGCTTGAGCTTCTCGGAGGCGGCATTGGCGTCCATGAACGCCTTCTGCGCGTTGGGTCGCATGATCCACTCCGGTCCTCTCAGGAAATCCTCGAAACCCTGCAAGATGAGCTCGGCGCTGGCGTAATTGAATTTCTTCAGCTCGAGCTCGACGTTCTTTTTCAAATCCGCCTCGAAGCACTCCTCCTCGGCTATGTCGGTCGTGAATTGCCCGATGAAGCAGTTGCGCGTCATCTGGTAGCGCTCCTGGGCGGCGTTATAGCGCAGGTGGAACGAAAGATGCCACACGCAGATGCCGTTGAGCGTCATGAATTCCGGCTTGCAGCGGCGCGAGTACTCCACGTCGTCTCCGCGCACGAAGATGGGTAGAGGCAGCCCGTTCTCCTCGATTGCAGACATCGGAATCACGCAGTACCACCACGCCGCGTAGTGCTGCGCCTGGTCCTCGTAGCCCGGCAGATACGACGGGATGTCGAAGGTCTCGCTCTCCACCAAATCGTTGAGCACATCCATGCGCCCCATCGGCTTGAGCGGGTAGTACTTGCCGTTGCGGCCGATGAAACCCATGTCCTCCCAACGGATGTTGGGCTCGTCCATGTTCATCATGGCGCCGGAGAGAAACGCCCCGGAATAGACGTCGTTGACGATGCGGAGCAGGTTGAAGGTGCGGATGATGCTCTCCGCCGAGATGAGCACGTCGTCGTCCATCAGCAACACGTTGGTGGCCTTGGGCTCCTGCTCCATGGCGCAGATCATCCCGCGTGCGAAGCCGCCTGCACCGCCCACGTTGTCGTTGGGGTAGATCGAGACGTTGCGCCCTTCGAGCCGCGAGGGATCGAGCGTGCGGCCGTTGTCCACCACGTGCATGTGGAAATGCTCGGCGATGGGCTCCGGCGAGTCCAGGATCTCCTTTTTCACCAGCTCGATGTTGCGGGTGATGAACTCTTCCTTCTTGAAGGTGGTGGTGCACAGCGCCAGCTCGACCTCGCGCACCCCGTCCTCGGGCACGGAGGCATAGTAATAGCCGCCGCGCAGCTCCACGTCCCCCTGCGTTTCCAGGATGAAGCCCTCCACCGCCGCATTGGACACGGAAGCCAGGTCGACCTCGATGTCGAGCCACGTATCCGATGCGGGCACCTCGATGCGCGTCTCCTCGATGCGGGAGCTGTACCAGCTGAAGGAATCCGCCCACGTCTGCGTGATCGAGCAAGCGCCGCCGCGCACCTGCAGATGGAGCCCGAACCCCTCCGCGACCGTGTACTTGCGCCACTTGGCCACCGAGAGGGCGTTGAAGAAGGTGGTGAAATCGAAGGAGCCCCGAGCGGAGAAAGTCCAGGCATCGTCGCCCTGCGAGCTACGGCTGAAAGGCCTGTCGGCGCGGCACAGCAGCGCAGGGGCGTAGAGGAACTGGGGATCGTCGGAGAGAAGCACGTTCGCGATCTTGAACTTCATCATCGGTGGGGCCGCCTAACCTCGAAAAACTGCCTAGCGCAGAAATTTTACGCTGCCCCTGTCACAAGCGGCTGCAAAGCGTCCAGATTCCATAAACCCGCGGGCCGCATGCGGACGCGGGCGGGCGGACGCGGGCGGGTGGCCGCATGCGGGCGCGGGCGGG
>CAJOOG010000021.1 GCA_905236045.1 uncultured Denitrobacterium sp.
GCCCGCCGCATCCAGGCGGGTGTGGACGAGCGTCTGGCCGCGATGGAGGAGCAGATCCGCGAGGAGGTCGTGGCCGAAGTCGACGGCAAGCCCGTCGCCGCTTCCAAGACGGTTGCGAAGAAGACCACGGGCAGGGCCGCGCGCAAGACCAAGTAGATCCTCTCGACGGGGAGGGCTGCGAGGCTCTCCCCCCGCGAGAGGGCGAATCGTCGGGACGCGCGTTGCGCGCCCTTTCCCTTTTCGCGCTCATCCCCGGGTGTTCGCGCCCGAGGGCGGGTCGGTGCGAAGAGGATGCGAAGAAGGAAGCGGACCTATGCTCTACACGATCAAACAGGATATTCCCGGACGCTTGCGCCTACGTTGCGGCGGCGGCGCGATGAACGCCGCGGAAGCCAACGGCATCGCGGAGGAACTGCGTGCGGTCGATGGCGTGCTCGAAGTGCAGACGCGTCCCGTCAACGGCAGCGTGCTGGTGGTCTACCAGCCCGGCTGCGAGACCGCCCGCGAGAAGGCGATTGCCGTGATGGATGGCCTGAGCGTGCTGAACCTGCCGAGCGTGGAGTCGGATACGGAGCTTGACGGAAACCGCGAGAACAGCCGCTTCGTCCGCAAGCTTCTGGTTATGACGGCGGCACGGGCGGCGCGGCGCCTGCTCTTGCCGATGCCGGTGCAGATCGTCTGGACCGTGCTCGAGTCGATCGGCTTCATCGCGAGGGGGGTCTCGGCGCTCGTTCGCGGCCAGATGACGGTCGAGGTGCTTGACGCCACTGCCATAACCGCGGCCATGCTGCAGGGCGACTTCCGCAGCGCCAGCTCGGTCATGTTCCTGCTGAAGATCTCCGAGACGCTCGAGGAGCACGTCAATGCCCGCACTCGCATCGCCTTGCAGGAGAGCCTGCTGGTGCGTGCGGAGACCGTGTGGGGCGTGGATTCCGACGGCGAGGATTTCGAAATGCGCATGGAGGACGTGCGCGTGGGTCAGCTGTTGCGCATCCGCACCGGATCGAGCGTGCCCGTGGACGGCACGGTCGTGGAAGGCGAGGGGGAATTCAACGAGGCCAGCATGACCGGCGAATCCGCCCTGGTCCACAAGCACGCGGGCAGCACCGTCTTCGCCGGCACCGTCATCGAGGACGGCAACCTGATCGTGCGCACCGACGCGCTGCCCGGCGCCAGCCGCATCGACCATATCGTGCGCATGGTGGAAGAGTCGCAGGAATTGAAGGCCGGCGTGCAGAGCCGCGCCGAGCATCTGGCGGATAGGCTCGTGCCCTTCAGCTTCTTGGGATTTTTCGCCGTGCTGGCCCTCACGCGCAATATCGCCAAGGCCACGAGCGTGCTCATGGTGGACTACTCCTGCGCTATCAAGCTCTCGACGCCGGTAGCCGTGATGAGCGCCATGCGCGAGGCCAGCAACCGTGGCATCGTCGTGAAAGGCGGCAAGTACCTCGAGGCCCTGGCCGACGCCGAAGTGGTGGTCTTCGACAAGACCGGCACGCTGACCGAGGCATCGCCCGCGGTGGGGAAGATCATAGTCATGGATGGCGAGGACGAGGAGGAGATGCTGCGCCTGGCCGCCTGCCTGGAGGAGCATTATCCGCACAGCCTCGCGCGCGCCGTCGTGAAATGCGCCAAAGAGCACGGCCTGCACCACGAAGATGAAAACCACGGGGAAGTGGACTACATCGTGGCGCACGGCATAGCGAGCAATATCGACGACAAGCAGGTGCTGCTCGGCAGCGCCCACTTCATCTTCGAGGACAACAAGATCGCGCGTCCGCGGGGCCTGGTGCGGCGCCTGGAGAAGGAGGCGCCCACGGCCAGTACCGTCTTCATGGCCATCGACGGCAAGCTGCGCGCCGTGCTGTGCGTCTCCGATCCGGTGCGCCCCTCCGCCGCGGCCACGATCGCCCGCCTGCACGAGCTGGGCATCAAGAAGACCGTCATGCTCACCGGCGACTCCGAGATCTGCGCTCGCACGATAGCGAATGAAATCGGCATCGACGAATACCACGCGCAAGTGCTCCCGGAGGACAAGGCCGGCTACGTGGAGGACCTGAAGGCCGCGGGCCATCGCGTGATCATGGTGGGAGACGGCATCAACGACTCGCCTGCCCTGGCGGCAGCCGACGTGTCCGTGGCCCTGAACGATGCAAGCGATATCGCCCGCGCCGTCGCCGACGTCGCCGTTCAGAACGCGCACCTCGATTCGCTCGTCCACATGCGCCGCATCGCGAGCGCGTTGATGGCGCGCATCAACGGAGACTACCGCTTTATCGTGGGATTCAACACTGCGCTCATCGTGTTGGGGGTCGCCGGTGTCCTCGCGCCGATGACGGGGGCCTATCTGCACAATATAAGCACGGTGGCCATAACGGCGGCCAGCACGATGCCGCTGCTTCCGGAAGACTCGAGAGCGTAGGGGTATGCTCATGGAAAACGAATTCAGCAAGCCGATGAAGCTGCACAGGTTCTTCGCCTGGGGTGCCGTAATCTGTCTAGTGCTGACGATTTACACGGGTTACAACAAGAATTAGCACGCTCACCCCATATGTCCGCATCCTCCCTGTTGACAAGAGTAAAATAGCTCGAAAACTGGGAGGAACGAGCATGGACGACAAGACGATCGGCGCGGGGCGTGTCCTCGAACCCGACGAGAACATCATCCCGACGGGCCTGCCGGGCGGGTTTTTCATCTACAGCGCTTTCGGCGATGAGGAAATCTACTTCGCCGAGCAGAACGTAATCGAGCTGTTCGGCTGCAAGACGATGGCCGAATTCCGCGAGTACACCCGCAACAGTTTCATGGGCATGGTGCATCCCGATGACCTCGAGAGGGTGGAGCGGGCCATCAAGGCGCAGACCCAATCGGCCGAGAAAAATCACGACTACGTGCGCTACCGCATACGGACCAAGCAGGGCCAGATACGCTACATCGAGGATTTCGGCCATCTGCTCCACGGACGGGACGGCAGGCAGTTCTTCTACGTCTATATCGTCGACGTCGACAAAGACGATTTCTACAGCCGCACCCGTAACAGCTTCGCAGAGGCGCAGATAGCCTCGTTGAACCAGGAGACCGACTCCTTGACGGGACTTCTGAAGATGAACGCCTTCCTCGACGATGTGCAGAAGATCATCGACGATGGGCAGCAGCGCGCCGAACACGATTTCACCTTCGTCCATTTCGACATCGCGAACTTCAAGATGGTCAACGAGAGCCGCGGATTCCAGCGCGGCGACGACCTGCTCCGTCAGATGGCCACGTTGCTCGTGGGGGAATTCCCCGAGGAGGAGGGCCGTATCGCCCGCTTCTCCAACGACCATTTCGCCGTCTTCACGGCCGTCGACGATGTTCCCAAGCGCATAGAGGGCGTAGGCATGAAGATGGCCGGAGCGCTCGAGGACGGCCGCGTAGACGTGAACGCGGGCATCTACCGGTTGGAAGATGCCTGCACGGATGTGGCCGTCGCCTGCGATTACGCGCGTGTCGCCTGCAACACGGTCAAGCGCCGCTACGACATGCCCTACGGCGTCTACGACATCGATCTCTACGAGCGCATCCGATTGCAGCAGTACGTCGTGGAAACGGTGAACGAGGCCGCCGAGAAGAACTACCTGCAGGTGGTCTACCAGCCCATCGTGCGTATGAAGACGGGCAAGGTCTGCGGGTTCGAATCGCTGGTCCGCTGGAACGACCCGAAGATGGGTCCGCTCTCTCCCGCCCAGTTCGTGCCCACGCTCGAGGAGTTCCATACCATCGACAAGGTGGACAGCTTCGTGATGAAGAGGGTCTGCGAGGACCTCGCCGCGCTCATCGCCGCGGGGGAGGAGGTCGTGCCCGTCTCGGTGAACCTCTCGCAACTCGATTTCGAGCTCTGCGACATCTTCGATCTGGCCGAGCGCTACCGGGGGGACCTCGGCGTCCCGGCGAACCTGATCGACATCGAGATTACGGAGAGCGCCCTCAACGGCAACTCGAGTCTGCTCATCCAAGAGGTGCGCAGATTCCACGAGACTGGCTATCGGGTCTGGGTGGACGACTTCGGCAGCGGGTATTCGTCTCTCAACAATCTGCTGAGCTACGAATTCGACGTTCTGAAGCTCGATCTGGAGTTCCTGCATACGCTCGATCGGGAACCGCGCTCCGCCAAGCTCATCGAGCACATCGTGCGAGGTGCGCACAGCCTCGGCGTCGAGTCGCTGCAGGAGGGCGTGGAGACGTCCGAGCATTTGGAGTTCTTGGCGGAAATCGGCTGCGATCGGGTGCAGGGTTATTATTTTTCTCGCCCGATGCCCCTCGGCAAGGTGCGGGCCCTCATCCGTGAAAAGGGCTTGGAGTACGAGTGACGGCCGTTTGCGGCGCGGGAGATGCCCTTTGCCAGAGCGACTCCATTGGAGTAGAGTACGGCCCCGAAGAACTTGCCGATACAGCTGCATTTTGGGGGGCGCATGGCACGGGAGGACCTATTCGATTTGACGCGCGAAGTCGTTGCCGACGGCGTGCTCGACGAGCACGATGTCGGCCGCATCGTCGAGATGGCGCGCCTTTGCTGCCAAGACGAACCGCTTACGGTGAAGGACCGCGAGCAGATTATGGATATCGTGCATGACCGCATGAGGGCGCTCAGCTTCTCGCAGCTTCCCCTGGCGCTGCGCATCCTGGCCATCATCCTCATCGCGACGGGCTCGCTCGGCATCGCCTCCGGCATCATGACGGTGCTTTCCACCGTCAACGTGGGCATGGTGGCCGATACGCTCAAGGAGCTCACGGCCACGACGATAACGCTGATCGTCATCTCCGCGGCGGCTTCGTTTGCCTCCTCCGTGCTCTCCCTGCTGGTCGGCGTGCGCTTGCTTCGAGGGCGTCGCGGCGCGGCGAGCGTGCTCATCAACGTCAACATCGCGCTCACTGTCGTCTCGGCGGTCTGCCAGCTTATGCTCTACGGCATCGCCCCCATCCTCATCTTCAATTTCATCCAGGTACTCGCCCAGGCCGCCTTTTCCGCCTATCTCAATCCCTCTCTTGCCAACGAGTCCGTTTTGCGCTCGCGTCTGCGCCAGCTCGATGACGAGTCTCATGCTCGCATCGGCACGCTCGGTTTGGCCGACCCGGGGGAGGGCTATATCCGCCTGGACTTCTTCAACCTGTTCTGGATCTTCATCGTGGCGAGCGTCCTGGGCCTCATCATCGAGGACATCTGGCACATGACGGTCTACGACCCGGGGGTCTTCCAGGATCGCGCGGGCCTGCTCTGGGGCCCCTTCTCGCCCATTTACGGCATCGGCGCCGTGCTCATGACCGTGGCGCTCAACCGTTTCAAGGATCGCAACGTCATTCTCATCTTCCTCGTCTGCACGATCATAGGCGGCGGATTCGAGTATTTCGTCAGCTGGTTCATGGAGGTCGCCTTCGGCGCGAGCGGGTGGGATTACTCCGACCAATTCCTGGGAGATGTCTTCGGCGGGCGGACCTGCCTTCTGTTCGCCTCTCTGTTCGGCTTGCTCGGCACGGCGTGGATAAAGCTGCTCCTGCCGTTGCTCCTGCGCCTGATCAACCTCATCCCGCTGAGATGGCGCTTCAGCGTGACGACCGTATGCACTGTGCTCATGCTGGTGAATGGGGCCATGACCTTGCAGGCGCTCGATAATTGGGGCGCACGGGCGGCGGGTCACGTCCCCAATGCGGGTATAGAGCAGTTCTATGCCCGCAACTTCGATGACGACTACATGGCCGCGCGGTTCCAGTCGATGGCGCTCGATCCCGAAAAATCCGTGAGGGCGTGAAGGCCGCGAGCGCGAGATGCGCTAGGGCCTAGGGGCAGGTCGCAGCCCCGACCTGCCCCTAGGCCCTCGAGGTTGGGGGCTAGGCCGCGGTGGAGGTGCTTTGCTGCTGCGCCTGGCTCGCGTCCGTTTGCGGGCCCTGGCCCTGGCCGCCCTGTCCCTGATCTCTCTGGCCGCCCCGGCCGTCGCCTTGGCCGTCCTGGCCGCCGCCCATGCCGGTCGACTGCTTCTCGGTGCTGGCCGTCAGGCTGGCGACTTCGTCGCCGTTCACGAGCACTTTGTAGGTGCTGCCGTTTTGGATGTCGGCGCTGCTGGCCAGCACCCAGGTGAAGTTGTTTTCGGCCGTGTATTGCAGAAGCGTCCTGCCGTTCTCGTCGGTTATGGCGACGTCATCTCCCGCGCTGCCCGACACCTCGCTGGAGACCACGCTGGCCTGCGTGCTCTGGGTGCCGAAGCTCTCTGCCATGCCGTTGCTGCCGAGGGCCAGGATGGTGCCGCCCGTGATGCGCGAGGCCGTCCCGAAGTCCAGCGATCCGTTGCCGCCGCTGGTCGTGCCGCTTATATAGACCGTGCCCCCCGTCATCTCCAGGCTGCCGTTGCTGTCGATGCTGTCGCCCTGCGCCGTCACGAAGGTCGTGGTGCCGCCGCTTATGAGGATCGAGCAGTTCGCATCTGCGTCGCCCATCATGCCGCCGCCTTGGCCTTGGCCCTGCATGTCGCCGGGCGCCTTCCCGCTCGCGCCCGCCCGATCCTGCCCGCCGGCGCCGTCGGGCGCTTGCCCGCTCATGTCGGGCGCGGGTCCGCCTTGCTCGCTCGCGCCCGCCCGATCCTGCTCGTTTGCGTCGCTCGAGTCGGCGTTGCCGTCCGCGCCGCCCGCAGGCCCGCCGGCCTTGTTCTCGGCAGACTCGTCGGAATTGCTGTCCGCAGTGCTCGCGTTCAGGCCGTCATCGTTCGAGACGATGGTGTTGTCGCCCCCCGAGACGGTGATGTTCTGCGCCTCCAGACCCTCCTCGCAGCTGTTCACTTTCAAGGTCCCGCCGGAAACGTTCAGGTAGTATTCCGCGTGGATGGCATCGTCGCCGGCGTCTATCTCGAGCGTGCCGCCTTCCACGGACGCGTTCGTGTCGGAATTGATGGCGTCATCGGAGGCGGATACCTTCACCGTGCCCCCGGCGATCCGCGCCACGGTTACCGCCTTGATGCCCTTGTCCTGGGCCTTTATGATCAGGGTACCGTCGGTCACGCTCACGAACCCGCGCACGCTCTCCTCGCTGTTCGTGCTCATCACGCCGTCGTCGCCGGCGTTCACCGTTATGGTGCCGCCGCCGATCTTCACGCAATCCTTGCCCTCGAGTCCGTCGGTCTTCGCCTCGACTGAAATCGTTCCGCCGCAGATGATAAGGTCGTTGCCGCTGTGAATGCCCGCGGCCGTGGTCGCATTCACCGTCAGGCTGCCGCCTCCGTTGATGCACAGGTCGTCTTTGCTGTAGATGGTCGCGTCGAGCTCGTCATCGGAGCCGTTCAGCGTCCAGCTGCCGCCGTCGCTCAAGGTGTTGCTGGTCCCGTCGGCCAAAGTGATGAAGGTCTTGTCAGCGTTCTCCACGTAAATGCAGGGGCCGTCGGCATGGGATAGCGTCACGCCCGCCAATACGATATGCACCTTGTCCTCGTCGCCGACCTTCACCACTATCTGACTGTCGGAACTGCTGCCCGAGATCACGTAGGTGCCCGCCTCGGTGATGCTCACGTCCTTGCCCTCTTCGAGCGATATCGCGGTCGCGGAAGATTCGTCGTAGTCGGCATCGGCATCCGACTTCGAATAGTCGAAGTCCATCTCCGCCGTGGCCTCGGCGATTTTTGCGGTAGCGTCCACGGAGTCGATCTCCTGGCTTGCCTGCGTCAGAGTGCCGCTTGCCGACGCATTGCCCGCGGCACCGGTTGCCGACCCGTCTGCGGTGCCGCTCGCATCGTCTGTCGTGTTCTGACATCCGGCAAAGCCCAGCGCCAGCATTCCGGCCAGCGCGAAGCTCGCCATCGCCCGGACGGGGCGTTTCATCTTCTCGTTCATGAGGGTCTCCTCCAAGTGGTCGCAGGGGCATTCCGATGCTCGACGGGGAACGTAACGCACCACCACCGAACGTTACGCTCTGCGCCGGGCATCGGACTTCGTCGGGTTTCTACAGGGTCTCCTTCACCAGGATCGGCCTGCCGCATTGCACCGTCAGGTTGCCGTTGCGCGTGCGGATGGCGTCCAGCAGGAGCTTCTCCTGTCTGGGGTCCTTCAGCGTGATCTCGTATTCGATTTGATACAGGCTTCCCATGTTGGTCGTCTTCGCATGGACCAGGGCATGCTTGCTGGTGAAGCGCTCGAAAAGGTCGTCGAAGGCGGTGCAGTAGTCCATGTCCTCGGGCATCGTCACCCGCAGCGATTTCGGCTCCGCGCCGCCGAGCTTGCCGCCGAGGGGAGAGTTCACCAGCGCGATGTTGGCTATCGCCACGATGACGGTGAAGAGCACGGCCAGACCGATGAATCCCATGGCCGTCGCCAGGCCCACGGCCATGGCCAGGAACACCGCTCCGATGTCCTTGGCGCTGCCCGGGATGCTGCGGAATCGCACCAGGCTGAAGACGCCCATAACGGCGACGCCGGTGCCGATGTTGCCGTTCACCAGCGCGATGACCATCTGCACGATGATGGGCAGCAGCGCGAGCGTGACGACGAAATTCTTCGAGTACTTGTGCTTGTACATGTAGATGAGGGCCACGCATATGCCGAGCGCCAACGAGACGACCGAGCAGAGCAGAAACGTCTCGACCGAAAGGGAAGATGCCGTGCTCTCGGTCGCGAGCACGCTCGAGAACAGAGAATCAAGCACAGTAGACCTCCTTCTGGGCGCCGGTGGCATGGGCGCGGGTGTAGGCTATTCCCACTTTCGAGCAGGGTTGCGGGTAGAGCTTCATGTCGGCGAAGGCGCGGGCCATCCACAGCGGATAGGAGCCTTGGCACTTTACCTCCATGATCACGTCGCCATCGGGAAACAGCGGCGTCGCCTGCATGCCGCTTTCGAAGCGCAGCGCGTTCTGCCGCCAACGGGCGTCGATGTCGAATGTCACGCGTACGTCGCTGCCGTCGTTGGTGCGCTTGGCCAGCCGGTCCACGATGATCATCATGGAAGGGGAGAGGCTGCGGTAGCGTGCCAGGGTCGCATCGATCTCGCGCACGATCTGGGCGGTCTGCCAATCGTCGAGCGCAGGCAGGTCCAAGCCGCGCTCGAGGCTGTGCTCCAGCGCGATTTCGTAGGGCAGCCCGTTCATGTAGGCGTAGGCGTCGTCGCGGGCCAGCTGCACGCGGCGTTTGTAGGTGATGCCCTTGAACTTCTTCTTCAGCTCGACGAACACGGCGTCGCCGGCGCTCACCGGGCAATAGGCGCGCAGGCGGAGCTTCTCCTTGTAGAGGGGCTTCTCGTTGCTGCGGTTGATCATCGTGTCCTGCGGATCGTCGTAGTAGATGCTGCTCACGACGCTGCGCGGGTAAGCGTCGTCGGAGAGCTTATCGCCTATGCGGTCGAAGAGCTCTGCGTATCGGGTGCGGGAGAGCACGTATTTCTTTTCGGTGCGCTCGAACAAGCTAATGGCCATCTTGTCCCCTTTCCGCTGGTCGTTCATGTATGCGAGCAGATTATCTGACTAACCTGAAAACAACCTCTAAGCAATTTGCGAAACCCTTGAGGGCGCGGCTCTCAACGGGCCGAGGGCGCGGCAAGTTGGGCGGGGTTTTACGGTCCAGGTGGTGTATAATGCCTGCATGGCAAGGGGTAGCGAAGCGTGCGGGCGAGGGGCTTGCGCGCAAAAGGGGGCAGTATCAGGGTCCAGGCTATCATATGGCTGGCGGTGCTCATGGGGGCGCTGCTCTTATGCGTCTTTCTGGGCCGCAAGAACAAGCGCAAAGCGGCCCGGGATGTGAGCTATTTCATACTGGCCCTGCTGCCGCCGATGCTCGGCAACCTCATCATCATCGTGTCCTCGACCGAGTCGTTCGCGCTCGTCGGCTCTTACGTTTACTTCCTCGGACTCGACATCACGGTGCTCGCGCTGCTGCGTTTCACCACGGACTATTGCCGCATGCCGTTCAAGGGGACGCTGTTGCGTCGCGTCATCTACGCGCTGGTGATCTTCGACTTCCTGCAATTCGCCCTGAACCCCCTTACCGGCCACGTCTTCCATCTTACTCCGATCGACGTGGAGGGCTCTGCCTACTGGTTGTTGGTTCCCGCCATCGGGCAGTCCATTCACCGCATCATCGCCTATGGGATCTTCTTCGCATCCTTGGGTATCTTCGGGTATCGGACGTTCACCTCGCCGCGTTTTTACGTGGAGCGCTACCTCATCATCTTCATTTCGATGGTGGTCTGCTGCGTTCTCGAGAGCTTCTACATCTTCTCGAGCACCCCCATCGACCGCTCGATGATAGCCTTCGGTCTCTTCGGATTGCTCGTCTTCTACTTCACCCTGTATCACAAGCCCACGCACCTGCTGAACAGTATGCTCGCACGGGTCGTGCGGAACATGACCGAGGGAGTGCTTCTCTTCGATAGGAGCGGCAGCTGCCTTTACGCCAACAAATCGGCGCGCGAGCTGTTCGGCATCCAAGAGGAGGCCGACTTGTCGGGCTGCATGGCGCTCATGGCGGATCTCGTCGACGAGCCTTCCCTGCGTTTCGATGCCGACTGGTCCCGCAAAAGGACGGTCGAGATCGCGGGGGAGGTCAAACATCTCGAGATCGGTCTCCGCACCATCGAGGAGAAAGGCGCTGTGGTGGGGGCGTTTCTCTCGGTCAGGGATCGGACCGAGGAGGACAACCGCCTTGCCCGGGAGCGCTACATGGCCCGCCACGACCGGCTTACCGGACTCTACAACCAGGATTACTTCTACGCGAAGGTCAGCCAGCTTCTGCGCCGCGACCCCGAAGGGCAGTACGTCGTCGCGGCCTTCGACGTGAAGGACTTCAAGATCGTCAACGACATCTTCAGCAAGGAATTCGGCGACAAGGTGCTCGTCGCCATGGCGGATTGCCTGCGGGACGTCGCGGGCAGGCAGGAACCTACGGTGATCGGTAGAATCGGCGGGGACAAGTTCGGGCTGATCCTGCCCCGTGGCCACTACACCGAGGCCGCGTGCGAGAAAGAGCTCCAGCGGGTCTGCGATTCCGTGTCGGAAATCGGTCAGAACAGGAACTACTCCATCATCATCCATCTGGGCGTCTACTACGTCGACGGCCCCTCCCTGCCGCCGTCGGTCATGTACGACCGCGCCTTCATGGCCCTCAATTCCGTGAAGAACGATTTCCAGCACCACGTCGCGTTCTACGACGATCGGATGCGCGACGACGTCATACGCAGGCAGCGTGTGGCCAACGAGCTCGAGGAGGCCATGAGATCCTGCCAGATTCGCCCTTACCTGCAGCCCATGGTCGATTCGAACGGGAATATCCAGGGGGCGGAAGTGCTCGCACGCTGGATTCACCCGCAAGAGGGGCTTCTGCTGCCGGGGCGTTTCATACCCATCCTCGAATCGACGGGGCTCATCGCGCGGTTCGACGCCTACATTTGGGAATGCGCCTGCCTGCTGCTGAGGGAATGGGGGAAGCGGGGCATCGACAAGTTCCTCTCGGTGAACATCTCGCAGCGCGATTTCTATTTCCTGGACATCTACGAGGTCATCAGCGGCCTGGTGCGCAAATACGGCATCGACCCCTCCAAGCTGCGGCTCGAGGTTACCGAATCGGTGATGATGAGCGATATGCGGAACCGCCTCGAAACGATGAACCGCCTGCGGGCGGATGGCTTCCTGATGGAGATGGACGATTTCGGGAGCGGTTATTCCTCGCTGAACATGCTCAAGGACGTCCCGTTCGACATCCTGAAAATCGACATGATGTTCCTCTCCGCATCGGAGAATGCGGGCAAGGCGCGGGTCATCCTCCAGACGATCATCAACCTCTCCACCGAGCTCGGCATTACCTCGATCACCGAGGGCGTCGAGACGAAAGGCCAGTTCGACATGCTCCTTGACATGGGCTGCCGTCTGTTCCAAGGCTATTACTTCGCGAGGCCCATGGCAGTTGAGGATTTCGAGGAGCAGTACCTTGTCGAGGAGAGCACGCTCTAGCGGCATATAATGGCAGGGACGGAAGACGAAAAGCCGAAGTGGCAAGAAGCGGTTTCGATGGATGTGAGCACCAGCAGAAGAGATTCGGTATCCGGCGTTGTTTTCGCCGTGTTCTTCGCCGTGTTCTTCGTCGTGATGATGGCCCATGTGGTGCCCATGGAGTTGCCGTTCAGCTCTCCGGATCCGCCCATCGACTGCGATGAGGGCTGGGTGGCCGCAGATGGGACGTCGGTTAGCGTGAGCCGCCTCTACGAGTACACCGGCGCGGGGCAGACTATTTCGATTTCCCGTCAGCTTCCCGACACGCTCTACGGCGACAGCTACCTCAACTTCAATGCGAGGAACATCGCCTTCACCGTTTACGTGGACGGGGAGGTTCGCTACCGCTACGCCGCCGCCGACCCTCTTGGCTCCGGCGCCCTGGAGTCCTGCTTCCAGCATGTTCCGATCGGCACCTCCCTGGCGGGGAAGACCATCACCATCGAGACGGTGGCCTTCTACGACGATAGTTTCTGCGCGATGCCGGATATGGCCCTGTGCTCGGTGAACGATTACGGCCTGTATTACCTGGAGAGACACGGCGTGTCCTTCGTGCTGAGCCTGCTCGTCGTTTTCGTCGGGCTGATCATCGTCGTGCAGTATTTCCTGGTCGCCAAGCGCTTCCGCTCGAACAACTCGCTCGCCTTGGGCGTGGGCTCGATCGCGGCGGGCTTGTGGATGGCGCTCGAGAGCCAGGTCCCCTTTCTGCTCTTGAGCTCGCTTTCCAGTCAGATGGTCATGCTCGATCTCCTGATGCTCTACCTGGCACCTTATCCCGCGATGGTGTTCGCGTGCTCCATCATGAGCCATCGGCTGCCCGCCGCCGAATACATCGTTCTCGTGGCGAACGTCGTCTTGGGCGTGGCGGCGGGCGCGTGCATGCTCTCCGGCACCCTCGACTTCCACCAGAGTTTCGTTTTCCTGTATGCGCTCTACGCCATTCTCATCGTCTGCATGACCATCGCGATCGCGCGCAGCACCTTCCTCATCCGGAAGAACCCGACTTCGATGAATACCAATTGGATGGTCCATATCGGCGTGGCCGTCTGCTTCCTCGCCATCGTCTTCACCTTCGTCGCCTATATTGTGGGCGGCAGGTTCGCTGCGGACTCCTCGCCATTTTTGAGCATCGGGTTCGTCGTCATGCAGGTGGTCATCCTCGCCGATTTCCTCATGAAGGGTAATCGCAATTCGCATGCGGCGGCGCAAAGCGAGGCCATGCGCAAGCTGGCCTACGTCGATGCGCTGACGGGCATCGGGAATCGGACGGCGTTCGATATGGCGTGCGATGAGCTCGAGGAATCCGCGCAAGAGGAGACCTTCGATTTTCTGTTGGCCTGCTTCGATGTGGACGATCTTAAGCGCGTCAACGATACCTTCGGTCACGAGGTGGGCGACGAGCACCTCATATCTGCCAGCCGTCTGCTGAAGGAGGCGTTCGGCCCAATCGGTCAGGTGTTCCGCATCGGCGGGGACGAATTCGACGCGCTCGTGAGCGTGGAGAATCCGCGGGCGGCCTTCGCCCGGGCGCTCGGGCGGCTGCGGGAGCTCGAAGAAGAGCACAACGAGCTTCACCCGGAGAGAAAACTGCGCATAAGCTGCGGGGTCTGCCTCTTCTCCGAAACGCCGAACCGCACCATGCGCGAGGTGTCCGTGCGGGCCGATGCCGCGATGTACGAAGACAAAGCGGCGCACCAGGTGGCTTGAGGCGCCGGCCAGCCTGCGCCCCGGCTTGTGTGGACTTTCCCGATGGCCCGACGCGCCCTTCGGGGCGGGGCTTTTCTGCTACGATGAAGTGGTTTGCGGAGAAAGGATCCACATCATGTCCAACCAAGAGGAAAGCTTCGAGCAGATCCAGGCTCATCGCGCCCAGATCGATGCGATCGACAAGCAGCTGGTCGAGCTCTTGAACGAGCGTGCGAAACACCAGCTGGCGATTCGAGCGGCAAAGCCGAATGCCCATATGGCGCTCTACGACCCCAAGCGCGAGGAGGAGATCTTCATGCGCGTGGAGAAGTACAACCAGGGTCCGCTGTACCCGGATAACCTGCGGGAAATCTACGCTGCCATCCTGAAAGTGTCGAAAGAGGTGCCTTCCGCATGAGCGAATCGAAATTGAAGGGCGTCAGCGGTCTGCCCGATTACGGAACGCGCACCGATGAGATAACGATCATCGCAGGTCCCTGCGCTGTCGAGTCTCCCGAGCAATTCAGCGCGGTTGCCGAGGCCATCGCGCAGGAGGGCCTGCACTGGATTCGCGGAGGCGCCTTCAAGCCTCGTACCAATCCGCATTCATTCCAGGGCCTGGGCGAAGCGGGATTGCAGATTATCCAGGAAGCGGGGAAGAAGTATGGTCTGAAGACCATCACCGAGGTGATGGATTCCGCCCATTGCCCCATGGTGCACAGTTATGTGGACGGCCTGCAGATCGGCGCGCGCAACTGCCAGAATTTCAGCCTGTTGCGCGAGGTGGGGAAGGCGACCGCCGAGAGCGGGAAGCTCGTGCTGTTCAAACGCGGTCTGGCCAACAGCATCTCCGAGTGGCTGTCCGCCTGCGAGTACCTCACCATGAACGGCAACGACAACGTCATGCTGTGCGAGCGCGGCCTGCGCACGTTCGAGACTTCGACGCGTTTCACGCTGGACATCTCGGCCGTGCCGGTCATCCACAAGCAGAGTCTCTTTCCCATCTGCGTGGACGTGAGCCATCCGGCCGGCGTGCGCGATTTGGTGCCCCCGCTGGCGCGCGCGGCCATTGCGGTCGGGTGCGATGCGATAATGGTCGAGGTTCATCCCGATCCGCAGAATGCCAAATCCGACAATGCCCAGCAGCTCACCCCTGCGCAATTCAAGGACATGCTGGCCGACCTGCGCGAGATTGCGGCGGTGTTCGGCAAGAAGCTGGTTTAGTCGGCCGCGGGTTCGCCGCAGCCGCCCGCGAGCTGCACGCTGCTGGATGCGGCCCACGGGCTCCGTGTGCGTTGCAGGCGCAGTCGCGAGTGCCGCCGCCGGCCGCAGGCGCGTTTCCGGTCGCGGACTGCGGGCGCAGAGAGAGCGAAGGAGGCCGCTTATGGCCGGTCGGGACATCGTCGTGGAGATTGCGGGCAAGCCTGCCTATGCCGTGCAGATCGGTAAAGGCGTCCTGCGGGAACTCGGAGCGCGGGCGCGTCGCGCCTGCCCGAAAGCCGCCGCGGCCTTCATCGTGACCGACGACAACGTGGCACCCCTTTACTTGCGGGCCGCGCAAGCCAGTTTGCAGGGTGCCGGTTTGCCGGTCGAGACCTTCATCGCGGGTGCGGGCGAGGAAAGCAAGAGCGTAGCCTGCCTCGAGCGTCTCTGGCAGGTGATGGCGCAGGCGCATCTCGGACGCGATGCGTGCGTGGTCGCCCTCGGAGGCGGGGTGGTGGGCGATCTTGCCGGATTCGCCGCGGCCACCTACATGCGCGGCGTCTTCTTCGTGCAGGTGCCGACGACTCTGCTGGCCATGGTCGATTCGTCGGTCGGCGGCAAGACGGCCGTCAACCTGCCCGAGGGGAAGAACCTTGCGGGCTCCTTCTACCAGCCGTCGTACGTTTGCGCCGATACGGAGGTGCTCTCCACGCTCGATGAGCGGGAATGGGTTTGCGGCTGCGGCGAGGTGACCAAATCCGCGGCCTTGGATGGCGCCGCATTCTTCGACTGGCTCCGGGTGCACGCCCGGGCGCTTGCCTTGCGCGATTCCGCGGCGACGGCGGAGGTCATCGAGCGTTGCGTCGACTTCAAAGCGGGCATCGTCGCTCGTGACGAGCAGGAGAACTCGGGCGTTCGCGAATGCCTGAACTTGGGGCATACGCTAGGCCATGCCATCGAGAAGCTGGCAGGGTATGGTGCTTATTCGCACGGCGCGGCCGTAGCCGAGGGGGTTCGCTTTTCCGCCCAGCTGGCGGAGGCGCTCTGCGGGGCCGATTCCGCATTCACGCGGGAATTGGGCGACCTGCTCGATCGGTTGGGATGCACGCGGCTGCCCTTCTCGGCGCAGCCTACCCAGTTGATGGAGGTCATGCGTGCGGACAAGAAGAACCGTGCAGGGGAGATTCGCTTCGTGCTCCTGCGCGAGCCCGGTGCATGGGAAGTGCGTCGTGTGGAAGAGGACCTGCTGGAGGAGCAGCTAGCGGCTTGGGCGCGTTCCAAGGCATGAA
>CAJOOG010000022.1 GCA_905236045.1 uncultured Denitrobacterium sp.
CGAGCGCGCGGGCATCCTGCAACGCGCAGCCGGGGGAACGCTTGACGTGCTGTTCGGCACGCATGCGCTTTTGGAAGACGACGTGGTGCTCGCGCGCTGCACGCTCGCGGTCATCGACGAGCAGCAGCGCTTCGGCGTGGAGCAGCGCAAGGCCCTGGCGCAGAAAGGACCGGGCTGCGACGTGGTATCGCTTACGGCCACGCCCATCCCGCGCACCCTTGCCCTGGCGCTTTACGGCGACATGACGCTGTCCTACCTTCGCCAGCGACCGCACGCCACGGCTCCGACGCAGACTTACGTCTTCGCCCATACGCAGTCCGGGGCCGCTTACGAGATCGCCCGCGAGGCGCTCGAGGCGGGGCAGCAGGTATACGTGGTCTGCCCGCTCGTGGGGCAGGCGCCTCCGAAGAAGAAGCAGGCGGCAGAGCGCGACCAGGCCGACGACTACGCCTTCGATCGTATCTCCATCGAGAGCGAATCGGATCTGGAGGAGGAGCGCGATGCCCGCCGTGCCTTAGAGCATGCCCGGTATCTGGAGGAGAAGATCTTCCCCGGATTCTCGGTGGGGGTGCTGCACGGTCGCATGAAGGGCGAGGAGAAGCGCGAGGCCATGCGGGCTTTCCAGGAGGGAGAGGTGCAGGTGCTCGTGGCCACCACGGTCATCGAGGTGGGGGTGGACGTGCCGGGTGCCACGGTGATGGTCGTGGAGGATGCCGATCGTTTCGGACTGGCGCAGCTGCATCAGCTGCGCGGGCGCGTGGGCCGCGGAGGACTTCCCGGGAAGGCGTGTCTCATCTCCGGGACCAAGGCCCCCGTGGCCTTGGCGCGCCTGGCGGCTATGGAGAAGACCAACGACGGCTTCGAGCTGGCCGAATACGATTTGAGCCTGCGCCGGGAAGGCGACATCCTGGGCAACCGCCAGCATGGGGCGGGACAGCTGAAGCTGGTGAACGTCGTGCGCGATGCGGCCATGATCCAAACGGCGCACGACGATGCGCGGGCGCTGCTGGATGCGGACCCGCATCTGACGCAGCGGGCCCACAAGGCGCTGCGCTACGAGGTGGCGCGTGCCTTCGAGCAGGAAGGGGAGGGCCTGTGATGCGCATCGTCGGCGGGGATATGCGCGGGCGGACGTTGGAGGCACCGCGGGGCCGGGGCACGCGGCCGACCGCCGATCGCGTGCGCGAATCGCTCATGAGCAGCATCTACAGCGCGCGGGGATCCTTCTCCGACGCGGTCGTGCTCGATGCTTTCGCGGGTTCGGGGGCCTTGGGGCTCGAGGCCATCTCGCGCGGTGCCGCCTTCGCCGCCTTCTGCGAGAACGATGCCGGGGCCGTGGCGGTCATTCGCCGCAATCTGGCCCAGGCCCCCGCCGGGTCCGCCCTCCTGCAGCGCCTGGACATATTCAGGCAGCTTCCCCGGACGCCCCCCTCTCCCTTCGACCTCGTCTTCTTCGACCCGCCCTACGCCACGCCTCCTGCGGACCTGGCGCATTTGACGAAGCGCCTCGACGCGGCCGGGCTGTTGGCGCAGGAGTGCCTCGTCAGCTACGAGCATGCCAAAAGCGACGATTCCGCCGTGCGGCAGGCCTTCGCTGCGCTACCATGGTCCTGCGTCAAACGCAGGACCTATGGCGGCACGACCATCGACTTGCTCAGGAAGGACAGCCTATGAAACGCGCCCTCGTCCCGGGGACCTTCGACCCCATCACCGAAGGCCACCTCGACATCATTCGCCGCGCTTCGCAGATATTCGACGAGGTGATAGTGGCCGTGGCCGCTTCTCCCAACAAGGGCGGGAGGAGCCGGCTGTTCTCGCTCGAGGAGCGCGTGGTCCTGGCCGAGCAGAGCATCGAGGACATCCCCAACGCTCGGGTGGAGAGCTTCGACGAGCTGCTGGTGACGTTCGCGCGCCGCATGGGCGCGAACGTGGTGGTGAAGGGCCTGCGGGCCATCACCGACTTCGAGTACGAGTTCCAGATGACGGCCATGAATTACGACATCGACAGCTCGATAGAGACGGTGTTCATCATGTCCCCGCCGAAGTACATGTACCTCTCCTCGTCGATCGTGCGCGAGGTCGCGAGCCTCGGCGGCCCCTTCCGCGAGTTCGTGAGCGAGCCGGTCTACCGTGCGCTGAGGCGCAAGTTCGCTTCTTCGTGAAGAATGCGAACACTTTTGTCTAGGGGCGGGCCTCATGCTAGAATGGGGCGGTTACTTCATTGGACGTAGGGAAGAACGCAGCATATACGCAGCAAACCGAGAGGATAGAGCATGGACGAAACAGGGGTTCTCGGGCTCATCGAAGAGCTCTCCATCCTGCTGGAGGATGCCAAGCCGGTTTTCGGCCGTAATAACAACCTTCGTCAGGTGGACGTGGGCGCCGCCTTCGAAATTCTCGACGATATCCGCGATGCCTTCCCCGGCGAGTTCGCTCAGTCGCGCCAGATCGTGCGCGAGCGCCAGAGCCTGCTCGACGATGCCGAGGCGGAGGCCGAGCGTCTGGTGGAGGATGCCCGCAGCCAGGCGATGACCATCGCCGGCGAGCAGGAGATCGTGCGCATCAGCCAGCAGCAGGCCGATCAGATCATGGCCGACGCCCGCGAGCTCGAGCGCGAGACGCGCGCCGGAGCGGAGGATTACGCGGACGAGGTCTTCGGGCATGTCGAGCAGAGCCTCGACACGCTTCTCTCCAACGTCCGCCGTTGCCGCGAGCGTCTGAATTCGAATTCCTTCGGCAGCGCCGCCATCCGCTGATCCGCCCCCGAAGACGGGCTCGGCGCCATGTCCGATTCGATTATCGAAATACCACGGGAACTCTTCGCCATTGCGGGGAGTTCTTCGTTCGAGGGCCGTCTCGACCCGCAGACCATCGACGCGGGTCCGGATTCCTACGTCTTCGACGAGCCGCTCGCGTGGCAGGTGGACATAAGCAACACCGGGGATGCGCTGCTGGTGGACGGAAGGGTCGAAGGGCGGGGACGCACCCGGTGCGCACGCTGCCTGGACGATATGTCGATAGAAGTGAAGGGTCATGTGGAAGGCTATTTCGTGCTGCCGGAGGCGGATGAGCCCGAGGACAGGGACGACGACGAATTCGAGCGCCTGCCCGATTCCAACACCATAGACGTGGAGCCCCTGTGCCGAGCCGCCGTGCTGGTGGAGATGCCGCTGGTGCCGTTGTGCCGCGAGGACTGCAAGGGCCTCTGCCCCGATTGCGGGATCAACCTGAACGAGGAGACGTGCGGCTGCGCCGCCAAGAGGGCCGCCGAGCTGGCGGAAGAGGAGGATCGGCTCAACCCCTTCGCCGCCCTGAAGGGCCTGGACCTGGAGGACTGACTGCCTCGTTCGGGTGCCGACGCGGCACTGTGGCGTTTACGTGATGGCCGCTTGCAGGGGATATACGGGCGTGCTAGTATGCTTCCTCGCGTGTTTGACGTACTTGCAAGCAGGGCCTCGGGCCTGCTTTGACGATCGAAGGAGAAACCGATGGCTGTACCTAAACGCAAAATGGGCCGCTCCCGCACCCATGCCCGTCGTTCGAGCAACGACAAGATTGCCGCGCCGAGCCGCACGCTCTGCCCGCAATGCGGACAGGTGAAGCTTCCTCATCGCGTCTGCCCGAACTGCGGCTACTACCATGGGCGCGAGGTCATCGAGACCGCTTAGGGATTGCATCGCAAGTCAGCATGAACATCCCCTTGCAGCCTGTGCTGCCAGGGGATTTTTCGTATCGAGGGGGAATGATGTCCGAACAGGTAGAACCCGTGACCGTCGCGGTGGACGCGCTGGGCGGCGACGTCGGCGCGAGCGTGGTCTTGCCGGGAGTGGCCGCCGCACTCGAGGAGGATCCGCAGCTGAACGTGATCCTCTGCGGTCCGGCGGAGGCCGTCGAGCCCTTCGCCGCGGAACACGACCGTTGCCGCGCCTGCGTAGCCACCGAGGAGATAACCATGGGCGAGCATCCTGCCACGGCGGTGCGCAGGAAGAAGGACTCCTCGCTGGTCGTGGGGTGCCGTCAGGTGAAGGAAGGCCGAGCGCAGGGATTCTTCAGCGCCGGCAGCACGGGCGCGGTCCTCGCCGCCGGGACTTTGGTCATCGGCCGCATCAAGGGGGTGGCACGCCCCGCCCTCTGCACGGTCCTCCCCAGTCCCGTGCGTCATGTGGTCATGTGCGACGTGGGGGCCAATGCGGACTGCAAGCCCGAATACCTGGTCCAGTTCGCGCAGATGGCCGCCATCTACACCGAGCTCGTGCTCGAGAGGCCAAACCCTAAGGTGGCCCTGCTCAACATCGGCACCGAAGAAGCCAAGGGCAACAAACTCGCCCAGGAGGCCCACGCCCTCATGAAGGAGCGCGTGCCGCAATTCGTCGGCAACGCGGAAGGCGGCGACGTGCTGGCCGCCACCTATGACGTCTACGTCACCGACGGCTTTACGGGCAACGTCTGTCTGAAGACCATCGAAGGCACGAGCAAGGTGCTCTTCGGAGCGGTGAAGCAGGCGGCCGGGAAGAGCCCCCTTACTCTGCTGGGGGCGGGCCTTATGAAGAGCGGGCTGAAGGATCTGTCGGAGAGCATCTCCAGCGAGCGCATCGGCGCCGCCCCGCTGCTCGGCGTGAAGGGCGCGTGCATGGTGGGGCACGGCAACAGCAACGAGACGGCCATCAAGAACGGCATCCACATCACGGCGAAAACGATTCGCCTACGAGTTGATGAAATGATTGCGCAAACGGCGGCGCAGGCGCGGGCCTAAGGTACAATCTCGCTTCGAGAAGCACCGATGAGGCCGTCTGTTCGAGGCGGCCGGTCTCCTCGGTGCTTCCCCTTTTCGCAACCGATGAATCAGCCGCTTTCGGAATCTGCGGCGCAAGGGGAAGGCGGCATCCGCACATGAGCACCGTCGACAGAAAAACGCAGCGCCGCAAGCTCGACCTCGCCCAGGACATCCTGGGGTACCGCTTCAAGAACGAGACGTACATCCTCTCGGCCATCACCCATCCCTCCGCCGTGGAGGGAAAGCCCGTCAAGTACTCCTACGAACGCCTGGAATTCCTGGGCGACAGCATCTTGGGCGCGCTGGTGGCCGACGCGGCATTTCACCGTTTTCCCGAAATCGACGAGGGCGGGCTCACCCGCATCAAGGTTTCGCTGGTAAGCGGGCAGTCGCTCTCGCGCGTGGCAGACGATCTGGGTTTCGCGGACTTCATCATCTTCGGACAGAGCGAGAGGGGAACCGGCCGTCGCGGGCTGCATTCCGCTTTGGAGAACGTCTACGAGGCCGTGGTGGCGGCGCTGTTCTTGGACGGCGGCTTGGAGAGCGCAAAGGCGTTCGTTGCCGACACGCTGCTCGAGTACATGGACCTGGATATGGCCTCCGAGCCCGAGAATCCCAAGAGCATGCTGCAGGAGAGGCTTCAGGAAGACGGCATCACGCCCACCTACAAGCTCATCGAAACGCAGGGGCCCCCGCACGACCGCACCTTCATCACCCAGGTCTACGCCGGCCCGAAGGCGCTCGGGAGCGGGGTGGGGCGCACCAAGAAGGAGAGCGAGAGCCAGGCCGCGCGAAGCGCACTCGATCAGATGGAGCCGGACCGGGCGCAGGAGAAGCACGACCGCGAGCGGACCAGCGAGGAGAAAGCGGGGCCGCACGCCGTGCGCAAAGCGGACGTGCCCCGCGGCCGCCCGGAGGGCAGGACCGCCGAGAAGGCGGACGGACCCGCGGGCGCATCGGCGAGTTCCGCTTTGCCGGAGGGGTAGTCCGTGTATCTGAAATCCCTCGTCCTCAAAGGCTTCAAGTCCTTCGCCGATCGCAGCGCCTTCACCTTCGAACCGGGCATCACCGCCGTGGTGGGGCCGAACGGCTCGGGCAAGTCGAACGTGTCGGATGCGGTGCTGTGGGTGCTCGGCGAGCGCAATGCCAAGAATCTGCGCGGGCAGGCCATGGAGGATGTCATCTTCGCCGGCAGCAGTGCGCGCAAGCCGGTGAGCGTGGCGGAAGTGGAGCTCGTGCTCGACAATTCCGACGGCACGTTGCCCATAGACTTCTCGGAAGTCTCCATCGGCAGGCGGATGTATCGCAGCGGGGAGAGCGAATACCTCATCAACGGCACCATCGCCCGGCGTATGGACGTGCTCGACATCCTGCACGACAGCGGCCTGGGCACGGGGACCCATTCCATCATCGCGCAGGGGCACCTCTCCGGCATCCTGGCGAGCAAGCCGGAGGACCGCCGGGCGCTCATAGAAGAGGCGGCCGGCGTGCTGAAGCACAAGCAGCGCAAGGCCAAAAGCGAGCGCAAACTCGAGCGGATGGACGATCACCTGGCCCGCGTGCAGGATGTGCTTCACGAGGTGGAGCGGCAGCTGAGGCCCCTCGAGCGCAAGGCCAAGCGCGCGATGGCCTATCGCGAGGTCGCCGGGGAGCTCGAAGAGGCGAATCTGCGTCTGGCGGTGGACGACCTGCGGCTGCTGCAGAGCGCCTGGGACAAGACCCTGCAGCGCGAGCAGGCCGCCTCCGCGCGGCTCGAGGAGCTGCGCGGGGCCATAGCCGCCGCGGAAGGGGAGTCCGAGCGGCTGCAGAAGCGCCTGGCCGACGAGACGGGCCGCTCCCGGGAGGCGGAGCAGAGACACCGCCGCGCGCAGGCGGCCAGCGACCATCTGGATTCCAACGTCTTGCTGCTGCACGAGCGCAAGCGCAGCCTGGCGAGCTATCTGGCCGAGCAGCGGCTGCGCCTGCAAGAGGACCAGCGTCTGGCCGGAGAGGCCGCAGCGGGTCTGGAGGCCGCGCGTGCGGCCCTGGAAGCGGCGACGGCGGAACGCGATGCGGCGGATAGGCGGCTGCAGGAGGCCCGCACCGCAACCGAGGAGCTGCAAGCTCTAAGGCGCGATCTGCAGGGCAAGGTCGACGATGCCGCCCGCGAGCGCCGCGAGGGCTCCCAGGAGCTGGAGAGCGTGCGAGCCGCCCAGGCCCGCATGCGGGAGGTGCTTGCCAGCAACCGTGCGCAAGAGCGGCTCATAGGCACGCACGAGGCGGAGCTGCGGGGACGCCTCGTCGAGGCGCAAGAGGCCTTCGATCGCGCATCCGCGGCCCAGACGCAAGCCGAGGCCCGCTTGTCCGCCGCGCAGAAGGAGCAGGAGAGCGCCCGCGAGGGGCAGGGCAAGGCCCTCCGCGCCCGCGATGAGGCCCGGATCGTCCTCGAGCAGGCACGCGACCGGCGTGCTGCGGCATCGGCCCGAGTGCAAAGCCTGCAGGAGCTGGAGAACGCGCGAGGCGCCCGGAATCCGCTGCGGGCTTGGGCGCGAGAGCGGCTGGGAGGGGATGCCAGTCCGCTTCTGGAGGAGATCCGGGCGGAGCCGGAGGTGGAGGCCTTGGTGGAGCTGCTGCTGGGCCCCGATGTCGAGGACCTGTTCGTTCCCGACGCGGCCGTCGCGGCGAAGACGGTCGAGCAGCTGCAGGAGCAGGAGCTGGAAGGCTCGCTTGCGCTGCTGCCCCGCGGCGCCATGCGCGCAGATGGGCGGAAGCCCCCCGCGCAGGGGCGCATGCTCACAGACGCGATCACCTTCAAACCGGAGGCCTCCGATGCCGTCCGGGCGCTTCTGGGCGATGTGGTCTTGTGCGAGACCGTGGCGCAGGCGCAGCAGATGGCCGCGGAAGGGGCCGTGGCCGCCACGCCGCAGGGCGCGGTCGCCTGGCCGAACGGCAAGCTGTCCTTCGCCCGGAAAACCGCCGAAGCCGCCTCGGGGGCGCTCGCCACTCATCGCGCTCTGGAGCAGGCCCGCCAGGAGAAGCGCCTCGCCGAGACCGAGCAAGCCCGCGCGGGCGAGGCCCAGGAGCAGGCGGAAGAGAGGCTGAGGGAATGCCAGAACGCATCGCTGGCCGCGTCGCAGACGCTGGTGCAGGCCCGCGGCGAGGTGAATTCCGCCCGCCTCGAGGTGCAACGCGCCGAATCCGCCCTGGCCGCGGTCAAGCGCGAGGAGGACAAGATCGCCGAACAGCGCTCGGCGGCTCGTGCGGCGCTCGCGCAGGCCGAGCCCGAGGCCGCCTCGCTCGACGAGCGGGCCGGCGCCCTGCAGGCCGCCATCGAGGAGGCGCAAGAGGAATTCGAGCGGCTGCGCGACGAGCTCTCCCCGATCAGGGCGCG
>CAJOOG010000023.1 GCA_905236045.1 uncultured Denitrobacterium sp.
CGTCATGACCATCACCGGTCGCGGCACCGTCGTTACCGGCCGTGTCGAGCGCGGCCAGCTCAAGCTCGGCGACGAGCTCGAGATCGTGGGCATCCGCGACACCACCACGACGACCTGCACTGGCGTCGAGATGTTCCGCAAGCTGCTCGACTACGCGGAGGCCGGCGACAACATCGGCTGCCTGCTGCGCGGCATCAAGCGCGAGGACGTCGTTCGCGGCCAGGTTCTCTGCAAGCCCGGCAGCGTTACCCCGCACACCGAGTTCAAGGGCCAGATTTACGTCCTCACCAAGGAAGAGGGCGGACGTCACACCCCGTTCTTCGACGGCTATCGTCCGCAGTTCTACTTCCGCACCACCGACATCACCGGCGTCGTGCATCTGCCCGAGGGCACCGAGATGGTCATGCCGGGTGACAACGTCGAGATCACCGGCGAGCTCATCCACCCGGTCGCCATGGAGCAGGGCCTCAAGTTCGCCATCCGCGAAGGTGGCCGCACCGTCGGTTCCGGTCGCGTGACCGAGATCATCAAGTAACTTCGCCTTTGGCGGGAAAAGGGGAGCCTGCCCGCGGGCAGGCTCCCCCCCGTTGCTTAACTTGAACGGCGATTTTCATCTTGCATGTGCGAGAAACTATAAGGAGTAATTGAATGCGTACGTTGGTCACCTTGGCGTGCACGGAATGCAAGCGCCGCAACTACACGACCAAGAAGAACAAGCAGAACACGCCCGATCGCATGGAATTGAAGAAATACTGCAAGTGGTGCGGGCATCACACTCTGCATCGCGAGACGCGTTAGAGGATCGAGACACAGGCCAGTAGCTCCAATTGGTAGAGCGGCGGTCTCCAAAACCGCATGTTGGGGGTTCGAGTCCCTCCTGGCCTGCCAGCTTGTTTACGAGCAGCTTTAATAGGCTGCTTGTTTGGCGTTAAGAGTAAATGGATTTCGGTCGCAGGGCCGAGTTGAGGGTAGACATGGCAAAGAAATCAAAGACGCAACGGGCGAAAGCCTCTGCTCGCAGGGCCGAACGCAAGGCTGCAGCTGCCGCGCAGGCGCAAGGCGCCGTCGAGGATTCCGCATCCGACGCTGCCGAGGAGAAGGGCGCACTCAAGCGCTCGAGGGCCGAGGCGGCATCGAAGGGGAAATCCATCGAGAAGAAGTCCGCGAAGAAGGGCAAGGATGTCAAACCCGCCAAGAAGGACGGGTTCTTCACGAATGTGCGCAAGGAACTAGGCCGCGTCACGTGGCCGAGCCGCGAGGACGTCCTGCGCTGGACCGGCGTAGTCGTCGGTGCGCTCGTGTTCTTCAGCGCGTACGTCTTCCTGCTCGACAACTTCGTCGTCACCCCGCTGCTTCTGGCCATCTCTTCGATTGGGGCGTAAGGGCGTATGTCTAAGAAATGGTACGTGCTGCATACCTATTCCGGCTACGAGAACAAGGTCAAGCAGAATCTCGAGAGCCGCATCGAGACGATGGGCCTCGAGAATAATATCTTCGCCATCGAGATTCCCATGGAGACCGTTACCGAGATAAAGGACGGCGGGCACCGCGTGGAATCCGAGAAGAAGGTGCTCCCGGGATATGTGCTCGTGCGCATGGAACTCGATGATCGCAGCTGGGCTGCGGTCCGCAACACCCCCGGCGTTACCGGTTTCGTGGGGTCCCAGCAGACTCCCGCGCCGCTCACGCGCGATGAGTACAACAAGATAATGAAGCGTTCGGATAAGAGTATCGAGGCGCCGCGCAAGACCGAGACCAACCTCGAAGTGGGGCAGGCCGTGAAGGTCGTCTCGGGTCCGCTCGCGGAGTTCGACGGCACCGTGTCGGAGGTCTCTCCCGAGGCCAACAAGGTCAAGGTGCTCGTTTCCATCTTCGGTCGCGAGACGCCGGTGGAGCTGTCTTTCGACCAGGTGACGCTGATATAAGATTGCAGACGATGCGCTTGCGCGCCCTCGTGGACAGGGGCTTCTCGCGCAGGCGCTGACGATATATTCACAACCGTACGGATAAGGATAAGGAAGCTCACAATCATGGCTGATAAGCAAGTAACCGGCTTCGTCAAGCTGCAGATTCCGGCTGGCGCCGCCAACCCGGCCCCTCCGGTCGGCCCGGCTCTGGGTGCCCAGGGCGTCAATATCATGCAGTTCTGCCAGGCGTTCAATGCCCAGACGCAGGACCAATCCGGCACCATCATCCCCGTCGAGATCACCGTCTACGAGGACAAGTCCTTCACCTTCGTGTGCAAGACCCCTCCGGCGGCCGTGCTCATCAAGGAGCGCCTGGGGATCAAGAGCGGCTCGGGTATTCCGCAGCTGCAGAAGGTGGGGGAGCTTTCCCTCGACCAGCTGCGCGAGATAGCCGAGATCAAGATGCCCGACCTGAACGCCAACGACATCGAGGCCGCCATGGAGATCGTCGCCGGCACCGCGCGTTCCATGGGCGTTACCATCGAGGGTCGCGCTCCCAAGAAGGTCTACACTCCCAGCCGCAAGCTGGCTGCGATGATGGCCAACCAGGGAGCTGCGGCGGAAGAGTAAGTCGTGCGCGAGGCTCCCTGCGAAGGCGTGGCCGCAGGGTCGCAGCCGGGTCGCTGCAGCCGGGGCGCCGCGTGATAAGTGTGGAAGGGCATGGGCCCGCTACTACCACGAAAGGATTTTTGAAATGGCAAAGTTGACGAAACGACAGAAGGCCGCCACCGAGAAGATCGAAGAGGGCAAGCTCTACGCTCCCATCGACGCCTTCAACCTGATGAAGGAAATCGCGAGCGCCAAGTTCGACGAGACGGTGGAGGGCCACTTCCGCCTGGGCATCGACACGCGCCAGGCCGACCAGCAGCTGCGCGGCACCGTGAGCCTGCCGAACGGCTCCGGCAAGACCGTCCGCGTGGCCGTGTTCGCCGAGGGAGCTGCCGCCGACGCTGCACGCGAGGCCGGCGCCGATATCGTGGGTTCCGACGATCTGGTGGCCGACATCCAGGCCGGCAACCTCGATTTCGATGCCGCCGTGGCCACGCCCGACCAGATGGGCAAGGTCGGCCGTCTGGGCCGCGTGCTCGGCCCCCGCGGCCTGATGCCCAACCCCAAGCTGGGCACCGTCACGCCGGATGTGGCGAAGGCCATCAAGGAGCTGAAGGGCGGCCGCGTCGAGTATCGCGCGGATCGTTACGGCATCTGCCACGTGGTGCTGGGCAAGACGAGCTTCACCGCCGAGCAGCTGGCCGAGAACTACGGCGTGATCTACGACGAGATCCTGCGCGTGAAGCCCGCGGCGGCCAAGGGCCGTTACGTGAAGAGCGTGACCGTGGTGAGCACCATGGGCAGCGCGATTAAGGTCGATCCCGCCGTCCAGCGCGCCTACACGCAGCCTGCGGAGTAACCCCCGCCAGCACCTTCGGGCATCCCGCGTGGAGGCAAATTGACGAATAGTGCCGCCCACGCTACCATTGCAACCCGAATTGGCCCATCGTCCAACGGCTAGGACTCTGGTTTTTGGTACCAGCTATGTAGGTTCGAATCCTGCTGGGCCAGCCAAAACAACTAAGCGCCCGCTCCCTCGAGCGGGCGCTTCGCTTTTGCGTCCTCGTCCCGAGTGCTACACTTCTCTGCATGATTGAACTGAAGACACCAGACGAGATCGAGGCCATGAAGCAGGCCGGCCGTTTATCGGCTGCCGTCCTGCGCGAGGTGGGCGCGCGCGTGGAGCCCGGCGTTTCCACCTACGAGCTCGACCGCTTCGCCGAGGAATACATCCGCGATAATGGCGGCATTCCCACCTTCAAAGGCTATGGCGGCTTCCCCGGCACCATTTGCGCCTCCGTCAACGAAGAGGTGGTGCATGGCTTTCCCAGCAAGAAGCGCGTGTTGAAGGAAGGCGACGTCATCTCCATCGACGTCGGTGCCACGGTCGATGGATGGGCGGGCGACAACGCCTGGACGTTTCCCGTGGGCAAGGTCGCCCCCGAGGTAAAGCGCCTGCTCGACGTGACGGAAGAGTGCCTGTGGGCCGCCATCGAGATGGCGCGGGCGGGCAAGCGCCTCGGAGACATAGGCAGTGCGTGCCAGCGTGTTGCCAAGGCCGCCGGTTTCGGCGTCGTCCGCGAATTCACCGGACACGGCATCGGGCGGCAGATGCACGAGGAGCCGTCCGTCCCGAACTATGGCCATCGGCATTTGGGCAGGAAGCTGCGTTCGGGAATGGTGCTGGCCATTGAGCCCATGATAACCATGGGGTCTCCTCGGGTCGTTATCGCCGAGAACGGTTGGCTGGTCACGACGGCGGACAAGAAGCCCGCTGCGCATTTCGAGAAGACGGTGGCGATAACGGAAGAGGGTCCCGCGCTCATAAGCGTGGAGCCGACGCGCCGTCGTCCCGTCGGGGGTGCGAACTACTAGATGCGCTCGCGTCCGCACCCGCGCGAAGTCGCTACTTGCGGCGCCGGAAGCGGTTGGCCAGACGCGAGAGGAGCTTGAGCTCATCTACTTTCAGCACCTTCGCCAAGCCGAAAATCGCGGCCAGACCCACGGTGGCGCATACGAGCAGCTCTATTACCGCCAGGGCGATGTGGCCCAACATGCCTTCGAGAGGGGCCAGCGTCGCGTGACCGACGTTCAGCAGCACCCAATCCAGTCCCATGCCCACCAGCGTCGACAGCAGCATCAGCAGGGCGGTCCTCCACACCGGCGCCGCATCTCCCTTCCCCGCATAATGGCGCAACAGGAGAATGCTCGCCACGCCGCGGAGGGTGTAGTACACGAAGTCCGCTATCGGCACGCCGTAGATTCCGAAGGCGTCGGGGCGGCACAGTATGGCGTAGAGCACGAGCTGCACCACTACGATTGCGCAGTTCAACAGCGCGAACGTCATCATCTTGCGCAGGCTCGCGAAGGCCTTGTACAGATACATCCCCACCGAGTAGATGGGCAGGCACAGTACCCAGACGGCCAGCAGGCTGGCCACCTGCGTGACGTCGGCTCCGTTGAAGGCGCCGGCATGGAATAGCTGGAAAATCGGCTCGGAGAGGACGCACAGCAGCCCCGTCAGCGGAATGATGAGGAACAGCGTGCCGGAGAGCCCTCGGTAGACGTGCTTTCGGAAGGCCCCCATGTCGCCCTTCGCCACGTCGTCGCTCATCTCGGTGAACATGGTGCTCGAAAGCGAGACCGCCACCACGCCGTAGGGCAGCTGGAACCACATCCAAGCGTAGGCCAGCGCACTTGGGCCGGTTTCGGTGGCATTCAGGCTGAAGGCATTGCGGAAAGTGTAGGCCACCAGGTTCGCCGCAATGTAGATGACGGAAGGCAGGGCGATCTTCATCGTCTCGCGAATCGCCGGATCGCGCAGCTTCACATACGGCTGCCAACGGAACCCGCTCTTCACCAGTGCGGGAATCTGGATGACGAATTGCACGGCCACGCCCGCCGTCGTTGCGACAGCGAGCACCACGATGCCCGCCTCCTGCTGCGGGATGATGGCGAAGGCGACGAATCCCGCGATGGTGACCAGGTTGTTGAGCGCAGGGGCGATGGAGGTGAGGAAGAATGATCGATGCGCGTTCAGCACGCCGGTGAGGACGCCGCCGAGTCCGTAGAAGACGATCTGGAAGGCGAAGACGCGGAAGAACTCGACGGTGCGCTGGTGGACCTCGGCGGTGTCGCCTACGGTGAAGGTCTGCGTGGAGACCACGGCGTCGGCGAAGATGCACGAGAGGATGGAGAGCGCCCCCAGCGCTATCAACGTGATGTTGAGGATATTGGACGTATAGCGGTTTTCGCCCTCGCGGCCGAAGCGCTCTTTCTGCAGGAGCAGCACCGGCAGGAACGCTGCGGAGAGAAATCCTCCGGCTACCAGTTCGTAGAGGACGTTGGGAAGGTTGTTGGCCACTTGGTAGGAGCTCGTGAGCAGGGTGTTGCCCAGGGCGTAGGCCATGGCCCAGGTGCGCAGCAGGCCGGTTGCCCGCGAGGCCAGGGTCCCCACGGTCATGAGCCCCGTGTTCTTCACCACGCGCTCCCGCTGTTCGGTGTCCTCGGGCCTGCCGTCGGCCGCGGGGCTGTCCGCATCCGCCGTGCGCTCTTCGATTTCCTCGGCCATTGCACCCTTTCGACTCCTGCAGCGCCGCATGCGTGTGCGCTTTCGAGCATGGTAGCAGGGCGGGGCACCTCGCGTCGGCGCTGCGGGGGAACCGCGCACAAACTACAATGCTATACTTGCTCGCAACCGCTTGGAAAGGGCTCGATATGCGCATCGTGGTCGTTTACAACTCTTCTAACGCCATGGCCGTCGACGCTTCGGTGATGGTGTCCGCCTATGCTGCGTCGCAGGGGTTCGAGTGCACGCTCATCTCCAGTTCGGAAGGAGCGCGCGAACCCGTCCGCGGCTACGATTTGATGGTCGCCCTCGGCGGAGACGGCACCATTCTGCGGGCTGCGCATCTGGCCAGCGCCGACGGTACGCCCATTCTGGGCATCAACTACGGTCATCTCGGCTTTCTTGCAAACAAAGCCGAAGACGGGGTCATTCCCGTCATCGCGGCGGCGCTTGCGGGCGATACGCCGCGCGATGTGCGCACGAACCTGCGAGTGGACATCCTTTGCGAGGGCGATGATGAGGATGCCTTTGAGGCGGCGGCGGCCGAAGCGTTCGTGGCGCCCGTGCAAGCGGCGGGTGCGGGGCTTTCGGCGCCAACGACTGCGGCGGGCTTGGCTGCGACTGCGGCGGGCGATAAGGCGGGCGACGTGCCCATGCTTGCATCCGGCGGTGCCCCAGCCGACGGTCAGCGCACATTCTTCGCCCTGAACGAAGTCGCCCTCGCACGGGGGACGGCTGGGCGCATCGTGCAATACGAGATGTCGATTGCCGGCGCTGCGATGGGGCAGGTCCGTGGCGATGGCGTTATCGTGTCGAGCGCCACGGGATCGACCGCTTATGCGCTCTCTGCCGGCGGGCCGTTGGTAGCTCCGGGTTTCGGCGGGCTCATCTGCGTGCCCATAGCGCCGCATTCGCTCAATGCGCGTGCCGTCCTCACCGACCCCAACGATATCGTGGAGATAAGTATGGGCCAGGATCCGGGCGATCGCGAAGCGGTGTTGTTCGTAGACGGTCTGCTCGTAGACTTCGAGACTCCGCTGCTGGGCATGCGCGTGTCCCGAGGCCCCGTGCCCACCACGTTGCTGCGCTACAGCGGCGAGGACTTCTACACGCACGCCGCCGGCGCCTTCTTCTAAGTCCGTATTAAGCCCCGCGCCGCTCAGCCGTTTCGCTTCCCGCGGCTCTGCGACGGTTCGCAGGGCGCGTTCTCGGGATGCTTCTGCTACCATACTTCGGGTCTTCGCGAATCGATGGAAAGGATTCCCATGGCATTCCAAATAGCTAAGGGCCCGGTGTTCATGTGCTCGGGGCAGGGTTCGCAAAAGCCCGGCATGGGGGTGGATTTACTCGAGGTTCCCGAGGTGGCAGGGGTCTTCGCGTGCGCGAGCGAAGTGTTCGAGCGCGACGTGGCGGCTCTTTGCCAGGCCCCGGCCGAAGAGCTGAACAAGACCGAGAACGCGCAGGCGGCCCTTTGCGCGCTTTCCGTGGGCGTGGCGGAGGCGGCTATGACCCGCGGCGTGCAGCCCGCTGCCGTGCTGGGCTTCTCCCTCGGCCAAATTTCCGCTTTGGCGGTATCCGGCATGCTTTCCGTGAAGGCGACGTTCGAGCTGCTGAAAGTCCGCGCGAGCTGTATGGCGCGAGCAGCCGAGGAGCATCCCGGCGTTATGAGCGCCTTCCTCAAGGGGACGGCCGAGGAAGTCGAGCAGGTGTGCGTGCAATGCGCGCAAGGGGAGGTGCTGGTACCCGCCAACTACAACAGCCCTGCCCAAACGGTCGTTTCTGGGACGGAGGCCGCCCTGTCCCGTGCCGAGGCGGAATGGAAGGAACGCGGGGGCCGTGTCCGTCGTCTTGCCACCGCGGGGGCCTTCCACAGTCCGTGCATGCAATCCGCTGCCGACGAGTTCGCCGAGTACCTGGCCACCGTCGACTTCGCCGAACCGCAGGTTCCGCTTATCTGCAACACGGATGCTCGACCGCTTGCCGCTTGCGACGCCGCCGCGCATCTGTCTGCTCACCTGACTCATGGAGTGAAGTTCGAGCAGAGCGTGCGCGTGCTCGCGGAGGCGGGAGCGGGCGAATTCGTGGAAGTGGGCTTCGGCGGCGTGCTGAGCGGGTTGGTCAAGCGTATCGACGGCGAGCTGGCGCATCGTAACGTGCAGGATGTGGCCTCGCTCGAGCAGCTGGTAACGGATTTCGCTTAAGCACGCAAACGAGGAAGGAATCGCAATGGAAGAGATCGACTACCCCTGCGGTCGCGAAACGATCGAGCGGATTTTGCCGCACCGCGATCCGTTCGTCTGGGTTTCCCGCGTTCTGGCGTGCGTCCCCGGCGAGAGCATAGTGGCGGAGCTGGACGTCGATCCCGAACTCGACCTGTTTCGCGGGCATTTCCCCGAGCATCCCGTGCTGCCGGGGGTAATCCTTATGGAGGCTCTCGCGCAAGCGGCCTCGATCTGCGCCCTGCTCGGTCGCGACGGAGAAGGGTCCATAGGCTTTTTGACCGGCATCGACAAGGCGAAGTTCCGCCGTCAGGTGATGCCCGGCGACACCGTGCGCTTGGAGGGTCGGATAGTGAAGTCCTCGCGTCGCATGGTAGTGGCGGAGGTGAAGGCGAGCGTAGGCGAAGAGGTAGCCGCGCAAGCCACGCAGAAATACGTGCTCGCCTAGCTCGAGTTCTTATCCCGTAGGTAGCGCACAGCACCTTTCCCGAAACGCTGAATGCGCGACGATGGTCGCGCTCGCGATAATCGCGGCCATCTTGGTGCTGAAAGCGTAGCATTAGCCTGTGACGGCTACGATTGCTTCTTCACAACCGCCGACCTTGCAGCGCTCCACCTGCCTTGTTTTCCGACACTACTTGTTCTATCCCCAGAGCCGCCTGCACGAGATGGCATACAGGGGCACGTTGCGCATCCAATCCTGTTTAGGCAGTTTGCAATCGACTTAACTTCGGCGCAAGCGTACAACTGGTGCCAGACCGTGACAAACGATGCCAAGAGAAGCTAAGCGGTGCTACTCCGTGGGTCACTCCCACTCTTTGATTCAGCAGTAGTACTTGGTGCTTTCTGTTGCTCCGCGCTGGCCCTATATTCCATGTAGTGGCAGACGTGCTTTCGACCACCTTCAGGTCGAACGTCAAAACGACGTCATGACTGCCCGAGCACCTTCCTGCGAATGAGCCTGAGGTAGTTGCGCTTGAACATCTTCGCATTGCCGAATAGCTTGACATCGCTCGAGGTTTCCTCGTTGTGCTCGTACTTGATGGCTGCTAGCTCTATCGTGCAGAGGAAATCGGCCACTTGGGACAGCCTGTAGTCGGCCGGCGAAGCCTTCCTGTATAACGTTACCTGCTTGGAGAATACGAAGTCAATGGCTCCGTGAAGCGCCTCGGTGATCATGTGCTGGCCGTTGTCGTAGTAAATCTTTACGGCATCAAACGATTGGAAGTATCCGAGGTTGTCGACGAGGAAAACGACGAGATCGCGACGTAGGCGGGCAGCGAATGCGCCTGGGTCTTCAAGCTCACTCCTGCGGTATGCGAACGTCTTGTACCTGATGGGCAGCCGGCGCACGAACACGAAGAACGACGAGAACAGGCGGTGGCGCATTTCATGGTTCATGTTCTCGTAATCGCCTTTGCCATACATGAGCGGCGAGGCATGGAACTGGATATCCGGCAGCTCCTTGCCTCGCAGCGAGCGCTCGTAGCCCCCGATGAGCTCCATGATGCCATCCGCCTGATCGTGGAGGACGAGCGTCATCAGGCAGTACTTGGATATGCCGTTTTGGCCTCCTGGCTCATCGACGAATATGCTCAGCTCGCTCACTAGCCACCCCTAAAGACAGAAAATGCCGGGAGGTAACTCCCGGCGACTCGGTAGTAGCCCGCTGCGGCTCGTGCCTGCTCATCCGTGTATTCGGATTTGCGGTGGTGGTCCTTGCCGATGGGAATCTCGCCGGTCTCCTCGTATTCCTTCCACCAGTTGCGCAGCGTCTGCCTATGGGGATACCCAAGTTCGGTAATCGTGTCGGC
>CAJOOG010000024.1 GCA_905236045.1 uncultured Denitrobacterium sp.
CGAGAGCGCCAAGGGCGCGGCCTCCCAGGCCACCGCCACGGCCCTGGCCGCGGGGACGCAGGCTTACGTCGCCGACGGCGGCGCGGATTGGACGCCGGTCGCCAGCGTCAGCGCCGCCGGCGGCACGCTCATCGTCACGCCCGAGGACAACACCACCTACGTCATGCCCACCAACGACGCCATCCGGCTCTACGCCGTGTGGCGCGCCAACGAAACCACGCGCTACTACGTCGAGCGCTGGGGTATCAGCGGCGACGGCGACATCTTCCCGCTGCTTCAGGACGGCACGGTGCCCTTCGATGGCAACACCCTGGTCGTTCACGATGCCGAGTGGGCCGTCACGCAGCGCCTCGAGTACTGGGGCATCACCGACGAGGAGGCTTGGGCCGACGAGGACGTCGCGGGCGTGAGCTACCGCAACAAGGACAACCTCAACCCCGCAGGCTACATGTACATGGCCGAGG
The DNA here is from genome assembly GCA_905236045.1 of uncultured Denitrobacterium sp. Taxonomy (GTDB): domain Bacteria; phylum Actinomycetota; class Coriobacteriia; order Coriobacteriales; family Eggerthellaceae; genus Curtanaerobium. The sequence goes on from CAJOOG010000024.1 coordinate 465, forward strand.
ATGCCGAATACGGCACGTTGCAGATTCGCACCGTGGCCCGCTCGACCATCCTCTCCGACGGCTCGCTGGTGCTGCGCCTCTACTTCAACGCCGACGAGAACGTGCTCTACACCGTCAACCATTGGCGCATCACCGGCGACGGCACCTACAAGAATGTCATCTACCAGCGTCTCTACGCCAGGACCGGCTCCTACGTCTTCGCCGGCGACCTCATCAACCAGGGCGACGAGCGCTTCGAGGGCTACGTCTTCGTGGCCGCCCCCGACGAGGTCGTCGATGCCACGGGCGCGGCGCGCGTCACCAACATCTCCGGCAGCGTCAAGGGCGACGGGAGCCTGGTGTTGAACCTCTTCTACAAGTCCCTCGAAGACGACAGCGTGAAGATCGTCCTCGATCCGGGCGCCGGCACCTGGGTGGCAGGCGACGGCGATGATTCCGTCAACGCCGACAGCGCCGCCGTGGGCACCAAGTCCGACAGCGTCGTGCCTGTCTCGCCCGAGACCACCATCATCCTGCCGGGCGCCGACCAGCTCTACCGCGCCGGCTACGACTTCATCGGCTGGTCCGACAGCGACGAGGGCGCTTCGGGCGCCAGCGCCACGGGCGACGCCTCCATCGTCACCGCGAACAAACTCTCCAGCGTGGGCGAAGACGGCGAATACCACGAGGGCGCCCTATCCGGCGCGAGCACCCTGTCCGCCTCTGCCACGCGCGAGATGCTCATGCGCATCTTCGGTCTCCCCGCCGCCGCGGTCGACACCGCCGTCGAAGACGAGGAAGGCGACAACCCCACCTACCACGATCCGACCCACGTATTCATCTCCGCCGACGGCGACCTGCTCTACCACATGCCCACGCACACGACCACGCTGCATGCCGTCTGGCGTGCCCGCACCGACGTGCCCTACGTCGTCAGCTACTACCTGGTGGATGCCTACGGCGTGGCTCGCGAGATTCTAGACGACCGGGAGCTCCCGCAGACCGTCGGCCCGCATACCACCGACGAGGAGGTCTCCGCGCAGACCAAGGACCCCGGCTACTATCCCGGCTACACCTACGCGGAGGACTACGCCGGCGGCACGCTCATGCAGATCGCCCGCGATGCCGAGGGCAACATCATCTACGATGCCGACGGCAATCCCACTTACCTCTTCACCACCGTGGGCGGCGGCCTGACCGCGCACAACCTCGATGGCGACGGCTCCACACATCTGCGCTTCTTCTACACGGCCGACACCGACACCTCGTACTACATCGAGCGTTGGGCCATCACCGGCGACGGCTTGGTCATTCCGCTCGCCGCCGATGGCACCGTCCCGCACGACGAGTTCGGCAACCTCATCATCCACGATGCCGCCTGGGCGCTTACGCAGCGCCTGGAGCGCTCCGGCAGCACCGACGAGGAAGCCTGGGCCGACACCCCCTACGAGGTGGATGCTGAAGGCAATATCGTCTACGACGAGAACGGCAACCCCCAGGTGGCGAGCGACGGCCTGTCCTATCGCACCAACGACATCCTCGATCTTGCCGGCTACGTCTACATCGCCCACGGCCAGTTCTGGACCGCCGCGGACGGCACGGTCTACACCACCGTGGCCCGCGCGAACATCGACGGCACCGGCGACATGGTCCTGGTCCTCTACTTCCTCGCCCAAACCTACGACTTCATCCTCGATCCGAATCATGGCATCTGGATAATCTCCGAGGATGAAGACGACGACGCGGATGGGGAAGAGGGCGCCGCTGCCGACGGAGCGGACTCCTTCACTTCGACCGACGGCTCCACCACCGCCGCCTCCAGCAACGATTCCACCGCCGCCACCAAGGCGCAGATCACGGCGGAAGAGCAGGCCAAGCGCTCCGATGCCCTGTCGCTCGCGGGCGGTACCGTGCCCGTCGAGAGCGACCTGCGCAAGTCCTCCGTCACCCCGTATGGATCCGACTCCTTCGTGGTCCTGCCCACCGCCGACGACATCTACCGCAACGGCTACACCTTCAGCGGCTGGATCGACTCCGCGGGCATCATCTGGGAAGGCGGCGCCACCTACACCGTGCCGGCCGAGGGCGGCACGCTCACCGCCGTCTGGACCCCTGTCGTCTATACCATCACCTTCGACAAGAATGACAAGGTGGCCACGGGCACCATGGACAAGGAGGCCTACGAGTACGGCGCAGACGGCTTCACGCTGCTGAAGAACGGCTACACGCGCCGCAACGCCACCTTCCTCGGTTGGTCGCTGACTCCCGATGCCCTCGTGCCCGACTTCTCAGAGGGCCAGCTGCTCGAGGCGCTCGCCAATGCGAAGGCCTCGGGCCTGGTCGAGGCCGATGCTTCCATCGACGATCCCGCCACCGCCATGTTCCTGCTTGCGGCCATGGCCGGCGACGGCACGAACATCACGCTCTACGCCGTGTGGGACATCGAGACGCACACGCCTTCGCTGAAGGGCGGCAAGACCACCGTCGATGAGTGGGGCCACACGGTTTCCTACGCGTCCTACCGCGGTGGCAAGGTCACCATCGACACCGACGCCATCGAGCCCGGCTTCAAGCTCAAGCGCAGCGCCGTGACGATCGAGATTACGGACGGCTATTACCTGAAGGGTTGGAACGTCACACAGAACGGCACCACGACCTTCGTCAAGGGAGCGAACGGCATCTTCAAGGTGACCTTCGATGCCGATGCCGTCTTCCAGCCCGTTTTCGGCAACTACGCCGAGGATGCCCGTCGCAAGGCCGCCGAGGAAGCGCGCCGCCGCGCAGCCGAGGAAGCGCGCCGCAAGGCCGCCGAGGCGGCCCGCCGGACCGCCGAAGTCGCGGCCGCCCGGGCCCTGCGTGCGAGCGCCGCCGTGGGGGAGGACGGCGACTCCTCCGACGCCGGCTTGCCCGCGACTTCCGATCTGCCGATTCTGCCGCTGCTGGCATTGATGCTCATCGCCGCGCTGGCCCTGTGCCTGCTGGCGCGGAGGAAAATCAAAGGACCCGCAAGTCCCAGATCGCGCTGATCTGCGGCTCGCGGGTCCTTTGACCCACTGAGATCCGGACGGTTGCTTGCTTCCCTTGCAAACCTTCGCGAACAACCGTCCGGGTCTCCGACATGGCCCGACAGGGCGAGTTTTCAGTTTGATCAGAAAACTCGAAATACCGTTAATACAACATCATAACGTAGCACAGAATGCCCCAAAAGCGCAAATCTCCAGGTCAGCCGCTTGACGCGGACGTAGATGCGCTGTGTGGATGCGGGACTGCGGAACTGCGGCGGATTGAGCCGCGGCGAGGCGGGATGGTGGGCCCGGCCGGGCTCGAACCGACAGCCAAAGGATTATGAGTCCCCTGCTCCACCATTGAGCTACGGGCCCACTCGCAGCGGTAAGTATAGCGCATGCAGGTCATTTGGCAAACGAAACACACACGGACGTCGGGCGGATCGGGATGTTGGAGCGCGCGCGATCCGGACCCGGAGGGGAGAGATCAGATCGGCCTCATAAGAGACAACCTTGCGATCGGCTTTCCCCTCTTCATTCTCTTAGCCGTTCGTCGGCGTTCCTCGTCAGCAGGAAAGCGCAGGAGAGAATCGCAAGGCCCACGGCATCGAAGGCGATGAAGCGGATGGTCGAGGCCATAAGGACTCCCAGGGCGGGGTCCATCTGCAGGAGCAGGAGGGTTTCGCCGAGAAGGCCTATCGCCTGCTGGACGAGTACGACGACAAACAGGACGCGATACCTATCGGGACGGGCTATGACGGGCGGATAGGTGGCGTTCCACATGAGAAAGACGATGCCGAGCGCTTGGAGGGAATAGGGCGCCGTGGGGCCCTGCAGTTCGTAGGCGTCCGTGAAGTCGTAAGGGAAGAAGAGGAATTGCAGGGCGCATAGGACGTTGGAGGCGAAGACCAGCGCAACGAAGACGCGTGCCGTAGTATGTTTCCAAGATGAATGCATGCAGAGAGACTAACATGCAAAGAGGCTCTCCGCGCCGGCCCGCACCACAAAACCTTCACGCTCGAGGTCTTGTCAATTGCGTGCTTTCGGCTATACTCGTTATTCGCGTTTGACAAGCGATATTCCTCGGTAGCTCAATGGCAGAGCATTCGGCTGTTAACCGAAGGGTTGTAGGTTCGAGTCCTACCCGGGGAGCCATTTTCGGGCGTTTGGCGCAGCGGGAGCGCACTTCCTTCACACGGAAGGGGTCACAGGTTCAAACCCTGTAACGCCCACCAGCACAGCACAGCCTGGCCGCCGGTCAGGCTGTTTTATTGTTCGCCGGGCCGGCCGCTTGCACCGGCCACGGCATCGGCATGCATGCCGGCACGCATGCGCCCGCGTCCGGCGGCGAGGGGGAAGGGACGACCGAGCGGATATGATCATGCAGCTTGAGCACATAGGCAAGTCCTTTGGCGCCCGCACGCTCTTCTCCGATGTCTCCTTCAAACTGCAGGCCTACGACCGCCTCGCGCTCGTCGGTCCCAACGGCGCGGGCAAGACCACGCTGCTCAACATCATCTCCGGGCAGGATTTTCCCGACGAGGGCCGCGTGCTCTTCGCCAAGGGTGCGAGCGTGGGCTACCTCGAGCAGGAGGCCATCGAGATGGGCGATCAGCTGCTTTTCGAGGAGGTCGTCAGCAGCCAGCAGGAGGTTCTCCGCGCCGAGCGCAGGCTGCGACAACTCGAGGAATCCCTCGGCGCCGATCCCACCGAACAGCAGCTCGCGGCGGCCGGCCGAGCGCGCGATACCTACGAGGCGCTTGGCGGCTACACCCTGCAATCCAAGGTCAGAAGCGTGCTATTCGGCCTCGGCTTCGGCGAGGAGGACATGGCCAAGCGCACGACGGATTTCTCCGGCGGCTGGCAGATGCGCATCGCCCTCGCCAAGCTGCTCGTCCGCAACCCCGATGTCCTGCTGCTCGACGAGCCCACCAACCATCTCGACCTCGAATCGGTCGAGTGGCTGGAAGGCTTTCTGCGCAGCTACGGCGGCACCGTCGTGGTCGTCAGCCACGATCGCGAGTTCATGGACAACATGGTGGAGCGCGTCGCGGAAATAGACAACGGCAAGGTCGTCCTCTACAAGGGCAACTACAGCGCCTACCTGCGCCTTCGTGAAGAACGCCTGGAGAACCTGCGCGCGCAGGCGCAAAAGCAGCAAGAGGAAATCGCCCACATGGAGGCCTTCATCGAGCGCTTCCGCTACAAGGCGACCAAGGCCAAGCAGGTGCAGGATCGCATCCGCAAGCTCGAGAAAATCGAGCGCATAGAGCTGCCCGAGGAACGCAAGACCGTCCACTTTACCTTCCAGCAGCCCCCGCGCACCGGGGATATGGTGGCGAATCTCGAAGGGGTGGGGAAGCGCTTCGGCGAGAACGTGGTCTACGACGGGCTCGACCTGACGTTTTATCGCGGTCAGAAGGTGGCTCTGGTCGGTCCGAACGGTTCGGGCAAGTCCACGCTGCTGAAGATGGTCGCCGGCGTGCTTGCCCCAGACGCGGGCCGGGTCCGCTACGGCGCCCACGTCGACGTCACCTACTACGCCCAGCATCAGCTCGAAGAGCTCCACGCCGGCAACACCGTCTTCGAAGAACTCGATCACGCGGCCCCCGGCTGGACGATCAGCCAGGTCCGCACGCTTCTGGGCGCCTTCCTCTTCCACGGCGACGACGTGGAGAAGAGGGTGGGGGTCCTCTCCGGCGGCGAGAAATCGCGGCTGGCCCTGGCGAAAATGCTCGTGGCCCCCAAACCGCTCCTCTGCCTCGACGAGCCCACCAATCATCTCGATATCCAGTCCGCCGACGTCCTCGAGCAGGCGCTCGCCGCCTTCGACGGCACGATTATGCTCATCACCCACGACCGGCATCTTATCCGCGGCGTCGCGAACCGCATCGTGGAGGTGCTGCCCGGCAAGCTGACGGTCTACGACGGCGATTACGACTACTACCTCTTCAAGACCGGTCAAGAGGACGATGCCTCCATAACCGGCGGGCGCACGGCCCCCGCTCGGCTCTCCCGAAGGCTTCAGCCCGACGATCCCGAGAAACCCGAGAAGACTACGATGAGGGTGAATCGTCATCTCGCGTCCGAGAGGCCCCCGACGCGACCGACTCCGCTCACGGCGCCGAAGGGCAGCGCGCCCAAGACCAAGGAGCAGAAGCGCCGCGAGGCCGAGGCCCGCAATCGCGCCTACAGCCTGCTGAAGAACCACCGCAAGCGGATAGCCCAGCTCGAAGAGCAGATCGCCGCCGACGACGAGCGGATGGAGCAGATTCTGGAGCTGCTCGCCGATCCCGACTTCTACACCAACGAGTCGCAGAGCACCGACGTGATAGCCGAGCACGCGCAGCTGAAAGCGCGCAAGAAGGCGAACGAGGAGGAATGGTTCCAGCTGAACGAGGAGCTGGAAGCCGAACTCGAGCGTCAACAGGCCTGACTTCCGAGGCGTCGTGCGCTCGCGTGCGCTCGCCGCCCTTCACCGTCCGTCGCAGGACACGAAATGGCAACTTTTCGGCCCGGGAGGCTGCTTGCGCCGGCGTCCTGTTATACTCTTCCGCATGAATTTCGACCAAGTCGCATACTATATCTGCATGGTCCTGGCTTTCATCCCGGCCATCGTCCTGCACGAAGTCAGCCACGGCTTCGCCGCCTATAAGCTCGGCGACCCCACGGCCAAGAACGCCGGTCGCCTTACCGTCAACCCGCTCGCACATGTGGACCCCTTCGGTACGGTCATCCTGCCCCTCGTGCTCATGATCGCCGGCGGCCCGGTCTTCGGCTACGCCAAACCCGTGCCCTACAATCCCGTCTACTTCAAGGACAAGCGCAAAGGCGACCTCATCGTCGGCCTGGCGGGACCTGCCGCCAACTTGGTCATGGCCCTTCTGGGCTCCGCCGTGTCTTGGATATGCTATCCCATGGCCGCCTCCGGCATCTCAAGCGACTTCTTCGCGTATTTCTACCTGCTGTTCTTGCCCTACTTCACCCTCATCAACCTCTACCTCATGTTCTTCAATCTGCTTCCCATCCCGCCCCTCGACGGCAGCAGCATCTGGGCCTTCATCCTGCCGGAGAAGTACCTGCCGCACTATTACCGGGTTCAGCAATACGCAATGCCCGCTCTGCTCGTGCTGCTCTTCATCGTTCCCTATTTCACCCCGGTCGACCCCATCGCCGCGTACATGAACTTCTTCGCGGGCAATCTGGCGAATCTCATCTTCCCCTACGCCATCTCCTGAAAACCTCCGCGATATTCCCTCTGCGCGCGCGGTCCAAGTGTGCGATACTTTCCAGCAGGCGAAAGAGCCGAAGGCCCCGCACGCCAGCTCCGCAACCCGCCATTTGGCAGGAGGCGTTTCCCGCGCGGGTCTTGCAGGTGAAGGTCCCGGCGCACGGCGCAAGTCGTCAGATGCGCCGTGTGAATCGAAAGGCGAAGCAACATGACAGAACACTCCCGCGAGTCCGCACCGCACACCGCCGCCCCCGCGCACGCGGCTCCCGCGGCGGCCCCGGCGCCCGCCGCCGCAGACGTCCGGCAAGCCGCAGCCCCCGGCGACGCCCCCGCCCCGCGCGTGGAGCCCGCCGAGCAGATAATCCTCACCGGCGACCGCCC
>CAJOOG010000025.1 GCA_905236045.1 uncultured Denitrobacterium sp.
CCCGGCTCCGGCCGCGAGACCGCCATCCGCTCCTTGCAGGCCGCCGGCCTCGAGGTTGCGAGCATTCAGGACTGCACGCCCATCCCGCACAACGGTTGCCGCCCGTGCAAGCGTCGTCGCGTTTAGTAATTCGGAAGGAATCAAACCATGGCAATTAACAGGACCCCGGTTCTGAAGCGCTGCCGCCACCTTGGCATTGACCCGATTGTCCTCGGCTACACGAAGGAATCTAAGAAGCAGCTCCTTCAGCCCAAGAAGCACCGCAGCAACGAGAGCGAATACGGCCGTCAGCTGCGCGAGAAGCAGAAGGCCAAGTTCATCTACGGTGTCTTGGAGAAGCAGTTCCGCGGCTACTACAACAAGGCGCGCCGCATGAAGGGCGTCACGGGCGAAAACCTCATGACGATCCTCGAATCGCGCCTGGACAACGTCGTGTTCCGCCTGGGCTTCGCGCGCACGCGCAAGGAGGCTCGCCAGACGGTCACGCACGGCCACATCACCGTCAACGGCCGCCGCGTCGACATCCCGTCGTACCGCGTCAAGGCTGGCGACCTTGTCGCCGTCGCGCCGAAGGCCAAAGACCTTCTCGTCATCAAGAGCGCGCTCATCTCCAACGAGCGCATCCAGGTTCCGGCCTGGCTCGAGGTCGACATCGAGAAGCTGCAGGGCAGCGTCATCTCGCTTCCCACGCGCGACCAGATCGACATGGACATTCAGGAACAGCTCATCGTCGAGCTCTATTCGAAGTAAGCGCTCTTTTCCGCTTGCTTGCGTTCCCCCTGTCCTGTTCGTTCCCAAGTCTCAAGGAGGCTTTTATATATGACTGAGTTCATGAGGCCCAAGGTTTCCGTCGAACAAGTTGACGACAACACCGCACGCTTCATCATGGAGCCGCTCGAGCGCGGCTACGGCTACACGCTTGGCAACAGCATGCGCCGCGTGCTGCTCTCGTCGTTGGACGGCGCAGCGGTCACGGCCATCAAGATCGAGGGCGTGCAGCACGAATTCACCGCCGCCCCCGGCGTCGTCGAGGATGTCACCGACATCGTCCTCAACGTCAAGGGCCTGGTGTTTTCCGCGCTCGGCGTTGCCGAAGAGGCCACCGCCACCCTGTCTGCCGAGGGCCCGTGCACGGTTACGGGCGCAGACATCGAGGTGCCGACTGAGTTCCAGCTCATCAACCCCGACCACGTCATAGCCACGCTGTCCGAAGGTGCGCAGCTCGAAATGACCATGCGCATCGGCGTGGGCAGGGGCTATGTTTCCTCCGAGCGCAACAAGCGCTCCGAGGACCCGATCGGTATCATTCACGTGGATTCGCTTTTCTCGCCGGTCCGCCGCTGCACCATGGACGTCACGGACACCCGTGTCGCGCAGCGCACCGACTACGACAAGCTCATCCTCGAGGTGGAAACGAACGGCGCTATCAACCCGACCGAGGCCGTGTGCCAGTCGGCGAACATCATCAACCAGCACATGTCCGCGTTCCTCATGCTCGACGAGAACGCCGACGAGGAGGAGATCACGAGCATTTTCGCCCCCGAAGGCCCGAGCAAGAACACCGAGCTTGAAAAGCAGATCGAGGATCTGGACCTTTCCGTCCGCTCCTACAACTGCCTCAAGCGCGCGGGCATCCATTCGGTGCGCCAGCTGGTCGAGTACTCGGAAAACGATCTGCTCAATATCCGCAACTTCGGTGCCAAGTCGATTGAAGAGGTCAAGGACAAGCTTCAGTCGATGGACCTGAGTCTCAAATTGTAAGTAGGAGAAACAACCAATGAGGCATAACAAGAAAGGCCGTAAGCTCGGTACCGACGCGAGCCACACCAAGGCCATAAAGAAGAACCTGATGGTCAACCTGTTCACGCACGACCGCATCAAGACCATCGAAAGCCGCGCGAAAGAGGTTCGCGGCGATGTTGACCGCATCATCACCTGGGCCAAGAAGGGCGACCTGCATTCCCGCCGCCTGGCCATTGCCAAGATGGGCGACAAGGAGCTCGTCCGCGAGGTCTTCGAGAAGGCCGCGCAGGGCATGTGGCAAGACCGTCCCGGTGGCTACACGCGCATCCTGAAGCTCGGGCCGCGCAAGGGCGACAACGCCCCCATGGTCATCCTCGAGCTCGTGACCGAGCCGTGTGTGCCCAAGAAGAAGGTGGAGAAGAAGGAAGAGGCCGCCGAGGCACCCAAGGCCGCCAAGGCCGAGGTCGAAGAGGCCGTTGAGGCTGAGGCTGAGGAGGCCGTCGAGGCTGAAGCCGACGAGGCTGCCGAGGAGGCTGCCGAGG
>CAJOOG010000026.1 GCA_905236045.1 uncultured Denitrobacterium sp.
ACGCAATAGCGCACGTTGTAGGGCACCGCGTCGATGATGGAGCCGATCTTGAAGTTCTCCTTCACGAGCGGCCAGAGCTTCCTCGCGTACTCCCGCACGCGTATGCCCTTCGCCTTCAGTCGCAAAGCGTATATGGCAAGCAGGGGAACCGTGCACAGGAGCACGTCCACCGCAATAGACACGACCTGCAAGAACACCCCGATTTGGTCCGTCAGCAAGACCTCTAGGAAAAGCAAGAAGCAAGCCAGCGGGAAGGCGCGCATCACGATCTGGAGTATGCCCGAGAACAGGTCGTAGCAGGCGTCGATCGCACGCTTCAACGTGGAGAAGCTCTTCCCGATGGTGACGAGCGCGCCGACGACAAGGAGCGCCACGACGATCATCGGGACAGGAGAGATGGTCATGAAGGGCTCGAGGATATTCGACGGGATTATCTTGTCCACTGCCGCAGCGAGCGACCAGTTGGCAATCCCCGGGTCGATCTTCAGCGTCTCGCCGGTAATCATCCCGGCCGCCAGAGCGTAGACGATAGCCGCGAGGGTAGCCACCACGATGACGACGACGGATGAGCGCAGCGAGCCCATGAACAGCTTGCGCGAAGTCGAGTTGCGCTCCGACACTATGAAGGTGTCGCTCGCGTTCTTCAACAGCGAGAAGAGCGTCATGGGGCCGCCCACCATGAGCACTGCGTTGGTGAACAGGTTCTCGAGGGGTGCCACCCACTGCTCTGCGAGCTGATACCGCCCCGCGTCATCGAGCGCGAAGGAAAGCACGACACCCACGGCGACGGCCGCAGCGGCGGCGATGAGGTTCGGGAGGATGAAGGCGCGGGTGCTTTGGCTCACGGAGAGCCGCACGATGTTATAGCCGGCCAGATAAGAGAGAGACAACCCGTTGGAGAACGCCTCGATGACCTCTGCATCAGAATCTTCAGGCGCGTTCCCCTCGGGCAGCGAGAAGCGCCTTCCCGGAAACATTATCTCGATGTCCGTGCCCCCGAGTTTGGCGATGCAGTTGATCTCGATTTCTACATCTTCGTCATCGAACTCGCAAACGATCGCATGAAAGACGGCCTTGAATAACGATGTCGTCTCGGAGACGATGCTCGCGTTGACATGACGGGCGCCAAGCGTTTCCTCAATGAAGGCCTGGGCTTGGAAAAGGCCCTTCTCATCTGGGTTTATTGTTAAACTTTCAGTCTTAGGCATAATGCGATCATACGCTCGAAGTCTCCGAATCGGCCATGCCGAAGCACCTTCCTATGCAAGTCCGAGAAGGCGCTTCGGCAAGCAACGCTACGCGCGAACCGACTTGTCGGGGTCGATGGTCATGGACTGGAAGCGGTTCGCCATGACCTCGTCGTTGAAGTTCTCGGCATAGAACTGCTCGATCCCGGTCGTCGGCACGTGCCCCGCCCGGCGCGCGCCCCAGTTGTCGAGCGCCTGCAGGGTCATGACGGCGTTCACCAGCATGAGCGCGGCGCACACGAGCGTCACGCTGGAGCGCCATTTCCAGGGGATGAGATTGAACAGCCGCAGGAACAGCGGCAGCAGCAACTTGATCCACACCGTGCCGAGCAAGCCGAACATCGAGGCGAACAGCAAGCAGGTGCGCCCGCCGAAGATGTCGCCGAGGAACTGGTCGGAATAATCCCAGGCCGTGGCGCCGAACGCTATTTCCATGAACCAGCTGACGAAGTACTCGAAGCCGCCGCCTATTATCGTGCAGACGACGAATATGAACACGATGTTGCGGTCCTTGAAGCGGTTGAGCGCCATGGTCATGAGCACGGCGCCGACGCCGTAGATGGGCGAGAAGGGACCCCAGAGCAGGCCGGCGCGATCTTGATACACGCCGGGCTCCACCACGACCATGTGGAAGATGATCTCGACGATGAGGCCGATGAAGCTGCCGACCATGAACGTCCAGAACAGGTTGAAGAAATCGAGGCGGATGTAGCCCTCGCCGGGGTCGGCCAGGCCGAGCGTGCCCTGCTGCGCGTGGACTTCCGTGTCGAGCTCGCGAAGACCCGCCTGCAGGCTCGACTCGTTGGCGAGCGAGGGGTTGAGATAGGCCGAAAGCGCAATCTGCGCCGCCAGCTGCACGCAGCCAAACAGGAGCAGCCAGCCGATGCCGTAGAGCATGAACTCGCAGACAAGCGAGACCGCAGCCACTGCGATGTTCATGTTGACGAGCGCGCTCGCGGCTCCCCGCAATCCTCTGATGAGACGCACCCCCACGAAAAACGAGAGCACCGCGGAGACGAACGAGCAGACCGCCGCTATGGCGATGACCACTGCGGTGGTGGCGGTTACCTTTCCAAGAGCCTCCTCCAGAAAACCGCTGTTGATCATGGGGAGCAGGGCCACGATGCCTGAAGCCACGCCGAGGGCGCCCGCCACGATGAGGAGCACGCTCAGGATGCGCAGCGGCATGGGGAGCTTCGAGAAGGCCAGCCCCTTCGTGCGGTCGCGCACGATGCCCATGATCTCGGTGCGCTCCTTGGTGGTAAGCGGACGGTCCCCGCTGCGCTCGCGCGCCGCTGCCAAGATGGTTTCCACGCCCTGTTCGTCGAGCGTCCCGTCCGCAACGACGTCGCGAGCCACTTCCATAATGCCTTTCTCCGCCATGCGCGCATCCTCCAATCAACTCAGACGGTTGTGCAATTATCGCATATGGTCTTAACACCATTTGCCCCACGAGCAAAAGGGGGGTTCCAGAACGTCACCCCCTTTTGCCAATCGGAGGTCTCCTATTCTTCGTACAATACTTGAAATAATGGTTCGTCAGCTAACGAAAAGGAGCTGGTTAAACGTGAGAATAATCAAGGTGGTTCTGGGTGTCCTGCTGGCGGTGGGCGGCATCTACTGCATGTTCACCCCCATCGCCACGTACTCTGTGCTGGCATGGCTCATCGGCCTGGCGATGATAGTCGAGGGCGTGGGCGGCGTCATCACATGGAACACCCGCCGCGAGCTTGGGCTTGCTAACGGCTGGACACTGGCGGGGTCCATCGTGTCCATAGTGCTCGGCATGGTCTTGCTGGGAAGCTACGTGCTGCAGTTCGCCATCGATGCGTTCATCGCCTACCTCATCGCAATCTGGCTGGTCGTTGCCGGCATCACGCGCATCGTTGCCGCCATCGCCGTGCGCAGCCAGGGCAAGGAGGGAGCGAGCGGCTGGATCGCCCAGATCGCGCTGGGCGTGCTCATCGCCATCCTGGGCGTGCTGTGCATCTTCAATCCCCTGTCGGTCGTGGCCGGCGTCGGCATGATGCTGGGAATCTCCATCGTCTTCGTAGGCATCGACCTGGTCATCAGCGCCTTCGTGAACTAGAGTCGGAACGAGCCGCGGGGCCCTGCGGCTCATTCAAGGTAAAGGAGAGATCGCGTGAACTTCGTGCTCAGATACCTGTCGACCAGCGGCAAGGCCAGGATAGCCGAGGTCATCTCCACGCAGGAACAAGAGCATCCTTTGCCCGACGGCCTCGTCTGCCTCGAGGACCTGGCATACGAAGCCTCGGACGGATCGCCGCTCGCAGCCGACGTCTACCGCCCCAAGGACAAATCCGCCGCCCCCCTGCCGATTGCGGTGTTCGTGCACGGGGGCGGCCTCTTCGTGGGCAGCCGCAAGGCCAACCGCGCGTATGCCGAGCTCCTCGCCGAGCGGGGATACGTGGTGTTCGTCCCCGAGTATCGCCTCATCGACCAGACGGACGGCATCGGCGCCATCTCAGATGTCTGCGCCGGCTTCTCGTACCTGAAAGACCACGCCGCCGAACTCGGCGGCGACCTGGAGCGCGTCCTGGTGATCGGGGAAAGCGCCGGCGGGTTCCTGACGCTATACGCCACCGCGCTGGCCAACTCGCACCAGCTGCAAGAGGCGCTGGACATCGAGCCACACACCCTGCCCGTACGTAGGCTCGCTTGCTTCGGAGGCATGTTCTACACGGGCGAATTCGACCCTATCGGACTCGTGTACCGTCGCACCATGTATGGTGAGCACCTGAGCGACGAACACTTCAAGCAGCTGATAGACCCCGAAGATCCCAGGGTCGTGTCGGGCTTGCCGCCGATGCTGCTGGTGACGAGCGGGGCGGACTTCCTCAAGTCCTACACGCTGCGCTACACCAGGGCGCTCATGATGGCAGGCCACGACCACCGGCTCATCTACTACAAGAAGGGCAAGGAGCTGGTACACGCCTTCCCTTCCCTCCACCCCGAGCTTCCTCAGAGCATGGAAGTGCTCGACGCGCTCGACACTTGGTTCAGGGAGCTGTAACCTGTGCCTCATCCAAATGGGATCGGTTTTTAATCGGCAAGGTTCTTCTGTAATTTCTCCAACGGGCTCAGCTCCTCTGCCGGCAGCTGGTTGCGCCGTTGGAGGTCGTCTCTTATGACGCGGAATATGGTGGCGATGAGCGGCACGCCGATGAAGGCTCCCGCGAAGCCGAATGCCGCGACGCCGATCGTGCTGCCGACGAGCGGCCACATTCCCGTAAGACCGACTTTCTTGCTCACGATGCGCGGGTAAAGGAAGTTCTGCTCGATTTGCTGCACGATGAAGAATACGACGAGGAAGATAAGCGCCTTTTCCCACGAGACTGCGAGGATGATGATGGCTCCCAGTATGGCGCCGATTATGGCGCCGATCATGGGGATGAGGGACATGACGCCGACGAGGGCGCCGAGCGCGGGCGCGCCAGGAATGCCGGCGATGACGCAGACGACGGCGACGAGCGCCCCGAAGGCAACGCCTTCGAGCGACTGCGCCACGATGTAGCTGCGGAAGCTCTCGTCGGCATAGCGGATAACGCGCTTGAAACCATCGTCTGCACGCTTGCTAATGTAGGATTGGATGAGCGTGTGGACGTTTCCCGACAGCTTGTCCTTCTCGCCCATGAACCAGAACGAGAAGATAATGCCCATGAACCAGGCGCCGATCTGACCGAACAACGACATGACTTGGGGCAGCGAGCTCGCGACGCCCGACTGCAGCCAAGAGGCAACGTCGTTTACCACGCTTTCCCAGTCGATGGATTCGAGCTGCTCGAGCAACTGGGCGGGAATGAACGAGGCAATCGCCTTGTTATCGGTGAGCGCCTCGATGAAGTCGGGGGCGTTTTGCGCCAATGTGATGACCGCCTCGACGAGGTTGGGAATAACGACAGCGCCCAGGAAGAGCACGACGATGATGGCGCACACGACAGTCAAAACGAGCGCCAGCAATCGGTTGCGCGTGCCGTCGCCCTTGGGACCGGGCAACACTCGCTCGAAAAAGCGCAGCGGGATGTTCAGCACATAAGCTATCACGAGTCCCGCGATGATGGCGAGCGTGCCCGTGAGGAGCACGCCGACGAAGCCCTCGAACGTACCCCAGTAACGGGTGAAGAGAAATATAGCCGCAACTGAAACTATCAGCTTCAGGCACGTCTTCCAGCTTATCGTGAACTTAGGGCCGTTTTCCATGTGCGTCATCTCCATCATGCTTAGCGGCCAGGAGGCTCTCGGAGCCCGTGATTCCGCGTCGTAGGGCTGTGCTGTGCTCCTGCCCGTTGCGGTAGAAAGGCCATGCCCGGTTATGCGAACATGGCCTGTCGGGAACCTGCTTATCCCCCCAAGGCCTCCGCGAAACTACTTCGCGGCCTTCGTGCTCCTTGTGGTCTTGGCCTGCGCGGCCAGCTTGGCCTCTTTGGCCCGTGCGGCCGGCTTGGCCTCTTTGGCCCGTGCGGCCGGCTTGGCCTCTTTGGCCCGTGCGGCCGGCTTGGCTTCCGTGGCTGTTGCCTTGGCTGTTGTCGCCTTCGTGGCCTTCTTCTCCACTACCTTCGCCTCGATGACCTCGTCCTGCTCCTCGGCTTCCTCCGCGTCCTCGGGAATCTGCTCGCAGGCCTTCTCCTGAGTCTTGATGGCGAGCTCGGTCCACGAGTCGGCTATCTCCTTCAGGTAATCGTTGGCCATATCCTCCCATTCCTTCATCGCCTCACGAAAGTCCACCGGAGAATCGAACCACCACGGCGTCCACGGCAGGTCCTCGGGGAGGGACTCGGCGAAGCTGTCGAGCATGTCCGACATGTTCTCGAAGAAGCGGTCGTACTGATCCTTCGAGCCGTCGATGTAGGACTTCTGGCGGTCGATGGACTTCTCCCAGTTCGACTTTATAGCGGACTTGCCCCAGCCCCAGTCCCAATCCCAATCGGGCCACTCGGATACCCCGAAAGCGGGGAGCGGGGGGAGCATCGGGAATGCCGCCTTCTTCGTCTTCTTGCTCATCTTCTTTTCTCCTTTCATGATGGGCCTTATATATTTCCGGAAAGCCATGTCGAGCATCTTGGGGGTCATGCTCAGCATGCTTCCTGAAATA
>CAJOOG010000027.1 GCA_905236045.1 uncultured Denitrobacterium sp.
CCGAGAGGCCCGCAGGCGCGAGAAGGCCGCCTGGGATGCCAAGCAGCGGGCTAAAAGGGAGGCCCGCAAGCGCTACCGCGGCCTGCACTGACCGAGGTCGGCGAGGAGCTCGTCCGTTGCCGCGGACGGCATGCGAGCCGCAGGCCGAAGCGGGACTGCCACGGGCCGAGGGTCGAGAGGCGGGCCGCTTAGAGGGGCTCCGGAGCGCCTTCTATCGCAGCGGCCCGGAAGGCGTTTATCTTCTCCCTGCTCACACCCGCCTCATCCGCCCATGCAAGGACATCGTCGCGCAACGTCGGCCGTCCGAAGGATTGCAGGTACTCGACGAGACGCACCCACTCTTTGCGGATGCGCAGCCTCGTTCTCGCGGAGCAGAGGCTCGTGAGCTCATAGTCCTTGTCTATGTCCGACTGGGATACGCCGAGCAGCGCCTCCACCAGGCAAGCCAACGTGCCCGTGCGGTCGGCGCCGATCGCGCAATGGAAATATGTCGGCTCGCCAGCTATCACGTGATCGAACAAGTCGTCGAGAGCCTGAGCGTAAAGCCTGTCCGATCCTTTGCCCAAACGGACGCCCTTCGCGTACATGCCCACGCTGTAACGCGCATACTCCACGTCTTCGCCCAGCGCAGAGGAGATGATGTCGTTAGATGAGTCCGCGTCCTCGAGCAGGCACTCCTTCTCGTTGCGTAAATCGATTTCATGGCGAATGCCCAAAGAGCGAAGCGTGGCGATATCCTGCTCATCCGCGGCCGGCGATTCTGCCGTCGTCACCGCAGCGCCTCGGAACATCTTTCCGTAGGCCACCGTCCCCCCATCGCAGGGCCAACCGCCCAAATCGCGCATATTGCTCACGGACCGCAGTGCGACCATGCGCAGGGACCCCGTCAGTTCGAGCTCCCCCTCCTCCACGTCTCTCCCCGCGGCGTCGAGGGCGCGATAACGGTAGGAGCGACCGGGAATCAGATTGAGAACCACGCCCTTGCCATCTTCGAGCCGAAAGCTCGCATCCCCCTCGGCCGTCGCATCCGATACGACCGCCTCCACGGCTCCCGGTATCTCCAAGGAGCAGCCCGCCGGATCGTCCCAGCTCTGTCCGCCGGTCGGGACGAACTGCTCCATGAAACTGGTCGAATAATCGGTCGAATCGTAAGGCGACGTATTCAAGAAGGCCTCTGCGACATCGTTTTGCTGGGAGAAGGCCCGCGAAGCGGGCTCGCTTGAAGCCGGGCGCTCCTGCGCTACCCGGGTCTGTTCGGCATCTTCCCCGCAGACCTCGACGCTCGATGGAAAATCGCCTTGCGGCGTGCATGCCGCAAGACCGAGAGCCAGCAACAAGGCCAAGGCGAAGCTCGGGATGAAGGCGGAAGGGCGCAATGCCGCCGATCTCTTGCCCGAAAAGTCCCCCAGACGCGCGATCCGCATTGCTGAAAGAGCCGCACGGAGCATGGGCCCTACGCTTCCTCCTGGCTTTCCAGGAAAGCCCGCATCGATTCATCGGCAGAGACCGCTTCATCCAGGTAGAAGGCGTAAGCGCTCGCCAACGAGCGGGCCTGCCCTGCACGGAGCCGCGCTAGGTCCTCGTTGCCCGCCTCCTGCCAGTATTGGGAGGAGAGGAGCAGGCTGCGCCCCACGTATTCGAGCACTCGCGGGTCGGTCCCGGATACGGAGAGCACCTCCGCCATGGAATCCGGCGTCAGGTCGAGCAGAACGCCGCCATCGATATCCGTCGCCGTGCCGATGGCGTCGTCGAGCAAGCGAGCCGCGGCATCGTGGTCCTCTTCGCCCGAAGCCCTCTGCATGCTGCGGTTGATGGCATCGATGAACTGCATGACCAGCCGCATGAGATAATCCTGTTCGAACATTCGACCCTCCTCGGAATACTATCCCGTAGCATACCGCAATCCGCCCGCAGTCGGACCGCGAGGTCGAAGAGGGCTGGGGCAGCTGCCACCCGAGGCTTATTCGGGCGGGACGGGAATGCCCAGGTGCGCGAAGGCGCGCTCGGTCGCCTGACGGCCTTTCGGGGTCCGGATGAGCAGACCCTGTTGCATCAAATAGGGCTCGTAGACGTCCTCGAGCGAATCCGGATCTTCGGAGAGGGCGGAGGCCAATGTCGTCAAGCCCACCGGCCGGCCGCCGAACTGCTCGCAAAGCAAGCCCAAGATGCGGTTGTCCTGCGCGTCCAACCCGAGCGAATCCACCTCGTAGAACTCGAGCGCCCGCGCGGCGATGTCCTCGTCTATCTCGCCGCCGGCCTTCACCTGCGCCCAATCGCGCACCCGCTTCAGGAGGCGGTTCGCCAGACGCGGAGTACCGCGACTCCGACGGGCGATCTCCAGTGCGCCCTCGCGGGTGACCCCTACATCCAACAACGTGGCGGAGCGCACGACGATGTCGGAAAGCTCCTCGGGCGTGTAGTAGTTCAAGCGGAACACCACG
The DNA here is from genome assembly GCA_905236045.1 of uncultured Denitrobacterium sp. Taxonomy (GTDB): domain Bacteria; phylum Actinomycetota; class Coriobacteriia; order Coriobacteriales; family Eggerthellaceae; genus Curtanaerobium. The sequence continues at coordinate 2,442 of CAJOOG010000027.1, forward strand.
CCGAAGCGATCGCGCAGCGGACCGGTGAGCAGCCCCGTTCGCGTCGTGGCGCCGATGAGCGTGAACTTGGGCAGATCCAGCCGGATGGAGCGGGCGGCGGGCCCCTTGCCCACCACGATGTCGAGCACGAAATCCTCAAGCGCAGGGTAGAGCACTTCCTCGACCATGCGGTTCATGCGATGGATCTCGTCGATGAACAGCACGTCGCCGTCTTCCAGGTTCGTGAGTATCGCCGCCAGGTCGCCCGTACGCGCGATGGCCGGTCCGCTCGTCGTCTTGATGTGCGCGCCCATCTCGTTGGCCACCACCGTGGCCAACGTGGTCTTGCCCAGACCCGGGGGGCCGCTGAAGAGCACATGATCCACCACGTCCCCGCGCTGTTTGGCCGCCTCGATGATGATGCGCAGGCTCTCCTTGACCTTCGTCTGCCCGATGTAGTCCTCGAGCCGCCTGGGGCGCAGGCTGCGATCGAGCGCCAGGTCCTCCTCCGCGAGCTCGGTCTGGGACAGCCGCTCGTGGGAGCTCGCACCGGCAGCGCCTTTCTCGCCCAAAGGCCTTCCATCCGCAGGCTGCGCGGAGGAGTCGAATACCATGCCCTCTATCTGAACGCCCATATCTTCCCTTTAAGCTCCCAGGCGCTTGAGCGCGTACTGCAAAAGCTCCCGCTCCGTCGCATCCGCCGGCGCATCCCGCAGGGCCAGATCCGCCTCCGTGGACGTGAACCCCATGGCCAGAAGGTCCTCGAGCGTCTGCTTCGCCGCCTCGGGCTTCTGCAGGGCAACTTCGCCTTGCCCGGGCGCCTCTTCGGTCAGGACGCCCTGCAATTCCAAGATGATGCGCTGCGCCGTCTTCTTCCCGATGCCCGGGATAGTCGATACCGCCTTGACGTCGCCCGTCATGATAGCATGCGCGAGCTCGGAGGGCTTATAGGACCCCAGGGCGGAGAGCGCCACCTTAGGCCCCACTCCCGAAACGCCTATCAGTCGCTCGAAGAGGGCCTTCTCCTTCTCCGTGGCGAAACCGTAAAGCGCAAGCGCGTCCTCGCGCACCTGCAGGTACGTGTGCACCTGCACGCTCTCCCCCGGCTCGGGCAATGCGGCCAGCGAATTGCCCGACATGCCCACGAGGTAGCCCACCCCGTTGACGTCTACGACGGCCGCGTCTTCCAAACGCGCCGCCAGAACGCCTTTCAGAACTGCGATCATACGGCCACATTCTCCTCGCTCAAGATGCTCTGGTGAGTGGTATAGCAGATTGCCGCGGCAAGCGCATCCGCCGCATGGTCCGGATGCGGATCCTGCTCTAAGCCCAGAATCTGCGTGACCATGTAGGTTATCTGGCTCTTGTCCGCCGTGCCGATGCCCACCACCGCGGCCTTGATCTGCGTGGGCGTGTACTCCCCCACGCACAGGCCGCCCTGCGCGCACGCGACCAGAGCCGCACCGCGTGCTTGGCCGGTGCCGAAAGCCGCCGTGACGTTCTCCCCGAACCAAACGGTCTCGATGCCCAGGGACTCCGGGCGGAAGCGCTCGATTACCGCACCGATCTGCTCGTAGATCTTGTTGAGCCGGTCGGGCAGCGGCTGTTTCGCATTCGTGGCGATGCAGCCGTATGCCACGCACTCCAAACGGACGCCGCGCTGCCGGATAATGCCCCAGCCGGTATGGGCCAGACCGGGGTCGATTCCCAGGATGATGTGCTCTTCCATCGCTCTCGCTTCCCTCTCTGCTCGAACTTTTGTTCGCATAATAACACAGCTGCGAGCATTTGGCTCGAGGTTTTATCGAACAAAGGATGGAGATTTGCGCCCGCCGCCGAGCTGCCGCCGGCCGGAGCGCTATCCGCTTGCCGCCGTACTCGTGCTCGCAGCGTCTTGGTCATAGCTGATCGCCTCGACATCCGCATCATCGGGCGGATCTATGAGATAGAGCGTCTGCGGGATGGCGTAGGCGGCTATCGTCAGCACGAACACCACCTTCATGACCTCGTTGGGCACGCGCCTAAGCAGACTCTCGAGCATGGGATAGACGAACCACGCTATGACACTCGCCGCGACGCCGAAGCCGAGAGCGTTCTGCAAGCACACCTGCCCCATGATGTTGCCGAACATGTCGCTGTAGTCCCACAGCTGGTGGTCGGCGTTCACGATAAGGCCCATGGAGAATTCTATGGCCACGCAGAGGAGCATGTTCGCGAAGAAGCTGATCGCATAGGGCAGCCAATGGTTATCCATGCGGTCGACCAGATACTCCTTCAGCGGATAGAGCGCGAGCCCGATGACGACCACGGCGAAGCCCTCCATGGGGAAGGGGTAGAACCAGTCGCGCCAGAGCATCGTATTGCCGGGATCGTAGTCCCCGGAGACCACGCCCAGGCGAATGAGCTGGCAGAAGCCGGCCTCCATCCAGTGTCCCGCCAAACTGAACACGCAGTAGTAGACGAGCAGGCGGCGAATCCAGGCCCACAGCTCCGCGTTGTCGCGCACCAGCTTGCCGTCTTCGCCTTTGGAGAGGAAGGGCCAGCCATGCCAGCCGGCGCCGAGGACATCCTGCTCGTCGGCGGCTGCGCGGCCGAGGCTGAAGGGCCTGTCGCAAAGGCTCCGCACCTGCTTGCTGACGGCGAAATAGATGATGAGCGCAATATCGAAGCCCGAGTACAGCAACTGCTCGACGAAGCCGAAGTTCCCGGTCAAAAGATCGACGACGGTGCCCGCGATAATGTTGAACAGGGCATAGCCGATGACATAGGGCCGCACCACCTTGAACCGACGCACGATGAAGTAGAGCGCCAACGCCTCGAAGACGATATTCGCCCAGTCGATGAGGTTGCTCGGAGTGTAGGCCACGGCATTGCGCGAGGTGGCCACGAGGCTCACCAGGCAGTAGACGATGTTCACGGTGAAGCCCGTCATGAGCACGCGCAAGAATCCCAGGTAGCGGAAGTTGCCCTCGAGACTTATGAACGCCCTGCCCTGCTCGGCGTATTCCCGAGCCTGCTTCTGCAAGCGGCATCCCGCCCATAGGCAGAACGCGGGAACGCCGAGCAGGATTACGGCAGTGAAGAGGTATGTCAAGTCGATGGAGAGCTGGAGGCACAGAGCCGCGAAGTTGAACGCCGCGGTGATGGCCGAGAGCACGACGAAGGACTTGGCCTTGTCCGGACGAAATGCGGCGCGCTGCCCCAAGATGCCCGTGACGATGAGCAAGGGGACGATCGACAGAAAGTCCAATCCCAGGGTCCATATCTGAAAAAGCTCATCGCTGGAGTAGCCTTCGGACTCCAAGCCCAGCTGCCGCCCTTCGACGGATAAGAGAGAGGCCAAGGCGACCAACAGCACCAGGCCCAACACCATGCCCAGGAATGCGAGAGCGAATGAGAGCACACTGCCTGCGTTCACCAGGCTCTGCTCCCGGGTTCGCTTCGGGTATTTCTCCAACCGCTTGATCGTGGCGACCCTTTCGTCCGGCTCTGGAGACCGAACACGACCGGCCTTCGGGAAAAAAGTGCTCTAGTGTTCGTTCAGCTCGGCGATGATCTTCGGCAGCTCCGCATCCACCTGGTCGTTTCCGAGCTGGCAGGTGCCCGCGCCCGCATGTCCGCCGCCGCCGTAGGCAAGGCACAGCTCGCCGATGTTGGCCGCACCCGCCTTGTTGAAGATGGACTTGCCTATCATCACCGCGGTGTTCTGTTTGCGAAAGCCCCAGGCCACGTGCACGCTGAACTCGATTTCGGGCCAGAGCGCATAGACCATGAACCGATTGCCGGTGTAGATGGGATCCTGCTCGCGCAAGTCGATGACGGCCACCTTATCGTGGATGGCGGTGACTTCCTTCAGCTGCGCGACGAAGAGCTCCTGCTGCTCGAAGTACATCTTGATGCGCTCCTGCACGTCGGGCAGCTGCAGGACATCCTCGATCGGGTGATCGAGGCAGTAATCGATGAGCTCCATCATCAGCTGGTAGTTGGAGATACGGAAATCGTGAAAACGTCCCAGACCCGTACGCGCGTCCATGATGAAGTTCATGAGCACCCAGCCTTCGGGGTCGAGCACTTCCTCGATGGTGAAGTCCGCGCTGTCCCCCTTGTCGACGGCATCCATGATCTCCGCGCTCACCCGCTTGAAACGCTTCTCGGCGCCATAGTGGTTGTAGACGACGCGCGCCGCCGACTTCGCCTCGGCCTCGCAGATGAACTTACCCGCGAAGAGCTCTTCGGAGCTGCGCAGAAGCTCGCTCTCGTGATGGTCGAAGGCCAGGCCCACTCGCGGGTCGAAGGGCAGGTTGGTCGTGATATCGTTCTCGCAGATATCGACTTTGCCATCCTGGACGTCCTTGGGATGGACGAACTTGATGTCGTCGATAAGGTCGATTTCCTTCAGCAGCATGGCGCAGACGAGGCCATCGAAGTCGCTTCGGGTGACAAGACGATGCATCGGGGACACCTTTCTCTTATGATCGCGGGCATTTCCCTGGAGTGCATCTTAACACTGCCTCGGGATGCTACCGAGGCTCAGCTGCGAGGATGCCCCGCTCGACCAGGATCGCACGGACCTCCTCGGAAATCTCGGGGACCGCCCGACCGACGGTCGGCACGCGGACATCGGCAGCACGCTCGTAGAGCGCGGAGCGTTCGGACAACATCTTGCGCGCGGTCTCGAGGTTTTCGAACAAGGGGCGCGTGTCGGCGTTGGGAATGCGCCTCGAAGCGGCCTGCGCACTTACCTCGAGATAGACGACGAAGCCCTTGTCGTGCATGATCGCAACGTTCTCCGGGCGCTTCACCACGCCGCCGCCGCAGCCGATCAAACGCGGGCCGCCGTCTGCCAGGTCCTTCAGACACTCGGTCTCGAGGTCGCGGAAGTGCTCTTCGCCGTCCTCGGCGAAGATGTCGACGATGGCGCGGCCCTCGCGCGATTCGAGGTATTCGTCGGCGTCGATCGATTCCGCACCTGCTGTCTCGGCGAGATATCGCGAGACGCTCGTCTTGCCGCAGCCCATGAATCCGATGAAGAAGACCGGGCGCGTGAGTCGGTGCTGCGCCGAAGCATGTCCTGCCGCCATGTTGACCACCTGTTCTACGAATGCCTTTCCTGCGCGGAATAGCGAATCATCCTAACAGATTATCTCCGCCCGCCCGCCGCGAAGCCGAGTGCGAAGAGGAGAAGAGGCGGCTGCGCAACGTTGCGGCGCGGGCGGGCTCAGGGAGCTCGCCGGGCTCGCGGGACGGGCATCGTCGAGACGCTTAACTCGCACACCCACAGCCGCTATAATTCAGAATGCTGCTCTTCTTCGACAAGGGAGGACCCCGTGTCTAAGCTTCGCCATCGCCATGCGGCCGCCTTCGCGGCCGCGCTCTGCCTCGCCGCCGCCTTCCTCGTCCTCCTCCCCGCCCCCGCGCAGGCCAAAAGCTACACCTGCCCCCGGGTCGACATAACCGCGGACATCCAAACCGACGCCAGCCTGCGCGTGGTCGAGCAGCGCACCTTCTCCTTCGACGGCACCTTCACCGCCGTCTGGTGGGACATCGGACGGGAGTTCACCGTCAACAGCGTTCGCATCGGCGAATACGACGACAAAGGAGAAATCGAGTTTCGCGACCTCCCCGAAACCTCCTTCAACACCGAATGGCGGGAGTCGGGCGGGCCGGGTACGTTCTGCTGGTCGCATGACATCGGCTGGAACTGGCTTTACGTCTTCTTCAAAGAAAGCAACGCCGACGTCGTCATCAGCATCGATTACACCGCCGAAGACGCGGTTACCGCCTACGAGGACTGCGCGGAGCTCTACTGGAGCTATATCGGACGGGGCTGGGATGTGGATTCCCGCGACGTCGCCTGCTCGATATCGCTGCCCGTGCCGGCCGACGCCACGCCCATTGCGGGCGACAACGTGCATGCCTGGGGCCACGGTCCGCTCAGCGGCAGCCTCGCCTTCAACGATTCGGCGACCATCGTCTCCTACCAGGTCGACAAGGTGACGGCGGGCAGCTACAGCGACGCGCGTGTCGTTTTTCCCCGCAGCTGGCTCACCAACCTCACCGCCGAGCAGCTCGAGGCCTATGGCAACTACGCCAACCTCAACAACATCCTGCAGGAAGAGCAGCAGTGGGCCGACCAGGCCACGTGGCAGCGCCGCTACCAGGCGATGATCTTCTTTGGCTTTATCGCCTTGTGCCTGGGGTTGGTTCTTTGGGCGCTCGTCCTTTGGATGCGCCATGGGCGCGACTACAAGCCAAAATTCAAGGACGCCTATTGGCGCAGCGAGCCCGAACCCGGGTTGAACCCGGTCATCGTCGCACAGCTGTTTAAAGGGGGCGGCGTCCGCAGCGACTATGCCACCGCGGGCCTGCTCCATCTGGTGAACAAAGGCGCCGTCTACGTGGGGACGGGGACCGATAACAACGCAGAGGAGCACCCCTCGCAGGAATACTATCTGGCGCGCCGCCCGCAGGCAGACCTCGAGGGCATCGAGCTCGACGAGGTGGATAAAGCGACCCTCCATCTGGTCTTCGACGAAATCGGAAGAGGCGCCGACTCCCTTTGGATCGGCACCTTCAAGCGCGAGGCCGAGGAAGACTCCTCGCGTTTCGCAAGCAATCTGAAAGCCTGGTCCAAGGCGGTGGAGAAGGAAACGCAGCGCCTGGGATACTTCGAGGAGAAGGGCAGCACCTGGCAAGGGCGCCTGAGCATCATCGCGCTCATCGGCGTCTTCGTCGCCATAGCGGAATGGTCCTTCTCCGTCTCCACGTGGATGGTGGTGGCGACCGTCATAACCTGCGCGATCCTGTACTTCATTTCGAACATCATGCCGCGCCGCTCCCGCGAGGGAACCGAGATCTACGCGCGCACGCAGGCGCTCGAGCGCTGGCTGCGCGAATTCGCCCAAACGGGCGAGCCTCCCAGCGAGAGCGTGCGCTACTGGGCGGACATGGCCGTCTACGCGCAGATCTTCGGCATAGCCGAGGAGCTGATGCAGCAGCTGCATCGCACCATGCCCCAGCTCTTCACCACGCAAAACGCCCAGATGGACGGCTCTTTTGCCAATGGAGTCCCCTGGTGGGATATCTACGACTCCCCTGCGCAGCGGGAGTCGGGCGGCGCGGGAAGCGTCGCGGGGCCGTTCGCCTCCACATTCAGCAGCGCCTGGACCAATGCCGTGGGCGTCGTAGCGGCCGCCGAACGCTCCAGCAGCGACGGAGGAGGAGGCGGAGGCGGATTCTCCGGCGGAGGAGGAGGCGGCTTCGGAGGAGGAGGCGGAGCCCGCTGAAGCTCGTGCTATAGTGGGCGGCACGTCCCCCCCATCTAGGAGTACCCATGGAAAAAGACAACGTCGTGCTCATCGGAATGCCCGGCGCCGGCAAAAGCACGCTCGGCGTCGTGCTGGCGAAAATCGTCGGCTACGACTTCCTCGATGCCGACATCCTCATCCAACACCGATACGGCAAAACGCTGCAGCAGATTATCGACGAGGTCGGCCCGGAGGGGTTCCTGCAGGTGGAGAACGAGGTGCTCTGCGACATAGAAACGCACTGCTGCGTAATAAGCCCCGGAGGCTCGGCGGTCTACTCCGCGCCCGCCATGGAACATTTCCGCGACGGGGCGAAGATAGTGTATCTGAAGGTCTCGCTCGAAGATTTGTCGGAGCGCCTGGGAGGGCTGGAGGAGCGCGGCGTGGTGATGCGCAACGGCATGGGAGGGCTGGCCGACATATACGCCGAACGCACCCCCCTCTACGAGCGCTATGCCGATCTCACGCTCGATTTGGAAGGGCTCTCGGTACGCGATGCCGCCGTGCGCCTGGCGAAATCCCTGGGTTTTACGGCGCAATAGATAAGATGGAGGAGGCGCCCGAAGAGGCAAGCGCCGAGAAGCAGCGCCGACGCATGTGCTAGAATCCGAGGAAAGCCCCCGTAGCTCAGGGGATAGAGCAGCGGTTTCCTAAACCGCGTGTCGTAGGTTCGAGTCCTATCGGGGGCACCAGGGAATAAAGAAGAGGCCCGCCAGGGTCTCTTTTGCTTCTCTTCTTCTGCCTTCTTCGCCCTTTTTCCCTCCACCTGAAGGCAAATCGCCCAGTATGCGCTACCATGGCGCAGACGACATTACCGAGGAAGGAACCCCATGGCGCCACATATCGTCTGCATGGACCTGGAAGGCGTGCTCGTACCGGAGATTTGGATCGCCTTCTCCGAAGCATCCGGCATCCCCGAGCTCTCTCGCACCACGCGCGACGAACCCGACTACGACAAGCTCATGAACTTCCGCTTGGATCTCCTGCGCCGGAAGGGCCTCGGACTGCCCCAAATACAAGAGGTCATCGATACCATCGATCCGCTGCCCGGCGCCAAGGAGTTCCTCGACGAGCTGCGCGCCATCACGCAGGCCGTCATCGTCAGCGACACCTTCGACCAGTTCGCCCGCCCGCTCATGCGCAAGCTAGGTTGGCCCACGCTGCTGTGCAACACGCTCGAGGTGGCGCCAGACGGCACCATAGCCGGCTACCGCCTGCGCTGCAAGGACACCAAGCTCACCACGGTGAAGGCCCTGCAGAGCTGCGGATACGACACCATCTCCTTCGGCGACAGCTTCAACGACCTCGACATGATCTCGGCCGGCAAGACCGGATTCCTCTTCCGCACCACTGCCGCCATCAAGGAGAAGCACCCCGCCATCCCCGCCTTCGAGGATTACGCGGATCTGCTGGCCGCCGTCAAGGCCGCCCTCTAGGAAGCCGAAGGCCGCCCGAGATGAAGTGCCCCCGCTGCGGATACGACAACCCTCCTCTGGAGCAATCCTGCCTGCATTGCAGGCTGCCCCTTCCCCGCCCCAAGCGCGCGGTGCGCAACAAGCCGGTCTATCGCCCCGTGAAGGCCGAGCCCGGCCACGTCGCTCCCGTCGATGTCCGCGGCGCCGCCCGCGCCAAACCGGGCGAGGGCGTGCCGCAGTACTCCTCGAGCGGCTACAGCCCCGTCCACCTCCACCCAGGCAAGCAGCCACGCAAGCAACGCTGGTACTCGCGCGCCTTCATCTTTCTGCTGACCGTGGGGCTCGTGGCGGGCATCGGATACGGATCGTACTGGCTCATAAGCCAGCAGCAGAAGGCAGCCGAAGAGACGGCCGCCTACGAAGAATCGCACACTAAGGTCACCGTCAATGTGACCCTGAACGTCCCCGACTACATACAGGGGTCGAGCTCGACCATCCCCATCCGCGTGACGGGCACCGACGTCGACGGCAACTCCATCGACCAGCTCGAGCAGATGACGCTCAACAACCACGGCGTCACGCTCCTGCGCGGCAATTACACCTTCGCCCCCGTCGGATCTCCGGTGACCCGCGGCGGGCAGACCTACAGCATCCCGACTTCCGCCACGGTGGCAATCGACGCCAGCGGCGTCTCGGTGAACGGCTCCGCCGCCGAGGGACCCACCTTCGACTACACCGCCATCCCCGCCGCCAACGTGACCGACCAGCAGGTGACCGCCATACGCACCTGGATGACCGATGCCGGCATCCAGGGCACCACCGTGCAGGACTTCATCGACGCCGTAACCTCCGCCCGCACCGAGGCCCTCCAGGAAGCCGCCAAGGAGCAGAAGAAGTCGGTGCAGAAGAGCACGAGCACCGTCCAGACGAGCTCTTACACCTTCACCCTGCCCGAAACCTGGTGGGGCAAGGTAACCGCCTCCCAGTCCACCAACGCCTACGGCCTCACGCGCACCACGGTGAAAGTCTCGGACACCGACTACGAGCTCATGTACGTGGAGGCGGTCCCCGACAGCGCGAGCAAGGACGAAGGCGACAAGGAAACGCATCTGGTCTCGTCCGTGGAGGGCGAGGGGGGCTACCGCGTGGAGATCTGGTCCACCAACTGGGCCTACATCGCCGTGCAGCAGAGCGAGAAGAAGACCCCCGACTACGAGACCTCCGAGCTCAGGCAGTTGGTGAAGCTCTCGACCGGCTCGAACATGACCTACAGCGAGGCGATCGAGGAAGGCGACGACGTGGGGACCCCCGACAGCGACTTCTTGAAAGAAGAGGTCCTCCCCACTGTCAAGGCCACGGGCGATTGAGACATCGAGGCGTTTTCTGTGCCACCCCTGCCCAATTCGTCTCCAATAGGCTAGAATCCTCGGGTGCACCGAAGGAGGCTCGTATGATATTGGTCCGCACAGATGCCACCATGGCAATTGGTGCCGGGCATGTGATGCGCTGCACCGCCATCGCGCAGGAAGCGCAAGCACGCGGCATCGACGTGTTGTTCTTGACCTCTAGCGAAGAGTCGGCCCAGGCGGTACGCGCCCAAGGATTCGAGGCCGAGCTCGTCGGCGGCGACCCGTCGTTGTTCCTGCGCGTAGACGCCATGAACGTGGCCCGCGTGGCGAAGGAGACGGAGGCGAGCGCCCTCATCATCGACTCCTACGCCGTCACGAACGGATTCTTCGCCCAGCTGCGCGAGGCGCTGGCCGCAACGGAAACCAAAGTGGCCTACGTCGACGACGCCTTCACCTTCAAAGAGGGCTTCTCCGAAACGCCCGCACCCATCGACGCCGATGCCGTCATCAATTACGGCTTCAGCTTCACGCGGGAATCCTACGAGAACATCTACGCAGGCTCGGACACTAAGCTCTTCATCGGCCCCTCCTACGCGCCCGTGCGCCGCTGCTTCGCCGAAATCGAGCCCGTCGTGCGCGACGAGGCGAAAGACATCCTGGTGACGTGCGGGATGGCGAATCCCCGCGGCATCCAGGAGAAGCTGGTGGAACAATGCCAGCAAGCCTGCCCCGGCGCCCTGATAACGGTAATCGTGGGAGGCAATGCGCAATTCGAGACGCCTGAAGACGCCCGCGTGGAAGTGGTGCGCAACGCGCAATGTCTCGTCGATTACGTGAAGCAGGCGGATGTGGCGATCTCCGCAGCGGGGCTGACGCTCTACGAGTTGGCGGCGGCGGGACTGCCCGCCATCGCCATCCCCACCGCGAGCAACCAGCGCGGGCACGCGATAGGCTTCCAGGAGCTGGGGCTCGGACCGCGGCTGCCCGTGTGCCCCATCGAGTTCGACCAGCTGGGCGGCGAGCTTGCCGACCTGTGCGCGGACGCGCGGCTGCGCGAGGAGTACTCCCGCAGGCTGAAGAGCATCGTGGACGGCAAAGGAGCGGGGCGCATCCTCGACGAACTGCTGGAGCTGTAGAGCGACCGGGTTTTCCCATGCGGGCGGCACCGCCGCGCCGCGGACCCTTCGCGTTCGCGGCCGACGATGGGGGGCGCAATCAGGACAGCTTGAAGCGCAGACCGCAGACGAAACGGGAATAGGCCAAGGTGTCGGTCGTGCGCACTTGGGCGCCGGTATGCGGCGCATGGACGTAGGTGGCGCCGCCCGCGGACATGGCTATGCCGCAGTGACCGGGACGGAAGAGGACATCGCCGGGCTGGACATCGGTCAAGGGCAGCACGGCACCCGACGAAAGGGCCAGCTCGTAGAGCGAACCGGTGTAGTGCGGCATGCCGCTCACGCCGGCTTGCGCGAACGACCATACCACCAAGCCGGAGCAGTCGAAGGTGTTCGGCCCCGCAGCCGCCCACACATAGGGGCAGCCCACGCGGCTGAGGGCAGCCTCGAGCACCTTGGCCGGATGGGGCGCGACATCGCGCGGATTGCCTATGATGCTCACGTTCCAGCTGGACTCGGCGGCAGACAACGCCGCCGCCTGATCCGCCGCAATGAGCTCCTGAGCCTCGGCGCTCAGCTGAGCCAGCAGCTGCTCGAGCTGGGCGGTCGTCTCCTCGGCTTCCTTCTTTATGCGCTCGGCCTCTTCGAGGGCCTCTTGCGCCTTGCGCTCCTGCTCCTCGCGCTTGGCCTTCTCCTCCTCCTGCTGCTTGCGCAGGCGCTTGGATTCCTCCACCAGGCTCGCATCGTAATCGTTCAGCTGCTCGTAGGCATCCAGCTGCGTGGCGAATTCCTCGAAGGTATTCGTGTTCATCACCAGGTCGATGAACCTGATTGCGCCTGTCTTGTACTCCGTCACCATGCGGTGGGAGAGGCGCTCTTGCACAGAGCGGATCTTCTCGTCGGTCTCGTCGATGCGCTTCTGCGCCTCCTCGACAGACTCTTTCGCCTTCTCGTGATCCTCGAGTGCTTTCTGATAGTTGTCCGCGGCCGTCTCGAGCTGCTGGTGCATCTCCGCGACCTGCTTGCTCATGGCCTCCTGCGCGGCCAGGGCATCCGAGACCTCCGTCGCCCGCGCGCTTCGGGGAAGCAGCAGCCCCAAGCCCGCGAACGCGAGCGTGCCGAAAGCACCCTCGAGCAGAGTCCTACGTGAAAGGCTGTCCGAATTGTTCTCCATGATGAACAACCTAGCAAAGCCCTTTGAAGATTCGGCGAAGAAGCGCCCGCGCGACGTGCGCGAGGCGCTCGAAGCAACGCGAAGGCGAAGAGCGACTTGGCGAAACACGCCCATCTCGCTCTACCGGGCATTGACGACTCTCGTTCTCGCGCGTGCGGGCATCCTCGGCGAACTCTGACCATGCCGCCGCCGGGGGAAGGGCAAAGCATCAGAGCGCGAGAAGACGTCGGCTGGCTTCGCAGGCCGCACGCAGCGCCTCTTCGCCGCATTCCCCCTCGAGCAGCTCCGCGGCTTCCTGGAGCGGGGCATGCATGCGAGCGTATCCGATCGAGCCGCAATCCAGGGGCGGAAGGTCGGTTTCCAGCAGCAGGCGACCGGCTGGAATCTGGCGGGCGTAGCCGCGACCTCGCTTCGTACGCAGGGACACGGCGCCCAGGGAGACGAAGCAGCCGGCGCGCAAGGCGCGGGTCAGCTGCTGCGACGTACCGGAAAACCAGTGCAGGATGCAGGCGTTTGCATCCAAGGCGCCTAAGGCCTCCAGACAGTCGAGCACTTCGTCTGCGCTCTTCACCGCGTGAAGCGTTACCACCTTGCCCGGATGAGCGGAAAGCCGCTCGCAGATCGCGCGGAATGCGCACAGCTGCTCCTCGAAGTCCGCTCCGTGCCTCGCCCCGTGGTCGAGCCCTATCTCTCCCACGAACGGCGCATCCTTCACCTGCTCCAGAAAAGACTCGAGTCCCGCGTCTCCCAAACGGGAAATCCACCAAGGATGCAGGCCCAAGCCGACGCGCGTGGTCGCGGCTTCGGCCAGCAGCGCACGCTCCTCTTCATAGCGATGCGGATCGACCCCGCAGGAGAACAGCCCCTCCCCCCTCTCGGCGTAGCGCTGCGCCACCTCCAGCGCGTCCTGCGCACCGGCCAGGTGACAGTGCATGTCGCAGAGCACGGCTAGTCTCCCTCCCCGCTCTGCTTGCGCCGCTGCTGGAGCGCCCTCCATGCGCGATAACGGGGGTCGGGCTCCCCTCCTTCGCGGATGATGCGCTCCTGCCGGGCAATCTCACGAGCGTCGAGGTCGAGGGGCTGGCGTGTCGCGGCGCGGGCGGCCGATGTCGGCTCCGCGCCCGATTCGGCGGCCCTGCGCAAGGCCGCGCCTTCGCCCTCACCGCAGGCGCAGGCTTGCGCCGCACGGCCCTCCTCCTGCTCGGCGACGTCCTCGCGCGCGCGGGCCCTCGCTGCCAGATACGTGGGATCGTCCTCGGGATGGCGCTTGTACTCCACCCGGATGCGGAAGTACTCCAACAGCAGCAGCACCAGCAAAATGGCCATGATGATGAGGTACCCGATAACCGCCCCGCGCAGCTCGCTCACGCGGATGAGCATGGAGAGGATGGCCAGGGAGAACGCGAACGTGATGATGTAGAGCTTGGTAACCGCCCCCTGACGGCGCATGACGGTGAAGACCTGGTAGAGGAAGTCGATGCCGCCGGTTATGCCGCCCGCCGCGATCATGAGGTAGGCGAAATTGCGGAACTGCTCGAAATCCACGCCGTAGAGGAAGCTCATGACGGGAATGCCGATGGCGGCCATGACGAAGAGCACAACGAGCGTGATGAGCGCCACGACCCCCAAAGCGGCGAAGATGAGGATATCGAAGCGCCGACGCCGCGAAAGGTCGTTCCACGCATCCGCCATACGCGTGAGCATGGGCTTGTAGCAGAACCCCACCGTGAGCAGGATGGCCTGCGCCGGGAAGTAGAGGGCGTTGAAGTAGAGCTGGTTGTCGTAGCTGAGCGTGCCCTCCATTATGAACTTCGGCATGTTGTCGATGAGGTTGTACATGAACAGCGCGACGAAGGCCGGAAAGCATTGGGCGAACAACTGCGCGACGCTCGCCAGGGACAACTTGGCGCTCTTGGGCGTCTCGAGCAGCGATAAGGGCAAGGTGATGAAGACGAACGTGAACGCGCTGGCTATGGCCATGGCGATGGCCGAGATGCCCAAATCCCGCGTGATCAGCAAAAAGAGCGAGAAGACGAGGAAGGAGAAGGCCGAGCGGATGGTCTGGCTGATGCCTGCCAGATAGAGCTTGTCGACCTGCTGCAGGCGGCCCTCGTAGCAGTCCGCCAGTCCGTCGATCGCCCGATAGACGAACACCCCCATGCACATGGTGAACATCGTGCCCTCGTAGGCGCGCGTAGTGCAGTAGATATACCCCGCCAGGAGCATGAGCGCACAGGTGATCCAGCGATTGACCTGGTAATCGATAAAGCTGTGCGCGCCATCGCGGTCGGAGACCTGGTAAGTGCGCGCACCGTAGTTCGCCAGGATCATCAGCAAGTTTCCCACGACGAAGGCCAGCGAGAACATGCCGGCGAGCTCCACACCCACCAGCTGGGTGACGATGATGGTCAGAATCGGGAAGACCAGCCCCCAGGAGGCGAGCCCTATCGTATTCCAGAGATAGTCCTGCGAGGTGCGATTGCTCTCGTATTCCGCCTCTTGCTCGGCAAAAGATCCGTCGGCGCGGGCAGCGCCGAGCAGGCGGGCCGTCCAGGCCTCGATGGCCTTCGCGAGCGGGTTCTTCTTGGGGCGCTGACGCCCGGGCCCCGAAACCCTGCCCGTGGTTCCGGTAAGCGCGCGGAATCGCTCCGTTGCGCCGCGGACCCACCGCGTGCGCTGCTCCTCTTCGCCCTGCCGCCAAACCGAATCGTTGACGCCGCCCGTGCGACGTCGAGCGGAGCGGGGCCGGTCGGTCTTGTCGCGTCGGGAGGGCACCGGGTGTTTTCCTTTCGAATGCAGCATTATCGTAAATTCAAATTATAGGCTGCGGCGCCCCGCGCCGCCGACCCGTTACACAACTTCCACTAGCGCGGGCCGAGACCGCGCGGGCGCGGCCGGGCGCTTCGTGCAGACTTGGCGGAGTTTTCCGCAGGCAAGGCGCATCCGCCACTACAATAACCGCCATTCAACGTGTCGTCGAATCCGACTTAAGCCCAGTTGGATTCCTCGGCTGATTCACGGCCATCGGGCCGTTTTTTTTATGGAACGAAAGAGGAATGAATGGAAGAAAAGAAGAACATCAATACAAAGGCCCTGCTCGCGGTGCTTTTCGGCGCGGCATTCATCGCAGCCTTCAACGAGAACCTGGTCAACGTCGGCCTGGTCGACATCATGGCGGAATTCGGCATCGGATCGGGGGTGGCGCAGTGGATGGTCACCGGCTACATGATCGTCACCACCATCGTGGTCACCGTGGTGGCCTTCCTGCAGAAACGCTACTCGCTCCCGCAGATATTCTTCGCCGGCGCCGGCGTGCTGCTCGTGGGCAGCGCGGGAGACGTGGTGGCGCCCACTTGGGAGCTGCTGCTGGCCTTCCGTCTCCTGCAATCCGTGGGCACCGGTATCTTCATCCCCACGATGATGGCCTCGGTGCTCGCCATAGCGCCTCGCAAGAAGCTGGGCGCGTATCTGGCCGTCGGAAGCTGCTGCATCACGTTCGGCCCCGCCTTCGGTCCGGTCGCCGCGGGCTTCATGGTGACGTTTTTCGGCTGGCGCACCATGTTCCTGCTCCCCGCCGCGAGCATGATCCTGCTCATGGTGGCCGGTGCCCTTTTCGTGAGGCCCATAGCGCAGAGGCAGGCTGTGAAAATCGACTTGCCGAGCCTGCTGCTGAGCGCCTGCGGACTGACGGCCTTCGTCTACGGCCTAGGCGAGCTGACCTCGAACCTCCCGCTCGCGCTTGGCGCGCTCGCCGCAGGAGCCGTGCTGCTGGGCCTGTTCGCCTGGCGACAGGGTAAATTGGAGACGCCGCTGCTGAACCTGAAGCCCTTGCGCAACCCGCACTTCAGCATCGCCTGCCTGCTCGTGGTCGTCTCGATGATGTCCACCTTCAGCATGAGCGTGCTGCTGCCCCTGTACTTCCAGGGGGTCGACGGCATGCCCGCCCTGGCCGCGGGCCTGCTCGTGCTCGCCCCCATCCTGTTCAACGCCGTTACGGCCCTGGCGGGCGGGCGCATCTTCGACCGCCACGGCGAATGGCCGCTGCTGCCCGTGGGCTTCGGACTTATCGCCGTGGGCATGGCGGGCGCTTTCGCGATTGCCCCCACGCTGCAGACGGCTCTGCTCGTGGGAGCCGCCTGCATCATCTACGCAGGAGTGGGCCTCGTCATGAGTCCCTCTCAGACCGCGGGCCTGAAGACCCTCCCCCGCGACATGAACAGCTACGGCGTGGCGCTCATGAGCACGTTCATCCAGCTCGCCGCCGCCGTGGGACCCTCGCTCTACGTCGGTATCCTCTCGACTACCGTCGTCGAGCAGACCGCTGCCGGCCAAAGCGCCGCACAGGCTCAGGCGGCAGGCTTCGCCTCCGCCGTCCTGGTGGCACTCGTCGTCTCCGCTATCGGCTTTATCGTGTCCACGGCATTTGCCCACACTGCCCGCGCCGCCCAACCGGCGAGAGCAGATACGGGCGCTGCCGCGCAGCCCGAGGCCTTCACTCTCTCGAACATCATGAAGCACGATGCCTTCACGGTGCGGGCAGACGAAGCCGTGCACGAAGCCGTCAAAC
Source organism: uncultured Denitrobacterium sp. (assembly GCA_905236045.1). Classification (GTDB taxonomy): domain Bacteria; phylum Actinomycetota; class Coriobacteriia; order Coriobacteriales; family Eggerthellaceae; genus Curtanaerobium. The sequence continues at coordinate 19,348 of CAJOOG010000027.1, forward strand.
GCATGCTCGAGCACCACACGAGCGGCCTGCCCATTGTGGACGCTTCGGGTGCGGTCGTGGGATTCATCAGCGACGGCGACATCATGAAGAGCCTGGCCAACGCCGACTCGAACCTGGCGGACCTCACCTACAGCCTGGCTGTCTTCGCCGACGACGAGACCTTCGGCAGCCGCCTGCACCGACTGATGACCGACAACGTGATGAACCTGGCGACGACGAACGTGGTATCGGTGGACGCCGACGCGCCCATCGAGGAGGTGTGCTCCGTGCTGGGCAAGACGCGCATCAAGAAGGCACCGGTGTTGAAGGAAGGCCGACTGGTGGGAACGGTGAGCCGCAACGACGTGAACCGTGCCCTGCTCGAGGGCTTCGTGAGCAAAAAGCCCGCGAGCGCCTGACGCGCACGCCGCGACTCGAGTGACACGGGAAACCGCCGTCGCCGCCGCCGTCGGCGCAGCCCGGGCCGCTCGAGTCGCACGGACTTGCGCATCTGCTAAAATGGCCTGCGAATTCCAACTGGTCGACGACGAGGGAGGCCGGGTATGCTGTTTCGGGACATCACCATCATCGACGAGAACTTCAAGGCGCAAGAGCACCGCTGGGTGGGCGTGCGCGACGGGCTCATAGACTACCTGGGAGGGGAAGCCCCAAAGAACGCCGCCGATTATGACGAAGCCTACGACGGTTCGCGCAAGGTGCTCATGCCGGGGCTCTTCAACATCCATTCCCATGCGCCCATGACGCTTCTGCGCGGCTGGGCGGAGGAGATGGAGCTGCAGAGTTGGCTCAACGACAAGGTCTTCCCGTTCGAGGCGAAGATAAGCGACGAGACGGCGGCCCCCGCCACCCGCTTGGCCATTGCGGAGATGCTGCGCTTCGGCACGGTGAGCATGACCGACATGTACTACTTCACCGACGTGCGCGCCCAGATCGTCCTGGAGAGCGGCATCAAGTGCAACCTGAGCGAATGCGTGCTGGGCATGGACGGCACACCCTACGAGGACCTGCCCGCGCGGGCCTTCAACGAGCATCTGGCCCGGGACTTCAACGAAGCAGGCGAAGGCCGGCTGAAGATCGACCTCTGCGCCCATGCGGAATACACCACCTGCCCCGCCCTCGTCGAGGGCCTAGGACAGGCGGCCGTCGATATGGGACTGGGCACGCACATCCACCTGAGCGAGACCCAACGGGAGCACGAGGAGTGCAAGCAGCGCCACGACGGCATGACTCCCATCGAATACTTCGACAGCCTGGGACTCTTCCGCACGCCCTGCACCGCCGCGCATTGCGTGTGGACCGAACCCGGAGACTGGGAGATCATGCGCGAGCGGGGCGTGACGGCGGCGACCAATCCCGCGAGCAATCTGAAGCTGGGAAGCGGCATGGCGCCCGTGCCCGAGATGCTGAAGGCCGGCGTGCGCGTGGGACTGGGCACCGACGGCGTGGCCAGCAACAACAACCACGACATGTTCCAGGACCTGTACCTGCTCGCCCTGCTGCACAAGGGCCGCACGAAAGACCCCACGGCCATCAACTGCGAAGAGGCGTTGCGCTGCGCTACCGTGAGCGGGGCGCTTGCCCAGCGTCGAGACGATTGCGGACTCGTGAAGGAGGGTTACCGCGCCGACCTCGTGGTACTCGACTTCGACCAGCCGCACCTCTGGCCGACCACCGATGCGGTGAGCAACCTCATCTACGCGGCGCATGGCAGCGATGTGGTGCTCACGATGGTGGATGGACGCGTGCTCTACCGCGACGGGGAATGGCCGACGATAGACGTGGAGCGGGCGAAGGCGGAGGCGGAGGCGGCCACGCGTGAGATAATCGCGCAGCTGTAGCAGCCCACTACCGGGGCGCCGCAGGCCGGCACCCTGTCGCGAGCCGCCGAGGTTATTCGAAGACGGCCTTCGCCATCACTTCGTCGTGCGCCCTCATGCGCGCGGCCATCTCCCGCACCACGAACCACGCCCCGTTGTGGTCGAAGTTCTGCCGGGCCTCTTCCTCGCGGCCAGGAGACATCTCGTGTATGGCGCGCTCGAGATCGGCATCGACGAGCTCCTCGCCCATCTGGCGCCAATAGGCATCCAACGCGAAGTTCTGACGCAAGGACTCCCGCGCCTGCATGCTCACGCCGAGCATGAGGCTCTGCTCGTCGACGCCCTGATGACGGGCGTAGTCTTCCAAGCTCATGCCCTGCGCTGCCAGCTGCTGGCGCATGTTCTCCAGAATCTCGTCGCGCGTGCGCTCCAGGTACAGGTCGTCTATGCTGCCCTCCAGTCGCTTGGACAGCAGAGCGTCCAGCTGGACCTCGCGCTGAGCCTTCTGCTGCTCGACCAAGTTCTCCTCCAGCTGCGTTCGCACGGCTTCTCGATATTGCGCCACGGTGGCGCCCATGCCGGCGAAGTGCTCTTGCACCAGCTCGTCGGTGAGCTCCGGGACCACGCGCTTGCGTTTACCCAGGCATTTCGCATGCACCTCGAAGACATCGGGGGCGGCGTCCTTTGCGCCCCCCTGCGGCGCGGTGGCGAACTTGAAGTCGCGCACGTCGCCTTCGACCATGCCTACGACGTTGTCGATAAAGCCGCTCGGCATCATATCGGGCGAGAGAACGATGCGCATGCTCTTGCCGGAAAGACCCGTGGCCTGTTCGGCGTTCATCTTGGTATCCATGTCGAGGAGCGCGAAGTCCCCCACCGCGAGGGGGCCGTCGTCGGGCTCCATGGTGGCGAGCTCATCGACGTTCTGCGCCACGGCGGCATCGATCATCTCGTCGCTGATATCGGGCGCTGTCACGGGCGGCACCGTAAGGGGGCCGTAGTCGGAAAGCTCGTATTCCGGGCGCAGAACGAGGTCGATTTGCATAACGATCGGATCGGGACCGTGGAGCTGGTCTTCGGGGGCCTGCTTGACGACGGGCTCGGGCGAGAACATGATGTGAAGGTCGCGCTGGTTGACGACCGAGGCCGCCGCCATGGCGGCCAGATAGCCGGTAACGGCTTGGGAGACGGCCTCCTTCGAGAAGCGCTGCTCGAGAGCGGAACGGATATCGCCCCCCTCATCCGGAGACACTCGCGCTTCCTGCGCCATGGTATGCAGCGCCTCGCGCACCAGCGGGGCTTTGTCGTCTGGCGCGATGCGCACCTCGACCCGCAGCATCTTACCGTCCTGGAGCTTTCTTTCGTTGAGAATCTCCACGTCCATGGGGCCTCTTTCCTCGCGGATATTTCGTCTGCCCGCCATGATAGCAGTCTTTCCTGAAACAGCTGCTCGCACGCTGACAGAAGCGCAACGTTCACGCTATACTGGAATGTCAAGACAAGGGGATTAGGGGGATCGATGCTCGATACGACCGCATCTACGCGCAAGAAGGCGCTGGCCATGGCCATGGCCGGTTGCCTGGTCTTCACCGCAATCGCATTGTCCGGCTGCGAGCCGCCCGACCGCTCTTCGAAGAACTCGGGCGAGCAGAGCTCGAGTTCTTCAGTCGCAAGCTACAACGCCGATGCCACGGCGGGCACTTGGAACGACGGCAAATGCACCGAGGCGGATGTCATAAACTACACGGCCTCCTTCCGCGCTCAGAACAACCTGGAAAACGACCAGGCCTGGGCCGATTACCTGGACAAGGCGGGGATGACCGCCGAATCCTGGCGCGAGGCGGCAGTGGGCTCGCTGGCGCTGGAATCGCTGGCGGCGGCCAAGGCACGCGAAATGGGGATCAAGCCCGAAGAGACGCAGGTGCAGGCGCAAATCGCAACCGACAAGAAAGCCGCGGGCATCAACGCCTTCGACGATAACGCCTGGAAGCAGTACCTGAAATCCGCGGGCATGACCGAATCGCAATACCGCACGAAAGTGGAGGACACGATTCTGCAACAGCAGCTGCTCGTGCAGGAAGTGCCCACCGAGGACGTCACCGACGAAGCGCAGCTCGACGAATTTATTTCCAATTACCTCCAGAACACGGTCGCCAGACGTTGGCGCGTGCTGAACTACGACAACGAAGCGGGCGCGCAGGAGGCGCTCGACGCGCTGCTGCCGCTCGATGGAACCTCGCAGCTCTCCAGCGCTTTCGCCGAATACGTACTGAAGGATTCAACGGACGACACGAACACGCAAAACGGCGGAGACATAGGCTGGGATCTGTACTACAACATGGGCACGCTGCAAACGGAGCTCGACGAGGAGGCCGTCGAAACGGGCCATCTCTCCACCAAAGTCCACGACGCGAGCGGGCAGTACTTCGTAATGTACTGCATCGACCAGTACCCCTTCGCCAACACGACCTACGCGGACGCGCCCGACGACCAGCTGCGTTCCTACGTGACGACCAGCGCGTCCTACGCCAAGTGGCAGCAAGACGCACAAGACTACCTGAATTCGATGAAGGAAACGGCGAACGTGCATGTGAGCACGCCCATGCCCGAAGGCCTTCCCTACGACGTGGACGACAAGCTCCCCGCCACATCGAGCAGCGACTCCGCGAGCACGAGCGCAAGCAGCTAGTCCCGCCGCGCTCGC
>CAJOOG010000028.1 GCA_905236045.1 uncultured Denitrobacterium sp.
GCCGCGGCAGCCGCGGCGTCGGCCCCGACCAAGATGCTCCCAGCGAGGCGCAGACTCGCGCCTTCTCGGACGAGCCCCGGAGCCGGGCGCAGGCGGTGCGCGAGGACGAGGCGGGGAAGTCCGGCGCGCTCACGCGCAAGCTCGGGCGCGGCAAGTCGCAGAAGTCGCAGGGCGGCGCGGATTCGGCGGCCAAGACGCAGAAACTCGGATCGGGCAAGGCCGGCGGGCGCAAGACGCCCCCCAGCCAGCTCTCCACGCCCCGGCCTTCCGAGGATTTCGAGCTGCCCTCGATGGATCTGCTCAAGACCTCGCCCAAAAAGAAGAACAGCTCGGAGTCCGAGGAGACGCTGCGCGACACGGCCATGCTCCTCCAGGAGACCCTCGCCGACTTCGGCGTGGAGGCCCAGGTCGTCGACTGGTCGGCCGGTCCCACGGTCACGCTCTTCAAGGTGTCGCTTCCCAGCGGCGTGCGCGTCAGCAAGGTGACCAACCTCACCGACGACATCGCGCTGGCCATGGCCAGCCAGGGCGTGCGCATCTTCAGCCCCATCCCCGGCACCAATTACGTGGGCATCGAGGTCCCCAATGTCAAGCGCCGCAGCGTCCTGCTCTCCGACGTGCTGCCGCAAGCGGGGAAGGGACCGCTGCAGGTGGCCATCGGCGAAGACGTCGAGGGCAACCCCATCGTCACGGATTTGGCCAAGATGCCGCACCTGCTCATCGGCGGCACCACCGGATCGGGCAAATCGGTCTCCATCAACGGCATGATCATGAGCATCCTCATGCGCGCCACCCCCGCCGAGGTCCGCTTCATCATGATCGACCCCAAGCGCGTCGAATTCACTCCGTACAACGGCATCCCGCACCTCTACGTTCCCGTCGTCACGGAATGCAAGGAGGCCGCGAGCGCGTTGTCCTGGGCGGTGGCGGAGATGGAACGGCGCCTGAAGGTGTTCAGCAAGGTGGGGGCCCGCAACATCGGGCAATACAACGCGAAGGCCCAGGCCGGCATGCAGATCGGCGAGATGGAGGCCGAGGAGCTGCCCTATATAGTCATCATCATCGACGAGCTCGCCGACCTCATGATGAACGTCGGCAAGGAAGTCGAGTTCTCCATCAGCCGTCTGGCGCAGCTCGCCCGCGCTGCTGGCATCCACATGATAGTGGCCACGCAGCGCCCCAGCACTAACGTGGTCACGGGTCTCATCAAGGCCAACATCACCAACCGCATCGCCTTCAACGTGGCCAGCGGCATCGACAGCCGCGTTATCTTGGACACCCCGGGCGCGGAGAACCTCATCGGCTGGGGCGACATGCTCTTCAGCAAACCCGAATATCCCAAGCCCCAACGCCTGCAGGGCTGCCTGGTCACCGAAGACGAGATCAATTCCGTCGTAGCGCACCTTTTGGAGCAGGGCGAGCCGGAGTACCATCAGGAGATTCTGCAGACCAACGTCATCACCTTGGGGGACAGCTCCCCCGATGCCTCGGGTTCCACCTCTTCTGCCGACGACCCGCTCATCTGGGAGGCGGCCGATATCGTGGTCAATTCCGGACTGGGCTCCACCTCCAACATCCAGCGTCGCCTGAAAGTTGGTTATTCTCGTGCCGGGCGTATAATGGACATGCTCGAAGAGAAGGGGGTCGTCGGCCCGCCGAACGGCAGCAAACCGCGCGAGGTCCTCGTCGATGCCATGGAGCTCGAGTCCCTCAAGGCCTTCGAGGCTAACGATAGCGATACGGAGTGATGATGGACGACGAACTGACATTCGGCGAACTGCTGCGTCAGACGCGCGAGCGCAAAGGTCTCGACCTCAACGAGACCGCTCGTCGTCTGCGCATCCGCCCCGACATTCTCCGAGCCATAGAGGCGGGCAACTTCTCCGCCATGCCGCCACGCGGCTACGCGCGCAACATGGTAACGGGTTATGCCCGCTATCTGGGGCTGAACCCCACCGAGGTGACGGGGATGTATCTCAGCGACCTCGCCGATTACGAAAACGGCATCACGGCCTCCCGACGTCGGAGCACCGGCTTCGACATGTCCGAGGCGCCCGAGAACACGCGCTTTCCCCACCGCAGCGCCACCAGCCGCTTCTCGCTGCAGGGCAGACACGACGAGGTGGAGCGTTCGGGGAAGAACCGCGGCTTGCGGGAGGCTTCCCTCGGCGAAGGGCTCCCGAGCAGCACGTCTCTGCAGGGCGCATCCCGCTCTCGGGGCCGCTCTCGCTCCGATGGCCAATACGGATATCCGCAGAGCCGCAAGGGCACGCCGAAGGTTGCTCTGTCCTCCTCCTTCATAGGCCAGGACTCCGACGAGGGCTCCGGCGCCCTCGGCTCGGTGCGCTCCAAGCTGCCCTTCATCGTCGCGGCCGTGGTCGTGCTGGTCATAGTCATCCTGGTCTGCATCCTGCTCTTCGGGGGGAAGGGCTCCACGGAGACTTCCGCCGTGTCCACGATGCCCGTGACCGGGCTCTCCGATGCGGGCTCCTCGCAGGCAGCCGATTCATCCTCCTCCTCGAGCACGTCCAAGAGCCAGACGACCGCGCCCACCGAGGGCACGTTCACCTTCACCGTCGCCGACGGCGGATCGACCTACATAGAGGTCTACGCCGACGACGCCACCGAGCTTGCCGACGACGTCTCGGGGCCGTCCACCAAAACCTACACGTTCAAGGACACGCTAAAATTCGTCTGCGTCCAACCCGATTCGGTCACGGCCACGCTCAACGGCGAGCCGGTCACGCTCGAGGAGAACTCCAAGGGCATCGTCAGCGTCACCTACCAATTCAGCGACATACTGGAGAGCTGGCAGAAGGAGAACGGCTCATCGACGTCCTCGAGTACGACGAGCGCGTCCTCGTCGGCGTCTGCGTCCAGCTCCAGCAGCAAGTCGAGCTCATCGAGTTCTTCGAAATCTTCCAGCACGAAGTCCTCGGGCTGACGCGCGACAGAGCGATTCGCAATCGATGGGGCCCGGCAAGCAGCTGGTGCACTCGCAAGCAAACCCGTAGGGGAAAGGATTCGCACATGGCAAAGGAATCGAGTTTCGACATCGTCTCGAGCGTGGACATGCAGGAGGTCGACAATGCCTACGGACAGGCCTCCAAAGAGCTGAAGGCGCGTTACGACCTGAAGGACTCCGGCTCGAAGATCGACCTCGACAAGGGCGCGCGCACGATTACCGTCTCCGCTCCCAGCGATTTCGTCTGCGGCCAGGTCATCGACATCATCACGGCCAAGTTGGTCAAGCGCGGCATCGACGTCGCGGCCCTCCGATGGGGCGCCTTAGAGGCGGCCGCCGGCGCCACCGTGCGCCGTCGCGCGATTATCGTGGAGGGCATAGACCGCGAGACGGCCGGCAAGATCAACAAGGACATCAAGGCGCGGAAGTTCAAGGCGAAGGTCGTCATCGAGGGCGACAAGCTCCGCGTCAGCAGCGCCTCGCGCGATACGCTCCAGGACGTCATCGCATTCGTGAAGGGCAACGACTACGGACAGCCCCTGCAATTCGTCAATTACCGCTAGACTTTCGGGTTTGGGGGCCTTACGTGCGCGAAGGGCAAGTCATCGGCGTCTGCATCATCACGATGGGATGCGCGAAAAACGAGGTGGATTCCGCCGACATGGCGAGCAGATTGCTGGCCGCGGGGTACCGGATGCTCGATGCCCCGGAAGAGGCGGATGCCATAATCGTGAACACCTGCTCCTTCATCCAGGCCGCCACCGAGGAGAGCATCGAGGCCATATTCGAGGCGGCGGGTCTGCCCCGGGTGCGGGCGGGGCGGACAGAACTCGTGGTGGCCGGCTGCATGCCCGCCCGTTATGGCGAGGATCTGGCGGATTCGCTCGAAGAGGTGAAGAGCTTCGTTCCCTGCGGCAAGGAAGACGACATCGTCGCCGTGCTCGACGGGCTCTTCCCCGGCCGCGTGCGGGCGCAAGGGGAACCCGGCATGGTATCGCAGGGCCCGAGCGCCTACGTGAAAATCTCCGACGGATGCGACAGGTTCTGCAGCTATTGCACCATCCCCTTCATCCGCGGGCGATATCACAGCTTCAGCTTCGAGCAAATCGAAGCAGATGTGGCCCGGGCCGTGGAATCCGGAGCCCGGGAGATAGTGCTCATAGCCCAGGATTCGGGTCGTTGGGGGCAGGACTTGGAAGAGGGTCGGGATTTGGCTTGGCTGCTGGGGGCATTGGCCCAGCGGCATCCCCGGACGTGGTTGCGCGTCATGTACCTGCAGCCGGAAGGCGTGACCGACCGCCTGCTGGAGTGCCTGCGCTCCCACGACAACGTCTGCTCTTATTTGGACATCCCCTTCCAGCATTGCAACGAGCGCATCCTGCGGTCGATGAACCGCAAGGGCACGCGCGAGTCGTACCTGCGCTTGGTGGAGCATGTGCGCGCGGCGGTGCCCGGCATAACGCTGCGAACCACCCTCATCGCCGGTTTCCCGGGGGAGACCGAGGCGGATTTCGAGGAACTCTGCGACTTCATCGAAGATATCGATTTCGACTACGTCGGGGTCTTTCCCTATTCGCGCGAAGAGGGCACCCGCGCTGCGGGGCTACCCGATCAGATTGACCAAGATAGTAAGGAAGAGCGTGCCCAACAAGTCCGTGAACTCGCGGATTCTCTTTCGCAGGCTCGCATTGCGAATCGTATTGGCCAAGATATGGATATCTTGGTCTTGGGCGAGGAAGCAGACGGGCAGCTTTTCGGACGTGCCCAGTGCCAGGCCCCGGATGTCGACGGTCTCACGTACCTGGACAGGGGCGGCATAGGTGCCGTCCAACGCGTGCGCATAGGAGCGACCCTGTTCTACGAGATGGAAGGGGAGGCCCTCTGATGGCGCAGCAGGCAGGCAAGGAGCAGATCTGGACGGCGGCGAACAAGGTCACGCTCGTCCGCATCCTGCTCATCCCCGTGTTCGTCGTGGCCATCATCAGCCCCTGGCCCGACTGGTTCCCCCAGTGGCGGCAGGCCGATTTCTGGAAGCCTTGGGTGGCCGCGCTCGTCTTCATCGCCATCGCGCTCACCGACTCCATAGACGGGCACCTGGCGCGCAGCAGGGGAGAGGTCACTACGCTGGGAAAGTTCATGGATCCGCTGGCCGACAAGATCCTGGTGGCCGCGGCCCTGCTCGCCCTGGTGGAGCTGGGGCCCTTGCCCTCGTGGGTGGCGCTCGTCATCCTCACGCGCGAATTCATCGTCTCCGGCCTGCGCATGGTCGCGGCCAGCAAGAAAGTGGTCATAGCGGCCAGCTGGTACGGCAAGGCGAAGACGGTCTCGCAGATCATCGCCATAGTGCTCTTCATAGTGAAGGACTCCGACCTGGTGGTGGGGCTCGGAGAGGACGCCTATGGGGCGCTGTACGTCTTCAGCTGGGCGGTGATGGGCATAGCGCTGCTGCTGACCATAGTCTCCATGCTCGATTACTTCTCCAAGGCCTCTCGCTTCCTGGGATTCTCCGCGTCCGGGGGCGACGGGCAGGCTGCTGCGCAGGCGAGGGTCGACGCCGGGTCCTGCGTCGGTTCGCGGGAAGGCGCCGACGCCGAAGACGAGGCGCTCTACGCGTTGGCGCAGCGGGTCGTCTCCGATGCTGCCGCGAAGGGCCTCATGGTCTCCACGGCGGAGAGCTGCACCGGAGGGCGCATAGGGGCCACGCTCACGCATGTGGCGGGGTCGTCTGCGACCGTCAAGGGCGGTATCATCAGCTACGCCAACGAGGTCAAGCGCGACGTGCTCGGCGTGCCGCAGGAGATCCTCGACACCGCGGGGGCGGTCAGCGAGGAGACGGCCTGCGCCATGGCCGAGGGCTCGCGGCGAGTGACGGGGTCGGATGCAGCGGTTTCCGCAACGGGCATAGCCGGTCCCGGAGGAGCCGTTCCCGGCAAGCCCGTCGGCACGGTTTGGATAGGCGTTTCCGCCCGGCGTGCAACCTACGCTCGCCTGTATCACTTCGAAGGCGATCGCGTCTCCGTCCGCACGCAGACCGTCCGGCAAGCGCTCATCCTCCTGCACGAAGAGATTTCAAGCGAGTGAAAACCGCACATCCGTCGTCAGAGGGAATTAACTACATATATTACTATAGCGTTACTATCTTGGCTATAATAACGGCAAGTACGCAGATATCGTTATCTATACGCCTCATTCGACTCATGTGGGTCTGCGTGGGTGGCACCGATGGCTGCAAATGGGGTCTGAGCTGGGGAAGTAGTCCCCAAACCGACCGTTTTCCAAGTCGATAATCGCCCCTTCATCTGGCAAAAAAGTGCAGATTGCAGGCAGTGGGCGAACATCGAACCCGAATCGCGGCATACCCCACCTACGCGAGTCTTTTCCGCGCGCCCTCGCCTTGGCGCTCGTGCTTTGGCGCCCGGGCGGAAATTGCGATTCCGGGGTGTTTTGCAGGTGCGAACGGGTGAATTCCTTCGCATAAAATCTTTTTCGCAGTTGGGCTTGACAAGCAAACGTATGTTCGTGATACTTGCAGAAGCGATAGAGCGGGAAGAACAGGTGCCAAACATGCCTCAAACACAGGATAAGGAAAAACTCGTAAAAGCCACGACCGATCAGATTCAGCAGCGCTTCGGTCAGGGTTCTATCATGAAGCTCGGAGAGGGCGGCTCGGACATGGAGATAGGCGTCATCCCCACGGGGTCTCTGGCGCTCGATGCCGCGCTCGGAATCGGGGGGTTGCCCCGCGGGCGCATCGTGGAGATCTACGGGCCGGAGTCCTCGGGCAAGACCACGCTCGCGCTGCATGTGCTCGCAGAGGCCCAGGCGCTCGGCGGTATCGTCGCCTTCATCGACGCCGAGCACGCGCTCGATCCGGTTTACGCCGCGCGACTCGGCGTGGATATAGACGACGTGCTCATAAGTCAGCCCGACACCGGAGAACAGGCGCTCGAGATATGCGACATGCTCGTGCGCAGCGGCGCCATCGACTGCGTCGTCATCGACTCGGTTGCCGCCCTCGTCCCCCGTGCGGAAATCGAGGGCGAGATAGGCGATACCACGGTCGGGCTTCAAGCCCGCCTCATGAGCCAGGCCCTTCGCAAGCTCGCGGGGTCGCTTTCGCGTTCGAACACCACGTGCATCTTCATCAACCAGCTGCGCGAGAAGATCGGCGTCATGTTCGGCAACCCCGAGACTACCACGGGCGGCCGGGCGCTTAAATTCTTCAGCAGCGTCCGCATTGAGGTGCGCCGTTGCGACTACGTCAAGCTCAACGGGGAAACGGTGGGCAACCGCGTCCGCGCCAAGGTGGTCAAGAACAAAGTCGCCCCGCCTTTCCGCCAAGCGGAATTCGACCTCATGTACGGCGAGGGCATCTCCAAGGAAGGCTGCATCGTGGACATGGCCGTGGAGTGCGGCGTCGCGAAGAAGAGCGGCGCCTGGTACACCTACGGGGAAGAGCGCCTGGGGCAAGGACGCGAAGCGGCCAAGAAGACTCTGAAAGACAATCCGGATCTGCGCGACGAGCTGGAGGGGAAGGTCCGCGAGCAGTACGGCATTCCCGTGCTCGAACCTTTCGAGGAGGGCTCGGAAGTGTCTCCGGCCCCCAAACCCGGCAAACGCAAGTAGCATCGGGATAGCGCTGCGATATGGTCTCCTACCGCGAATCCTTCCCGACTGCCGGGTCTGGTGGCGCCTCTTTCGGCAATGCCGTGGCATCTTTCGAGCCGGACGAGGCACGCCCCCGCCGCCGCCGAAGCCGCACGGCCGACGGCGCGAAAGAGCACCCCTCGAAGCCCGCCTTCGACCGCGTGGTGAAGCTGTGCACGCAACGCGATCGCTCGCGGTTCGAGCTCATGCAGCGCTTGGTCAAGGACGGCTACACCGAGCAGGAGGCCGCAGAAGCCGTGAATCGCGCCGTTTCCTGCAATCTGGTGGACGATGCCCGCTTCACCGACGCCTACATCCGCGGTCGCCTCTCGATGGGGAAGGGCTCTCGCGCCATAATGGGGGAACTCAAAGGCAAATTCGGCATAGACATCGCCGCCCTGGAAGAAGACCCGTCGGCTTTCGGCCTCGACGAGGAAAGCCAGATGGAGCGAGCTGTAGGCTTTCTGAAAGCGCATCCGCCCAAAGCCAAAGACGCCTGGGGCGCCGCTTACCGCAAGCTGCTGGGGAAGGGCTACCCCGCCTCCGTGGCCGCCCGCGCCGCCCGCGACTGGCACGATTCACTCTCCTTTTCCTA
>CAJOOG010000029.1 GCA_905236045.1 uncultured Denitrobacterium sp.
GCGGCGGCGAGGCCCTCGGGCCGAACGCGCCACCCCACGTCGTACGGCGTTCAGCCCTGCCCTTTCATGCGCTTCTTGCACGCGTACATGCGCTCGTCCGCCAAGCGCTCGGCCGCCTTCACGCTTCGCCCTTCCGTCTCGCTCGCCAGGGCGCAGCCATAAGCTATCCCCAATGCCCTCTCGCCGCCGACACGCACCTCGACCTTCGCGTTCTTGCTCATGAAGCAGAGCGCCTCGCCGAGCGAAATATCGGGCAGATCATGCGTGAAGGTCGAGGTCCCCTGCTGGTAGGTTTCCACGTCGAGCTGCGAGATGTCCACGGAGTTACCCTGTTCGTCGATCCAGCCCGCGTTGAAGTCGATCGGCTCGGCGTTCTCGCCGTAATTGGCCGAATCCCAATCGGAAAGAAGCAAGCCGCCCACGAGCAGAGCCGCCAGCACGGCCAAGTACAGCGCATTGGACCAGAACCATGCGCCGAGGGGAATCTTGTCCGATTTCCAGGCAGCCGTGGCGCTACTCCTTCTTCCCGATGCGCCGTTTGGCGAACTGCAGCACGACTATGCCCGCTACGGCAGCTGCGACCAGGGCCGCCACGAGCGCGAGGGGCGTCTCGTCGCCGGTTTTGGGCGCGACTACCAGCGATGTGCCGCTCATCGAAGTCGTCGTGGAATCCTGCCCGCGGTTCGTCACCGTCGTGACCACCTCCGAGGTGGTCTTCTCGTCGTAGAGGTTGATGAGGTACTTCCCCGCGAGCTCAGCATCGTCGCCGCTCGTGATGGTTACATCGCCGAGCTCCCCTATGACGAACTCGGTATCGGCGGCTTTCTCGTAGCCCTCCGGGGCCGAGAGCTCGCGCAAGATATAGGTCTTCTCGTCGTAGAGCACCTTGTAGACGTTCACCTGCGAGGAGCCGCTCACCCAGTCCATCATCACCGTGCCGGTCTCCTTGTCGATGATGGCCATGGTGGCGCCGGAGAGATATTCGTGCGTGTCGGCGTCGAGCTTGCCGACTTCCACCTTGGTCACCTCGTCGGAGACGCCATCCTGACCGGTGCCGCTGTCGTAGGAGTACAGCAGCACGGTATTATCCGCCCATGCCGCGCCCGCGCATATGAGCGCTATCAGGCATGCGGCCGCGATCGGAAGCAGGCGGGCGATGTTTCGCGTGGCTTTACCGGACATCCTGGACTCTCCTTTTCCGCCTATTCGGCATCGCTGACGCGCGCATCGAACGACGCGCGATCCTCATACGACAGGCTGTAGGTGCCGACGGCATCCTTCACCACCGTGAAATACGCGCTGCGATAGGGGTCGACGGTGTGGCCCTGCGGCGCTTCGACTTCCTTGAAATAGTAGTACACGCCCTCCTCGATAGGGACATCGCGGAAGTAGATGTAGCCCTCTTCGTCGCTATCCTCCTCGCCGAGGAGCACGTCCTGGCCGGTGGAGCTGGCACGGTAGAGCGCGTAGGTGGCGCCGGAGAGGCCCTCGCCCCCATCGCGGCTGGTCTTGCGGACCGCAAGATCGATACCATTCACGGTGTTCACGAAGGTGGGAGAAGCGGTTATCTCGCCGTTCTGCTGGAAGATCTGCTCGGCTTGCAGCGACCCGTCGGCGCTCTGCGTCACCTTCACCGTGTAGGCCACCGTGGAGGCATCGTAGATGATCGTGCCCTCGTCGCCGGCGACCTCGCGGATGGTATAGGTATAGGTGCCCGGCTGGGCGAAGTCGAGCAGGTCGAAGGCCACCGTGCCATCGGAGGCGTTGGTGGTCTCGTCTATCACGTTGCCCGTGGCGTCATCGACCATCTGGAAAGTGAACTCGCCCTCGCGCAGCGTGCCGCCCGAGAGCTGCTTTTCCACTTTCGGGTCGACCTGCACCTGAGCCGCGGCCATGGACATGGCCGAAAGGGACATGCTCGCAAATCCCATGGAGACGGTGTCGTTGTTGAAGAACACCAGGCCGCTCGGGTCGGGAACGTCCCAGACGCTGCCGTTGTACTCGATGGCGTAGTCGGTGGCGGCGGAGAGGATGCCGTCGGCATCGGCGGACACCGTCACATGCAGGCGATACACCGCCGTATCGCCCTGCACGCTCTCGTCGGAGAGGTCGTCCTCGGACACCCGGTAGTAGTAGTCGCCCGCCGTGCGGTAGCGGATCTCGGGGAAGACGATCTGCGCCTCGGTGCCGTCGAAGGCGCCGTTTGCAACCGATATGGTGAAGGCCTGGGAGCCGTCGTCGAAGACCTCTTCACCGTCCTCGAAGGACACGCTCGTGCCGCTTCGGGGGTTGTAGTCGGCATCGGTGGCCGTCAGCGTGAAGCCGAATTGCGCGCCTATCCGGTCGCCGAAGTACTGCTTCAGGAAGACCTGATTGCTCGCGGTCTCCACGTAGACGTTGGTCGCCGCGGCCGCCGTGGCCTCTTCCTCGCCGTCGTAGGACACCGTGGCAGAAAGGGCGCCCGAGCCGTCGTCGACGACCGTGACCACGGCCTGATGGACGGAGCTGTCGTAGCGGATGCCGTCGAAGACGCCATCGATAGCGCCGAGGGGAACCTGCTCGGCGATATCGTAGACGTAGGTGCCCGTGGCATCGTAGTCGATCTGCCCGAACTCGCGAGTCTGGTTCTGCTTGTCGAGCGTCACCTGCGTGGTCTGGGGCAACGGCGCCCCCGCCTCGGCCGCGAGGTCGAAGGTGAAGGTATCGCCCTCGCGCCACACGCCGCCTTGCACGATCTTGCCCACGGCCAGGGTGGCCTGGGCGGATGCGGCGGAATAGACGTTGGTGAAGACGGGGACGGAGCCCGTGTCGTAGGACACCGAGGCCGAGAGCGTGCCGTCGCCGTTGTCGACGACCTCGACCGTGGCGGTGTGCTCGGAGGCATCGTAGGTCACGCCGTTCAAGGTGTAGGTGCCGTCGTCGTTTCTCTCGGCCGAGGCGGGCACGACTTCGCGGATGAAGTAGTCGTAGGTGCCCGGCTGGTCGAAGGCGATGGCGTCGAAGCGGGCCGTGGGCGCGGCTGCGGTGGCGCTGGCCGTGCGATTGTTGTCAGCGGGGGTGGGTGCGCCGCCCTGCGCTTCCATGACGAACTGGAAGACGTCGTCCTCGCGCCAATCGCGCCCTTGCAGGGCCTTGGTCGCTTCGAGCGTGGCGGTGGTGGCCGAAGTGCGATAGGTGTTCGTGATGACGAGGCTCTCCGCGCCCGCATAGCTTACCTGCGTGGGCAGCGTGCCATCGGCTTCGGGCTCGCCGACGGTGACGACCACCTCGTAGGTCTCGGGGTCGTAGGTGATGCCGTCGAGCACGTTACCCTGCGCGGCATCGGGCACGACCTCGTTGATGGTGTAGCGGTACGTGCCGGGAAGCCGATAGGCAATCTGCCCGAAGGAGGCCACGGGATCGGTCTGCGTGGCCTGGGCGAGAGCCGTCTGCCCCGTGGCGCCGTCGGGCAGAGGCGCACCGTCTGTCGAAGTCAGGGCGAAGTCGAAGGAGGAGGCAGAGCCCCATTCGTTGATGCTCTTGGTCACCTGCACCGATGCGCTACCCGAGGCGAAATACGTGTTCGCGAAAGCAAGCGCCTGCGCGTTGTCGCTGGCCGAGATGGCGAGCGTGCCGTCGCCGTTGTCGGCAACGTCCACGGTAACCGTGTAAATCTGCTCATCCGAGCTCACGCCCGCGACCGTGCTGGCGTCCTCGGAGACGGAGTAGGTATGCGTGCCCGCATCCTGCAGGGTGTAGTCGATCGGCGTGAAGGCGATCGTGCCGTCTGCCGCATTCTGCCCGGTAGCGACGACCTGGCCGTTTTCCGTCACGCTGAAGTTGAAGACATCGGCGTCGGTCATGTCGCGCCCGAGAAGGGTCTTATCTCCGGCGAAGGCGATGCTGCCCGAGGCGTCGTAGGCATTGACGAAGTCGGCCGTGCCGCCTTCCACGCCGTCCACGGACACCTCGGTGCTCAGCGTGCCGTCGCCGTTGTCGGACACTTCGACCCGCACGTTGCGCACCGCGCTCGTATCGTAGGAGACGCCCCGCAGCACCGAGACCCCCTCCCCGCTTGCGAGCGAGCCCGCAGGCGCATTCTCGCGCACGGTGTAATAGTGCGTGCCCACATCTTCAAGACCGTACTGGAAGAGCGGATAGTCGATGGCCCCCGTCGCCGTATCGGCTGCCACGACGTACTCGATGGCGCCACCTTCGGCATCCTGCAGGACAGCCCCTTCGGCATCGACCTCGGTCACGGTGAAGCTGAACTCATCGTCTGAGGTCATAGCGCGCCCGGTCAGCGTCTTCGAGCCTTCGAAAGTAGCGCTGCCCTGCGCTTCGTAAGTGTTGACGAAGAGTGCGTCCGCCGCACCGTAGGCACAGGTGGCCTCGAGCGCGCCCGCACCCGTGTCGACGACGGTGACGGTGACGGGCAGCCGCTTGTCGTCGTAGGCGATGCCGCCTTGCGTGGTGCCGGCCCCCGCTTCCTCGATGACGTAGGAGAACTGGCGCGAGGAGGCGTAGGAGCCATCGGCGTTGGCCAGGTCCTCCATGCTGTAGGTGATGGGTTGGAACGTGACCGCGCCGTTGGCGGCGTTGGCGGCCGTCTGCAACTCTGCGCCGTCCCCGTCGAGCAGGCGGAAGCTGAACTGGTCCGCCTGCAACGCGGCGCCCCGCAGTTCCTTGGCGGCCGAGAAGACGACCTGGCCCGAGGCCTCGTAGGCGTTGGCGAAGTCGAAGGACTTATCCTCGCTGGTTATCTCGGCTGCGAGCGTGCCGTCGCCGCCCGCATCGGAGACTTTCACGGTCACGTAATAGTTCGTGCCATCGTAGAGATAGGCCCCATTGCGCCACTTGCCGTTCTGGGCCTGCACAGCGCCCTCGGGGATGATCTCGCGCACGATATAGTGGTGCTCCCCCACATCGGAGAGCGCATAGTCGATCCTATCGAACGCGATGCTGCCGGCGGCGCCGGTCGTGCCATGGCCCACGACCGCGTTGCCATCGTCCACATCGAGGATCTCGTAGGAGAAAAGCGCCGCGTTCTCTGCGGTTATCTGCTGGCCTTCCAGGGTCTTGGTGCCCGTAAAGACGATGTTTCCCTCGGCCCGATAGCTGTTGGTGAAGGAGATCGGCTCATCTGAGGTCACCTGGGCCTCGAGCTTGCCGTCCTGGTCCTTCACGACGACCTGCACCTTCTTGACCGTCTTGTCGTAGACGATGCCGCCCGCGGAGCCCTCGGTCTCCTTGACCACGTAATAGTAGGTGCCCTGGTCGGCGTAGGAGATCTCGTCGAAGGAGAAGGCGCCCTGGGCGTCGTTGGTCGCCTCGTCGATGAGCTTGCCCGTGGTGACGAAATCGGCCGTGGACTCGTAGAGCCCGAAGGTGAACTCGCCCTCGGACAGATCGTGGTTCTCGAGCGCCTTGGTGCCCCCGATGCGCGCCGTCGTGCCCTCGGGCCGATAGTCGTTCTCGAAGACCGCCTCCGCGGCGCCATAGTCCACATCGGCGCGCAGTCCGCCCGTATCTTGGTCAACCGAGACATCGACCGTGACGGTGTAGGACCGCGCATCGTATTGCACGCCGGTCTCGTCGCCCGCCACTTCGGAGAGGGTATAGCGATACTGGCCGATCTGCCCGTATTCGATTTCCTTGAAGGAAACCGCGCCCTGGGCGTCGTTCGTGGCGGATGCACTGTAGCCTTCGGTGCTCGTGCCCTGCACACCCTCCAGCTTGAAGGTGAACTCCCTCGCCTCTAACGTGCGGCCGGAGAGGGTTTTGCGAGCCTCTATCTTAGCCGTCGTCTTCTGACGGGTGTAGGTGTTGGTAACTTCCACGGTCGCGCTCTGCCCCGCACCGATTGCGACCTTGCCGCCCTCCACGCTGTAAGAGGTCTCCACACTGTAGCCTCCCGCCTGCGCGTTGGCCTCTACGACCGTGTACTCGCCGACGGCGAGCCCCTCCAGGGTGAGGGAGCCCTGCGTCATGTCGGCGTAGGTGAAGCTCATAGAATAGCCATCGGGTCCGGATACGGTGAAGGAGATGGCGGCTTTCTGCTCGTCGCTCAGATCGGCGGCGTCCCCCGCGAAGGTCTTCTTCACGACCAGCGAACCCGTGCTCGACACCCAATCGCTCGCATTCGCGACGGCCACCGTCGCCGTATGCTCCGAATCCTGGTCAGTTATGCCCACCTTGTGGATCTCGCTGCCCCCGCGGATAACCGTCTTCGCGATGGCCTGCCCGGAGGCGACGTTGCCGTATTTGATCGTGGCGGCGGGGGCGAAGATGATCCCGGAGGTGTTGCCCGTGAGCTGCACCAAACCCGAGAAGGGCACGAAGGCCCCGCCTTCCCGCTGCACGAGGTTGATTATCATATGGTTCGCCAGGTAGTTGTCGAAGGTGCCGTTGGTCTGCGTGCCGTCGACGATGAGGTTATCGATGTCATAAGAGGAAAGTCCCGTGCAATCCACGTTGACGACCAGGTAATCACCCGAGGACTTGAACGAGCTCAGGAATCCGGAACCGTCGTTTACGTGCGTGTATCCTGCCGCCGAGAGGCTGCTCGAGAGCTGATGGGTGGTCCCCTGCACGGGCCACCAGACCTGTGCGGCGCCCGCTTCCCCGCTCACGTTGATGACGTAGGTCTTGCTGCCGTCGCCGTTGTCGTTGCCCGAGGCGCTCGAGGAGGCCCCGGCGAGCTGGGTGGAGAAGGACGCGAGGCGCTCCATCTCCAAAGCGACCCTGTTCTGCTCGGCCGTGTAGGTGACATACTGGGAGGGCGCGGTGAAGCCGGAATCGCGCAGCACCGACCACGTGCCGTTTTCGACATGGACGATCAGCTGGTCGCCGTTCTGCCCCCCGAAGGCGTCGTCGAAGGCCTCGCCGAGCTCCATCGGCCCGCCGAAGGGGTTGCTGGTCGTGGCGTAGGCGACATTGTTCGTGCCGTCGAGCACATGGGACTGGATGTCGGCCAAGCTGGAGGAGTCGTTGACGGAACCGTCGGTGAGATACACCTTGCCCAGATAGCTCGCGAGCGTGGTGGCCGCCACGTAGTTGCCGGGCACCTCGTTGGAAACCGAGCCGTTGGCGCTGGTGTAGGTGACCGTGTAATCGCCCGCGGTCTCGCCCTGGGAGATGCGGTTGCCCTGCGCATCGAGCTCGTAGACGAAAAGCGACCCGCTGCGCGCCGCGTTCTGCAGGGTGGAATCGCCCTGCACGTCGATGACCGCAGAACCGCTGCCGCCGCTCGTGGTGATGCTCGTCTGGGTCAGCAGGGTGCCGGACTTATCGAAGACGCCGAAGGAGAAGGTGCCGTCCGTGCCGTTCGTGACCGTCTTCTCGATGGTGAAGCTCTTGAGCATGTTGTAGGTGTAGATGTTGCCGAGGGCGTTGAGCTGCGTGGCGCCGTTGGTGTAGTAGTTGTCGACGGCGATGTTGCCCTCGACGTGATCGGTGTTGGTGAAGTTCTCCGCGAAGACCGCGTAGTCGGCGGCCTTGCCGAGCCCCTGCACGATGCCTTCGGCGGTAATCGGGTTGCTGCCGGACCAGGCCATGGTCACGCCCGTCTGCGAGATGGAGAAGACGCTGAAGTCCTCGGAGCTGAACGAGACGGTCTCGCCATCGGCATCCGCAGAGACCCCCTCTGCGCTCTCGACGGAAACGTCGGAGGCGGAGATGCCGGTGGCCTTGGCCGTGGTGCCGGCGGAGCGAACCAGCTCATCGCCGAGGGCGAGGTGGTTCACCTCCACTTCCCCCTCGGTCTGCGCGGTGGCGCCGAGGGTTGCGGAGAGCTGGTCCTGCTTGAACTTCATCTCGATGGCGACCGAACCTGCCGCAGGCTCGTATTCCCAGCCCTCGTAGAGGAAGGCGATGTCGTAGAGCAGAGTATTCTGGTCAGTGTAGCGCGCGTCGGAGGAATCTCCCCCGTTCAGCGCCGTCATGTAGGCCTCGTAGTTGTAGCCATCGGTGTCCGCCTTCACCGGCGTCACCTTGAATTCGGCCGCGTCGGGCACGGCCGTCGCGTCGGCGAGTGTGGCCGTCACCGTCACGCTGGAGTCCTCGTAGGTATAGACCGTGCGGGTCCCCTTCGCCGCCTCGGCGCTGGCCTTGTCGGTGAATGCGCTCTCGGTGCCCGCATCCTCGATCGGGGTGGCCACCTCCTCGGAAGTCTGCGTGGCGATCTTCTCCGCCTGCGCCTTTATGACGAGGCCCGCCTGCACATACTGGGCATCGACGGTATAGGAGCCGGAGGCGTCCGGGGCGAGCTCCACGGACTTCCCGCCCGTGACTATGCTCACCTCCGAGAGCTCGTAGCCCACGGCGGCCGACACGTTGAACTGCAGCTTCTCCTTCTCGGGAACCGAGAGCGTGCTCGCGTTCTGCGTGACCACCTGCTTCGCGTAGGTAAGATAGACGCCGTCGAGGTCGAGCGCCACGTCGACGTCGGAGTCCTCGTTGCCCGCCGTCGATACCGTCTTCTCCGCAGCCGACGTCTTGCCAAAGGAGGCATCGGCGGCATTATCCGCCAAGCCCACGGCCGCCTGCATCAGCACGAGCAGCAAGGCGATGCCGATGGCGGCGAACACCTGGACGAACGCGCCGGCGTGTTTCGCAGTGCGAGGATTCTCGTTCATGTCAATCACTTTCCCGCAACCTCTCCGCTATAGATTCTCGACTTCGGCGCCCTTGCGGCGGCTTACAAACCAGATCACGGCCAGCAAGGCCAGCAAGGCCGCGACGATGCATCCGGCCACGAGGGCGGCTTGCTGCATCATCTTGCCCATGATGCCCTCTTCCCTCGGCAACGAGGAGGTGCTCTCGCCGGAGGCCAAAGGCGTCTGGGTTTCCTCGATGCGCTCGGTGGTAGCGTCCGTTCCCTCGTTGTTGGTGATCGTCGTCGCGTCCTGGCCGTTTATGACGTTGTACGTCGTGCTGTCGGCGAGCTGCCCGGAAGAGGCGCCGTCGCCGGTCTGCGAGCCATCCTGCGTCGTGCTCTGCGATGAGGCCGCCCCCACGGTGGTGTTCGAAACGGTCCCCGGCTCATAGAGGACGCGCAATCGCGTGATAACCGTCTGCGCGGAGAGATCGTCGTCGACATCGCGGTAATAGAAGGTGTAAGTGCGCTCGGAGGAGTAGAAGTCGTGTCTGATGGCCTGTTCTTGGCCATCCAGGCGCACATAGGAAGCGCCGTCCTGCTCCAGGGTCTCCGGCGCGCTGATCTCCACGTCGGAGGAGCCCTCGGCGCAGACGGCGACTTGGCGCGCGGCGATGACCGAGCCATCTGCGGCATTCACATACTGGACGGTTAGCTCGTAGTCCTGCTCGGCGGTGGAATAGCCCTCCGGAACGTAATAGACGTACCGGATGGGGAAATAACCGCTCTCGGGAGCGGAATAGGTCTGCTCGCCGCCGACCGGGACGTAGGTCGTGCCGTCTTTGCGGATGCTCTTGGCGGTAAAGGTCTCGCCGGAGGCGATGGTCTGCGAGCCCAGGCTGCGATCCTGCGAGCCGGGGCTCGCGGCGCCGTTCACCAATTCCACCGTCCAGGAGGCCGACTGCGTCTCGTCGACGAGGTTGTAGGGCACCCAATAGGTGGCCGAGCCGTTCGTCACGCCGTCGGAGGAGGAGTCGAAGACCATGACCGTCTTCTCGGAAGAATCCAGGTCGTAGGTGCGGACCTGCGACCCCGAGCTCTGCAGGTAGAAGGTGGACGGCAGCGTATAGCGATAGACTCCCGAGACGTCCACCTTGTCGCTGGCTAAGATACCGGCGGTCGTCTTGCCGACCTTCGCGTCGTAGAAGTTGATGGTCGCCTGGTAGAAGCCCGCCGCATTGGCCATGTCGCGGTCTATCTGTTTCACTCGGACCGTGTAGTCATGCTGACCAGGATTCTGCATGACCACCGAACCCGCGAAGCAGATGGTGCGGTAGTAATCCGTCGCGCCCGTGTCCGCGTTCTTCACGCCGAGCAGCGCCTGGATGGCCACCTTGCGCGACTCCCCCGCGGCGATGCCCGACACGGTCTGGGTGTAGACGACCGTGCCGTCGTCGGAGACGTAGCGGATCGTCCCGTCGAGAGAGGAGGACGCGTCGTAGGATTCGTAGGAATAGACGAGCCTGCCGGAATCGGAAGTCGACACGGCCTGCCCCTTCTCGTCGCGCGACAACGCGTAGGAAAGCCCGTTCACATAGAGGGATTCCACGGGGTTGAACGAGCGCGTCTCCGCCGAGGAGAGAGTGCGCAGGGCTATGAGCTGCGGGGAATCGGACGCCCCGTCGAGAGAGGCATAGACCCCCGCGATTTTGCCGGAGTAGAGCTGCTCGGAGCCCGCGTGGTCGGCATAGGCTGCGACCGTGTAGGAATCGTCCACGTCGAAGGAGGGAATGGAGAGCGTGACGACGCCGGTATAGGAGCCCGCATCTCCGGAGGCGCCGGAAGTATCTTGGCCAAGCGTGTAAGCAAGACGCTGCGCGACGGGCGTGCCGTTGCGGGCGACGTCCACGAAGACCGTCTCGCCTTCGGCACCGTCGACGGAGAGCACCTCGATGGGTGCGCCCTCCTGTCCGACGATGTAGGAATCGACCCCGCTTACGCTCAGCGCAAACGCGGTGGTGGTAAGCAGGCAGGCCGCGAAGAGCGCCATCGAGCTCGCGACGACGAGGGCAAGCCCCCTCATCTTTCCCATTGCATTGGCAGCCATCTTAGGCATCCTCCTCTAATCTGCATTCCCGAATGTCCGCGAGCCGACGAGTCGAGCGTCAAGGACCAGCCTGTTGCTGCTCGAGCAGGTGCTCAGGGTGACGACACGATCCCCGGCGATTACCTCGACGCCCGTGTCGTAGAGCGAATCGGTTTTCAGCTTCGTCTCGAAGGCCCAGAAGACCTGCGCATCGGAGAAGCCGACCGTGTAATCCTCGCTGGAGGGGTCCACGATGTTCGCCGCGAAGATGCGGTACGTGTTAGCCCGGTCCGGCGTGTAGATGGTGAAAGTATCTTGGCCATCGGCGTAGAAATCTTCGGAGGTGTACTCCCGCAGGCTCCCGAACATGCTGCGGTCGCGCATGTTGTGCCCATAGACGATGGAATGCAGGTCGGTGAAGTCGGAGGCGTTGCGGGAGTCGAGGAAAATCGATCCGCTGACCGAGGATTGCCCCGATGGGTCGTTGTGCAGATAGAAGTCGTTGTCCTCGCCCTGCATGACGGGATAGTCGATATCCAGGTCATCCATGCGTATCCAGGCCACAACGCCGGGATACTCGGCTTGCAGGCTCGCGAAATCTATGGGGTTGGCATCCTGCCCGGAGGTTTCGCCCGCATAGGCGCAGCGAATGGAGGAATAGGTGCCTTGCGCCTGCAGGTAGCCGAAGACTTTCCAACCGAGCCATGCGCAGCCGACGATGGCCAGAATCGCCAATACGACCTGAATCATCGTGAAAATGCCCCTTTTGCGCGAAGCCTCCAAAGCGCCCGTTCCTTCCATCGGGTAGCACAGTAATACATAGTCGGTACCATTTTACTCGTTTCACCTGGCCAAAGGAAAATCTCCCTTGTAACTCAACCAATTGTTCTCAATTCTAGGGGACATGTGTTCGAATGCAAGCAACCATGATAGCAGGATGCTAACAGGCTCCAGAAGGCGAATCCCGCTGCCTCCTGCGAAATCGGAGCCGCGAATATCCCGCAGATGCACCCGTTGGACTTTCTCTCGAAAAGCTCCTCTTCCGGGTGCGCCCTTCGAGCCGAAGCAGGGGTATTGAAGCTCTCACCTGGTACGGTGCTGTAAGCTATCGTGCAGTTTACGGGTAAACGGTAATTCATTGTTAACCACTTTATTGTTTTTGCCGTTATCTGGATACCTTTTAGCATTTTTTGTCGTTATGCTCTATGGAAGTGTTCCGCATTCGCCTTCCGTCGCTTCGAAGGGCGCGTATCCTAAGTCACGACCATTTATCGAGAAATAGAGGAGCGCGCATATGGGTTGGGAGCTCTCCGCGGACTACCGCTTACGATGGATGGACTTCGATCGCTTCGGCCGTCTGCGCCCCAGCTGCATCTTAGACATCTTCCAAGACGTCGCCACCCTGCAGGCGAACGACATGGGAATCGGGCGCGACGATATGTTGGCCAAAGACGTCTTCTGGGCCGTCATCCGCCAGAAATACGTCGTGGACCGCCAACCTCGCCACGGAGAGGTCCTCACCGCCCGAACTTGGCCACACTCCCCCCGCCGCTTCTCCTTCATGCGCGATTACTCCCTCGCAGACGAGGAGGGCAACATACTGGTGAGGGGGTCCTCCGAATGGGTGCTCATGGACATCCGCACCAGGCAGCTCACGCCCGTGGAGGGCAAAGTCGATGCACCCTTCGATTTCTGCCCCGAACGCTGCTTCCAGGAGAAGATGCGCAAGCTCGCGAGCTTCCCACTCGTTGGGCAACCGGCCCGCGCCACGCCCTCCACGGCCGATATAGACGTCAACGGTCACGTCAACAACACCCGCTATGCCGCTTACGTGGAAGAGGCCCTCGACCTCTCGGAGGTGGAGGTCGCAAGCGGCCTGCAGATGGATTATCGCCAAGAGGCCCTCGCCGGGGAGGAGCTGCGTCTGTTCACACATCGAATAGGCAGCGAGGTCGACCTCGTCGGAATCTCCCCCACTGACGAGGTTTCCTTCGCATGCCGACTCGAATTGCGGTAAGATTCACCTGGACAAATAGATGTGGCCAACATGTCTTCAATCCTGCCCGATCGAGAGGCGACGATGCTCATGAACCCGTACGATTACACCGAAATCCCCGCCAACCTGAACTCTTTAGCCGTATCGAGGAAGCTCGAGGCATTGCATGGCCACGATACGCTGGAGGACGCTATTGCCCAAATGCAGCCCGCGGCCCGCGAGCAACGCCGCGAGGACGCCTTGGCGCAAAGCGCACTTGCCGCCGCGAGCCTAGCCGGAGAGGCCCTCGAAGAAGAGCGCTTAAGGGCCCTCATGGAGGGTAAGCTTCCCTCGGGGCCCGCGGAAGCAGCCGCGACGGGACACGTCTACGTGCTCGACCTCATCGAGAACCGACATACGAGCATGGCGGTCTCGCCGGGGGTGATCATGCAGCTTCACCGCGACTTCCATTTCTTCGGGAGCGAGAAGCATGCGGGGGTCTGGCGCAGCCCCCAAGATGACCAAGATACCGACCCCGCCGTGCCCAGCGACGGGATTTCCTGGCACATGCGTCAGCTCTGCCGGGCCCACAATACCTCCATGACGTCCGGCAAGGTCGACCCTCTCCTTCTCGCAGCCATGTTCACCTGCGATTTCCTGCGCATTTCCCCCTTCCCCGCCACCAACGAACGCCTCTCGTGCCTGCTGTTCCAAGAGCTCGTGCTGAAGGCCGGATGGGGTTTCATATCCTACGGCTGCATCGAGGCAAGTATCTTGGCCACTTCAAACGCCTGGGAGGCCTCCCTCTCCGACAGCAAGAGGGGCTGGCCGCAAGGCGGAGACTACCTTCCCTTCGTCGAGTACCTCCTCGATGTCCTCGACCGCACCTGCCGTGACATGGGCAGCGCCGCCCCCGGCGTCGTGCGGGCGGCCCAGCCCGCCGTCGCGCCCGCCGCGAATGCACCTGCGGCGACCAAGCCGGCCCCGCCTCGCACTCAGGCTCCCGCCCCCTCTGCAACCGCCGCCGCAAAACCCGCGCCCAAGCCGGCCGATGCCACGGCGAGCCAAGCCGCCCCCAAGAAGGCCGTCCCCGTCGTCCATGTCTCGAAACCGCGCAGCACCGCCACCAACGAGGCCATCATCCGCGCGTATTTCGCCACCGTGCACGAACCGGTCACCAAGGCCCAGATCATGCAGGACAACCCGTCCATGAGCCAGAAAACGATCGAGCGCAACCTGCAGAAGCTGCAGCGCGAAGGCGTCATCGAGCGCGTCGGCGCAGCCCGCGCCACGAAATACCGCCACGTCTAGCCGCGCCCGCGCCCTCGAACGCCAACCATCAGCAGAATACCAGCTCGCCCTCGGTTGCGACGATTTGCACATGCCTATCGTGCGCCTCCACAAAGGGCAGCTCATCGACCAGCTGCACGCTCGGTATCACACCCACCGACGTACCGGCGAGCCCTTCCAGAAACGCATCGTAGTATCCTCCGCCGTATCCGAGGCGATGCCCCCGCCTATCGAAGACGAAACCGGGAACGAGGGCCAAAGACGTCTCCGCCCCCTGCGGCATCGTGCAAAGCGGAGCTCTCTCGCTTGGTTCCAGAATACCCAACGGGCTCTTCACCAAACCCTCGAACGAAGCGAATCGCCGCCAGGACATCTCCCGCACCCCCTTCTCCACCCGAGGTGCCGCCACGACCTTCCCGTCCGCCCAAGCCTCCTCGATAATCGTCCGCGTGTCCACTTCCGCGCCGACTGCCACATAGGCGAAGAGGATGTCCGCCTCCCGATAGGCCGGAAGAGCCAGCACCCTCTCGGCAATGAGGGAGGCGAGCCGCACGCGCTCCTGCCGCCCCAAGCCCTCGCGCAGCTGCGCATAGCGCTTCCGCCACGCCGCCTTGCGCTGTCGAACGTCTTCCATCTGAGCTTCCAACAGCCCCACCTCGCTCGCCGCGTTGCCCTGCGCGAATGCGCCCGCAAGCTTCTTCTTCCTTCTGAACTGATATCATAGCCGCATGCAGAAAGTCACCGCCATACGCGCCCTCATCGCCTCGGCCATTGCCGCTGTACTGGCCTTCTTCGGCCTATCCTTTGGCGGCGTGCTCCCCGCACCCGACCTCGCCAACACCTCGTCGGCCGCCGTTTCTACCGCCCAACCGGGAGAGGTCCTCTACGCGCTTTCGCAAGAGCAGGACATCCCCGACGGATGGCAGACCTGGGACGAGGCCTGGGCGCCTGAATACGTCTCCGACGTCGGGGAGGCGGTCGTGCGCTACGAATTGCACGGCAGCGGGCAGGATTCCATCACCACCGGCGAGCTCGACCGACTCGGACGCGCCACTTGGGGCGCCGGCGTGCTTACGAAGGCCGCCAGCGAAGCAGCCCGCTCGGACGGGCGCGAGGAGATTCCCCAATCCGAGAATCCCTCCGGCTGGGTGGGCAACAAGAATGCGACCATCGTCCAGCCCGATGGCGAGACGTTCGAAGGCCCCTTCTGGAATCGCTCGCATCTGGTGGCCGATTCTTTCGGCGGTCACGCCATACGCGAGAACCTCATCCGGGGAACCCGCATGCAAAACGCCGGATCCAACGACGGGAAAGGCGGCATGCAGTACTGCGAGACCATCGCCCGCCAATGGATCTACGCGCACCCGGAAGGGACGCTCTACTATGCCGCGACCCCGCTCTACCTGGGTGAAGAGTCCATCCCGCGGGCCGTGTTGGTGGACATGAGGTCCTCCGACGGCACCGTGGACAAGGAGGTCGTCGTCTACAACGCGGCGAAGGGCTATACGATCGACTACGCGAAGGGCATGTTCATCGACTAGCCGCCCGCGTCGCCACGCGCCCGCAACTGCTCCGTGCCCTTACTCGGCCTTCTGCTCGTCCTTCTGTTGGGCCGCTTTCCTCTGGCGCCTCTTCTCCGCGAAACCGGCCGCGGCCTTCGCGCCCGAGCCGACCACGATGCAGGCGACCACCCCGGCCACGGCTCCGACGGCGACGCCGGCCAGGAAGACGTTTTTCACCCCATCGGCAAGCGAGCCTCGTCCCAGAAGCTCCATCCCCTGCTTGATGGAGGCGATTCCCCGGATTCGGGGATTCTGGGACTGATAAGGGTCGAAGGCATCGGAGAGCCTGAAGATCGTTGCAGCCATGACCGCCAACCTCCTTTGAGAGAGTGCGAAGTGCGCACGTACGCTATACTTCCGAGATTATACGCCCTCGAAGGGGCGAGGGCGGGCACGCGGCGCGCTCCTTCGCCATTCTGCTAGAATGGCACCGCTCGGAAAGGAGGCGCTGCCTTGAAGATAGCGCTGTATTGCGTTGGCAACAAGCTCATGCTCGACGACGGCCTCGGCTGTGCCGTCTTTGACGAGCTGCAAGCCTACGAATTCCCCGAGTACGTGAACCTCTTCGACGTCGGCTGCATGAGCATGGATTTGCTCGGCGCCGTCGATACCTACGACCTCATCATCACCGTCGACGCCGTCGACGGCACGGGAGAGCCCGCCGGCACCATCTTCTCCTATGCCCCCGAGGACATGGCCGGGCGGCCCTTCGGCTCCCAGAGCCTGCACGACCTCAAGCTTTCCGACCTCTTCGAGAGCGCGGAGCTGCTCGGCTACCATGCGCGGGGACTCTGCCTGGGCATGCAAATCGCCAACGGAGAGCCCGGCGATCTCGTCGTGGGGCTCACCCCCGCCGTCAACGAGAAGCTCCCCGATCTGGTGGACTGCGTGCTTGCGGCCCTGGTAAAGGAAGGCGTGCCCGTGCGCGTCAAGGCAACGGGCGCCCCGGTCGTGCCGGGTTATCATCACCAGGCGCGGGCCTAGCGCCCCGCGCCCCTGCGGCTTCCACATGTCCGCCCCGGCGCCCTCGCCGGCGACCGAGCCTCGGTGCCGAACGTAGCCCCCCGTGAAAAGCAAATTTCAGACAATTCCCTGCTTGCTTGACGATGCAGAGAAAATTCCAGCCCGGTTGAGATACAATTCTCCCCAGGCAAAAGGCAATTCAACAAAGGACGGTAATGGACCTCACGCTCGGCGCGGTGTTCTCCCTCATGGCCGGCAATCCCGCAGTTGCCATCATCATCGTACTCGTCATCGGCGTCACGCTCGTCTCGGGCGCCACCGATGCCCCCAACGCCATAGCCACCGCCGTCGCCACGCGCTGTCTCAAGCCGACCACGGCGCTCTGGGTCGCCGCCATCTTCAATTTCGTCGGCCTCATCGCCATGACCTACGTCTCCACCGCCGTCGCGCACACGATGTTCTCCATGGTGAATTTCTCCGGCGACAACCATGCCGCGCTCATGGCGCTCGAGGCCAGTATGATCGGCTCGATAGCCTGGGGCATGTTCTGCTGGCTCTTCGGCATCCCGTGCAGCAAGTCGCACTCGCTCATCGCCGGCATCACCGGCGGCGCCATCGCCATGAACGGCATCGAAGGCGTCGTCTTCGGAGAGTGGGCGAAGGTCCTCTACGGCCTCGTCTTCAGCCTGCTCGCCGGCTTCGCTTTGGGGTGGGCCTTCACCAAGCTGACCGAGAAGCTCTTCTCGCTTGCTAATCGGCAGACCGCCAACAAGGTCTGCACCGTGCTCCAGGACGTCCTCGCCTGCATGCTCGCCTTTCTGCACGGCGCCCAAGACGGGCAGAAGTTCATGTCCATCGCCATGATGGGCCTGGCCATGGCGCTGAGTCAAGAACTCTCTGCGGAAGGCGGCTTCCCGCTCTGGCTGATGATCCTCTGCAGCATCGCGATCTCCGCGGGCACGTTTTTGGGAGGAAAGCGCATCATCAAGTCCGTGGCCATGGACATGGTGAACATAGACAAGTACCAGGGAGCGGCGGCCTCCCTCTCCACGGCCGCCACGCTGCTCATCTCCAGCCTGACGGGCATGCCGGTCTCCACGTCGCACTGCAGCACGTCGGCGATAATGGGCTCGGGCGCCGGCAAGAGCCTGCGCAACGTCAACTGGGCCATCGCACGCAACATGGTAATCGCCTGGGTCCTCACCTTCCCCGCCTGCATATTCATAGGCTTCGCCCTGGCCAAGCTCTTCATGTTCGTCTTCTAAGCCCTCCCCTCCGCAAGCCGAAGAGCCGCCCTCGATCGGGTCGGCGCCCGGCGTCCACCCCGCCGCCCTCTTCCACGTCGGCGCACCAAAAAAGGGGGCCCTTGCAGACCCCCTTCTTCACTCGGCTGCGCCGATGGCTATGCCGATACGCACTACACGCTCTTGTCCTCGCCGGAGATATCCATCGTCTCCGCGTCGTAGGTCAGACCGCCGTGCTCCTTGCGCGCGAACATATTCGCCACCATGGGCTTGCCGCCCTCCGATACCGCCATGTAGACATGAATGATGATGAATACGATGAACACGAACATCATGATGTAATGGATGATGCGCACGCTCATTGCGCCGCCCACCGCATTGATGAACCAGGCGAAGGCGGGTGCGGTCGGAGTCCACAGCGCCAGGCCGGTCAGACCCATGAACAGGACCAGGAACGGAACCAGGAAATAGGCGATGCGCTGCAAGGGGTTGAACTTGCCGCCAAGAGGATGGTCCTTCTTGATGAACAGGTAGAACTTCAGCCATTCGACCATGGTGTGCTTATTGTCCTTGCTCGGCAGGAAGTTCTTCACATCCGTCGTCGTCTGACGCGTGCCGTTGGCGGGAGCGCTCTTCAGCACGAAGGCCAGGATAATGCGGACGACGAGGTTGATGAGAAGAACGAAGCCGCAGAAGATGTGCACACCGCGACACACGCCCATGCTCAGCAGGGGCACACCCGGAAAGTGGATGATGAAGCCGCTGATGATGAGCAGGACGAAGCACGCCAGATTGACGTAGTGGGTAATAACGAAAGGAAGCGGATGCGTCTCTTTGTAATGTGCGAGATGCGCCATCTTACTTCACCCCCCAAGGACTGGTGACCGTCGAGAACGACTTGCCGGTCTTGGGCTCGGTGATATGCACCGCGCAGGCCGTGCAGGGGTCGAAGCTGTGGACGGTGCGAAGCGCGTTGATAGGCTGCTCCATATCGCCCACGGGAACGCCGATGAGAGCCTGCTCCATGGGACCATGCTCGCCCTTGGCGTTGAGCGGGGCGATGTTCCACGTCGACGGGATGATGATCTGGTACCCGGTGATCTTGCCGTCCTTGACGTGCTCGGTATGGTAGAGGGCGCCACGCGGAGCCTCCCAGAAACCCGTGCCGTCGCCGGTGGTGGTGGCGGGGGTGCGGAAGAACTCGCTGTCGCCGCCCTTAACAGCCTCGATGAGCTCGGCAACCCAGTCCTTCATCAGGCCCGCGATGTAGACGGACTCGATCTGACGGGCGGCCGTGCGGCCGAGCGTGCTCTGCAGCACTTCGATCTGACCCGGGACGCCGAGTGTCTCGAGCAGGCCGTCGATCTGCTCCTTGACGAACTTGACATTGCGCTTGTAGGCCACGAGCAGGCGGGAAAGACCGCCGGCCTCCATGCACTGCCCGTCATAGCTGGGAGCCTTGCACCAGGTGTAGCGATCCTTGACGTTGTACTCGGTGAACTCCGGATCGGTAACGCCCTCGCGGGGGTTCAGATCCGAATCGCCCTTGTACCAGGAATGCCCGATGTACTCGGAGATCTTACCCTCGTCGACATCGTCGAGCTTCAGGTTATCGCCCAGCACGCCGGCGGGCAGGTAGCGATCGTTCATCTCCATGGACTTGTTGTCGAACACGCCCCAGGCGATGTAGCGTCCGCAGCCGCCGCCCCATTTCAGAGCATCGGAGTAATACGGCACCAGGGCCAGGGTGTCGGGCAGCATGGTGGCGGTCACCCAGTCGTAGACCTCGTTGACCAGCGCCCACAGATCGTCGAGCTTCTCCTCGGTGGGCACCCACATGGTGCCGCCGACGGTGCTCGTCATGATGTGGGGCATCTTGCCGCCGAGCAGACCGGAGATCTCGCTGGCCTTGGACTGCATGCTCAGCGCTTCCAGGTAGTGGCTCGTCAGCAGGAGATCCGCCTCGGGAGGCAGGGTGTAGCCCTTGCCGTTCTCCGACTCGAACCAGTTGCCGCTGAAAATGGAGAGCTGCTTGTTCTCGGCGAACTTCGTCAGGCGCTCCGCCACCAGCTTCAGGTCGCTGTTGCAGGAAGTCCCCAGCTCGGCCGCCAGGGCCGTGGCCGCATCCGGGTCGGCGGAGAGGCCGTTGATGGGGTTGACGTAGTCGAGTGCGCACAGGTTGTAGAACCACAGGATGTGGCTATGCAGGAACTGGGCGCCCTCGATGAGGTTGCGGACGATGCGGGCGTTATTGGAAATGGTGATGCCATAGGCCTTCTCGCCTGCGATGGAGGCCGCGTGGCAGTGGGATACCGGGCAAACGCCGCAGATGCGCTGCACGATCATGGCAGCATCGGCCGGAGTGCGGTTCTCCACCACCAACTCCATGCCGCGGAAGCAGCCGCCGGAAACCCAGGCATCGGTTACGACGCCGTCTTCCACTTCCATCTCCGCGCGAAGGTGACCTTCGATACGGGTAATCGGGTCGATTACGGTACGTGCCATTTATTTGCCCCCCTTCTTCGCGTCGATAGCTGCGACGGTCGCCTCGTAGTCGGCGTCCATCTTCTTCTGGAATTCCTCGGCGGACAGCGTCGTAGTGGAGCCGTCCTCCTCGATGATGGTCTTGTCCTTGCCGTACTGGGCGGCGGCGCGGTCGGGATGCTTGGCGTCCCACTCGCGTTTCTCCTCCATCTTGACCTTGCCCTTCATGCGGCCCGACGCCTTCACGCCGAAGCCATGCACGACGACGGCGGCAGCCACGATGGCGGTCACGCCATAGCAGACCGTCTCGGGCTGGAACCACCAGTCGCCGATGCGCAGATCGCGATGACGGCTGAAGAACGGGGTGTTGACCTCGACCCAGTTCTGGCCCGAGTCGACCGGATTGGCCTCGCAGCAACCGATGCAGGGGGCGCCGGACTCGACGCACCAGCTGCGACGGTGGTTGTAGCGGACCACGCCGCAGTTGGCGTTGGTCTGCGGACCGCGGCAGCCCATGGGGTAGAGGCAGTAGCCCTTCTTCTCCTCTTCGCTGCCGAACTGGTAGACGAACTCGCCGTTCTCGAAGTGGCCGCGGCGCTGGCAATTGTCGTGAATCGTCTGATCGAAGATCAACGCCGGCTTGCCCATGCTGTTGAGCTCGGGGATGACGCCCATGAGGACGACGTCGACGAGCACGGAGACCAGCCACTCGGGATTGGGCGGGCAGCCCGGCACGTTGATGACCGGGGTGCTGATGCCGGATTCCGAGAGGAACTTCTGAACGCCCATGGCGCCCACTTCCGGAGCCACCTTCGACGTGGCGCCCATCCATCCGCCGTTGACCGCACAGCTGCCGAGAGCGACGACTGCGTTGGCGTTCTTGGCGGCGGCGGCAAGATGCTCGGTGCCGGGAGCGTCCGCGACGCGCAGCGCCTGGCCGTCCCATCCCTTCAGCACGGCACCCTCGTAGACGAGGATGTAATTGCCCGCCTCGATGGTCTGCTCCTTCGCTTCCTCCATCGAATATCCTGCCGCGGCGGAAAGGGTTTCGCAGTAGTTCAGCGAAATCATCTCCAGCACGACGGTCGCGGGATCCGGCTCGTCTATCTGAGCGAAAGCCTCCGTGCAACCCGTGCACGACGCGCCCTCGATCCAGATGACCGGATAGAGCTTGCCCTCTTTGGCGCCGATCACAGACTCTTCAAGAGCCTGAGCGACTTGAGGAACGGTCAGCTGGGCTGCGCCAGCGGCCGCCACCACTGCCCCGCACAGCTTGAGGAAGTCGCGACGGCTGACGCCGCGGGCCTCCATCATGGCCATAAACTGGGCATGGGTATCCTCCATTTCCATGTGCACACCTCCTTGGTGTTCTCTCGACTGCCTTGCATTTCTGCAAGCGGCTTCCGATTGTGCCTTAAGCGACGCCCCGATTACGCCCTCGCTTATCCCGAATGTCCTTTTTACCGCGCAAAAGGCACGAAAATGTTACTTGGTCGCTT
This sequence comes from uncultured Denitrobacterium sp., assembly GCA_905236045.1. GTDB lineage: Bacteria > Actinomycetota > Coriobacteriia > Coriobacteriales > Eggerthellaceae > Curtanaerobium. Next base: position 21,679 of record CAJOOG010000029.1, read on the forward strand.
TTACGTAACATAATGGGGCGGCTTTATCCGCGCGAGACACCGGGCTTCGCCGGGCGCCGGCCCGCCGTCCTAGTAGTTCTCCGCCTTCAGCTCGAAATAGCTCCGCGGATGGTTGCAGACCGGGCAGACCTCGGGTGCGCTTTTGCCTATATGTATGTGCCCGCAGTTGTTGCATTTCCAGGCGTAGATGCCATCGCGCTCGAAGACCTCGCCGGCGTTGATGCGCTCGATGAGCTTACGGTAGCGCTCCTCGTGCTCCTTCTCCACGGCGCCTACCCCGTCGAAGAGCTCGGCGAGATTGTCGAAGCCCTCGGCGCGGGCGGTCTCGGCGAACTCCTTGTACATCTCGGTCCACTCTTGGTTCTCGCCCGCGGCGGCATCCTGCAGGTTCTCGAGCGTGCTGGGCACGGCCCCGCCATGCAACGCCTTGAACCAGAGCTTCGCGTGCTCTTTCTCGTTTTTGGACGTCTCCAGGAAAATGTTCTGGATTTGGACGTATCCCTCCTTCTTGGCCTGGCTGGCGTAATACTGGTACTTGGTATGCGCCTGGGATTCCCCGGCGAACGCGTACTGGAGGTTCTTCTCGGTCTGCGACCCTTTCAGCTCCATGGTGAACTCCTTCTCTCGTTGCTGCTTCACCACACCCCAGTATAGCCCGCCGCATCCCGATTCGCCCCCGCGAACCCACACGACTTGCCCAGCGTCTCCACGCCACCCGATGCTCCTGTTGTGTCGACTCCCCTCCCCTGCCACTTGCGCTATCATGCTGCAAAACGATCGAGGGGAGAGAACATGAGCGCACCTGCGACCATAGCCTATCTGGGACCGGCCGGCACCTATTCCGACGAGGCGGCCCACCTTTTCGCCCAGCGCATGGGAACCGAGGCGCACTTCGCGGCCAAGCCCTCGTTCAACACGGTGTTCGATGAAGTGGACCGGGGCAAAGTTGATTTCGGCGTGGTGCCCACGGAGAACTCGCTGGAGGGGGCGGTCACGAGCACGCTCGACAACTTCGCCTTCAGCTCGAGCGCCCAGATCGTAGGCGAGCAGATCCTGTCGATTCACCACTGCCTGCTCCTTCACCCAGATGCCACGAAGGCGGATGTGAAGGTCGTGGCCAGCCACGCCCAGGGGCTCGCCCAGTGCCGGCGCTACCTTGCCGCGCACTTCCCCAACACGCCGACCACGACCACCGCGAGCACCGCCGAGAGCGCCCAACGAGCAGCCGAGGACCCCTCGGTCGCGGGCATAGGCAACGCCTTCGCAGCCGAACTCTACGGTGCCAAGATCGAGCAGCGCGACATAGAGGACCATTACGGCAACCAGACGAGCTTCGCCCTCATCACGCGGCGCGGCGCGCGTGAGGCCCTGGTGGGCACGCGCTGGAAGACCTCGCTGGCCCTTTTCCTGAACGAGAACCGGGCGGGTTCGCTGAACATGATACTGTCGGAGTTCTCCTACGCCGGCATCGACCTGACTATGATCCAGTCGCGTCCCACCAAGCAGGGCCTGGGCGACTACATGTTCTTCGTGACTTTCGACGGCCACGTGAACGACCCCCACGTCCAGGTAGCCCTCTCCTGCCTGCGCCTGAAGCTGCGCGAGGTGAAAGTGCTCGGCTGCTTCCCCATCGACTGAGCCGCCGGCCCGCGCGCCCTGGAGCCAACCCGCAGCCGACGAGCGGGCGAGTTCGCATCCTAGGGCAGCAGCCTGTCCCCCTCGCGCCTGAAGAAGCCCTCCTGCTGCAAGTCCTCGAGCACGCTCTCGAACAGCGCAGCTTCGACCTCCTCGCGGCCCGCCTGGCGTTGCTCCTCGTCGAGCAGGCGCTTCACCTCCCCGACTTCCACTCCCGGCTGTGCGAGAACCTCGCGCACGATAAACGCCCGCTTCTGTCTGCGCGAGCCCTCGAAGGCGCTTTGCCTCGTGTGATGTGCGCTCTTGCGCGAAGGGTTCTCGCCCGTCGCCTTCAGATGCGCACCCCAATCGAGCAGCGCGTAATACCAGCCGCGCGGGTCCTCCTTGTCGCAGGTGCGCTCCACCAGCGGCACCAACTCCGCATCGGGGACCTTATCTCGTCCAGAGAAGAACTCGTGCAGAAACACCGTCCGCACGTTGGTCTCCAGATACACGCCCGGCTCCTGGAAGGCGAACGCGCGAATGCCCGCCGCGCTCGCCGGCCCCACGCCCGGCAACGCCAGCAGCTCCTCGTAGCCCCACGGCACCCTGCCGCCGTGCTCGCCCGAGCAGATCTCCGCCGCCCTCTTCAACGCCAGCGCCCGTCGGTTGTAACCGAGCCCCTGCCAGCGCTCGAGCACATCGGAGGTGCTCGCCGCCGCCAGCGCATCGACGGTCGGGAAGGCGTCCAGGAAGGCGGGCCAGTACCCGAGCACGCGCTTCACCTGCGTCTGCTGCAGCATGACCTCGGAAATCCAGATGGCATAGGCGTCCCGTGTCTGCCGCCAGGGCAAATCCGCGCGAGACCAGGTGCGCCCGGCTTCCCATACGCGTGCGCGAAACGACTCTTCAGCCGATGGCCGCACGCCAGGCGATCCTACTCGCCCAGGCCTTCGCGGCGCCACTGCTCCACTTGCTCTTCTAACGAGGAGAACTCCTCGTCCAGGCTCTTCACGAGCGCCTCGGAGACCTCCGCGTACTGGGGGGAATCCATCGGCAGGAACGAAAGCGCCTTGTCGAAGAGGTTCTCGCGTGTCACGGGCACATAGCGGTGCTGCCGTATACCCTCGTGCCACGCCTGCTCCACCGCCTGGCGGGCGACGGCGAAGACCTCGGTACGCGAAAGACCCTCGGTGCAGCGCACGAGCTCCTCGCGATCGAGCATGCGCAGCGAAGGGTGCATCGAACAGGCGTGGTTCCACAGCGCCCCGCGCTCTTCGCGCGTGGGAGCGGCCAGGTCGAAGTAGTCGAGGGGAAACAGCAGATCGGCGAAGAAGGGCTCCAGATCGCGGCCGCTGCTCGTAGAGGCCAGCACCTGCACGCGCGGGTCCTCCACCGCCTGGCGGATGAAGGAGACCGCCTGCATGGCGCCGCTCGTCAACTGGAAGTAGAACGGAAACGGCTTGTCATCGGGGCCCGTCAGGTCCGGCACGGCCCACTCGTCGATATTCTCCAGCATGAGCACGCCCTTGCCGTCGAAACCGTTCACGAGCAGGCGCTGAGGGTTCTTCAGACCCTTCTGGAGCATGATGGAGAGCGTGGGCATGCCCATAGCGTTCTCCTCCACGCGCATGCGCACCGCCGGCTCATGCAGCTCCACACCCGTGGCGAGCATGAAGATGTTGGCATCGTCGGGGCAATCCGAGCCGATGAGCAGAGTCTGGGAGCACGAGGCCTCTTCGATGCCGTGGCGCCGGCGCATCATCGACAAAAATTCGGTGAAAGCCTCGTTGTCCGAGAGGCCGATGCCGCGCTCGCCCATCTTCGCGATGGCGGTATCGTAGCCGACGAGGTCCGCGTAGCCGGCCTGTTCGTCTTCGGCATCGGGGATGTGCCCCGTCTCGTCGGACGCCGACTCGGCATCCGTCTCCACCTCGTCCGGCCGAGCCATGTGCAGAAGCGCGTTCGCCTGGCCCCCATCGGCGGCGAGCATCTGCGCGAAGCCATGCGCCTCCTCGGAAGGCATGCCGAAGCCCTCGAGCGCACCTTGGGCCATATCCTGCAGGTGCCGGGCATGCGCATCGACATCCTGCGCAGTCGAATAGGGCTCGAGCAGGCCGTAGACGTGCTCCGCCAACGAGGTATCCTCCAGCTCTACTGCCGTCTTCCAGGCCTTGCGCAGGCCATCCACGTAATCCGCACTCGGCTTGCCCTTCGCCCGGGCAGCATCGAAAGCGGCCAGAAACAGATGGGCGGATTGCGGCAGATCTCCGCGACGGGCGGCCTGGTCCGCCAAACGCAGATAAGCCCGCGCCGTGGACGTCGGGTCCTCCGCTCCCTCGTTGCGTTCGTCTGGTGCTTTCATCGCCAACCCCCTTCCCGAAAGCGCTCGCGTCCTTCGTTTAGCTATTGTATCCCCGCTATGTTACAAGGTGAAGAACCATCGGGCGCGGCAAATGCGGCCCCGTTCGCAAATCGTCATAATCGCTGCGCGGGAGTCCGGCGGGCGCGGCGACGGGGAGATCCTGGACGCGAAACCCGCCCGCAGCCCGAAGGACTCGGGACCGCGATCCTACCCGTAGGTGTAGTAGCCGGGCTTCTTCTCGCGATCCTTCCAATCCAGAATCGGCCATCCCTCGCGCTTGGCATACCGCTCGAGCGGGTTGTCCGGAGTCACCGCATGAGGGGTTCGCGCCAGCTCGAGCATGGGCACATCGGAATGATGGTCGCCGTAGGCGTCGGAGACCACCCAGTTGCCGGCCCCGAACCGCTCGTCGGCGAAACGCTGCAGCGCATGCACCTTTTCCTCGCCCTCCACCGGCAGACCATCCACTTGGCGCGTATAGCGGCCCTCTTCATTCACGACCATGCGCGTGCTCACTTGGTAATCGATAGGATGGAATTCCCTGGCTCGATTCACGATGGCATCCCACGATGCGCTCACCACCACGACGACCTTGCCGTCTTGGGCGTGCGAGAGCATGCTCGCATCGGCAGCGGGACGAAAGCGCTTCTCGATGACATCGTCGTAGAATTTGCCCAGGTAGGCATCGGCCTCTTCCCGAGGCTGGCCTTCGAATGCCTTGAAGACCTGCGCACGCACCCAGGCCTCGTTTTGCGGGAGCTGGAGCTTGTATTTGAGCGCCCATCCGGCGATGCCCAGACTCCGGGGCAGCTTGAGCTTGCGACGAAAGACAAGAAAGCGGACCAAAAGGACCGTCGAGCTCCCCGAGATGCAGGTGCCATCGAAATCGTAGACGGCCAGCTGGATCGGTTTTCCCTTCTGCTCTTGCGCCATGCGCCCGCGCTCCTTCGTATGACGATTGCCTTGAAAAGCCGAGCTCTCGCGAGCCCGTTTCGGGCCTGTTTCGTGCTGGCTTCAAAAATACCGTATCACCAGAGCAGATGCCAGCATTTTGAATGAGTCGTCAGCCGAAGCGGACCGAAAACCCCGGACGCCGACCCCGAAACGAGCCGAAGCGGCCCCGTAGGCGGGAATGCGGCAGCAGCCCGCGGACTGCGGCCCGCCAGCCAGAGACCTACTCCTGGAACTGCGAGTTGTAGAGCTGCGCGTAGAATCCGCCTAAGGCCATGAGCTCGTCGTGGGTCCCCTGCTCCACTATGTCGCCATCGCGCATGCACAGGATGAGGTCCGCGTTGCGGATGGTCGAGAGCCGATGCGCGATTACGAACGACGTCCGAGAGGCCATGAGCGCATCCATGGCCGCTTGGATCTGCCGCTCGGTGCGCGTGTCCACCGAACTGGTGGCCTCGTCGAGCACGAGCATGCGACGGTCCGCCAGAAACGCCCGCGCGATGGTGAGCAGCTGGCGCTGCCCGGTCGAGAGATTGCTCGCATCCTCGGCGATCTCGAGGTCGTAGCCGCCGGGCTGGGTGCAGATGAAGTGATGCGCGAGCGCCGCCTTGGCCGCCGCCTCCACCTGCTCGTCGGTGGCCCGCAGATCGCCATAGCGGATGTTCTCGCGTATCGTGCCGCTGAAAAGCCACGTGTCCTGCAGCACCATGCCCACCTGGCTGCGCAACTCGCGGCGGTCGTAATCGCGGATGTCTCGGCCGTCGAGGCGGATGGCGCCGCCTAGCACGTCGTAGAAGCGCATGAGCAGCTTCACCATCGTAGTCTTGCCGGCGCCCGTGGGGCCGACCAGCGCCACCATCTGCCCCGGCTCCACCCTCGCGGTGAAATCCGAGATGACGGGTTTTTCGGGGTCGTACCCGAAGCGGACGTGGTCGAATTCCACCGCGCCCCGCACCTCCTGCACGCCCGCCGTCGCGGGCGCGTCCTCGATTTCCTCCTCGTCCAGAAACTCGAAGACGCGCTCGGCCGCCGCGGCCATGGACTGAAGCACGTTGGCCACCTGCGCGAGCTCCTGGACGGGTTGCGTGAAATTCTTCACGTATTGGATGAACGCCTGGATGTCGCCGACCGTTATGGCGCCCTGAACGGCCAGAAACGCGCCTGCGACCGCGCAGGCCACGTAGCCCAGATTGCTCACCAGGTTCATGATGGGCATCATCAACCCGCTTATGAACTGGGACTTCCAAGCGCTCTCGTAGAGGTGCGCATTGTCGGCGTCGAATTTGCGTATGGCCGCAGCCTCCCCGCCGAAGGCCTTTACCACCTCGTGCCCGCTGAAGGTCTCCTCCACTTGCGCGTCTATCTCGCCCAGGTAGCGCTGCTGGTCGGCGAAATACCCCTGGCTGTGCTTCACCACCACGCGCACGAGCAACAGGGCCACTGGAATTATGAAGAGCGTGACCAACGTCATCGGCGGGCTTATGGCCAGCATCATCACGAGCACGCCCAGAATCGTGACCACGGACGTGACCAGCGAGGTGAGCCCCTGCGTGAGCGTCTGCCCGAGCAGGTCGACGTCGTTGGCTATGCGCGAGAGGACGTCTCCGGTGGCATGGCGCTCGAAGTAGCCCATGGGCATGCGGTCGATCTTCTCGTCTATGCGGCGGCGCAGCTCGTAGCAGACGCGCTGCGAGACGCCCGAGAGAAGCCAGGTCTGCCCGAGCTGGCACAGAGAAGAGACCACGTAGAGCACCAGGGCCGCCAAGAGCACAGTGCGAACCTGGTCGAAGTCGATGCCTCCCGTGCCCTGCGCCGCCGCGACCGAGCCGTTGAAGACCTCTGTGGTGGCCAAGGAGAGCACCTTCGGCCCGATGACGTTGAAAAGCGTGGAGGCCAAGGTCAGAAACACGACCACCCCGAGCGCGATGCGGTCGGGAGCCAAGACCCCCAGAAGCTTCTTGATCGAGGCGCGGGTGTCTTTGGCCTTCTCCGTCCTCATTCCGCGGGGCATGCGGACCTTGGTGCGCTTGTGTCCTTCAAGGGGCTGCTCTGCGGAATCGTTCATCGCGCGCCCCCTCGATTCTCGAGCTCTTCGTCAGAGAGCTGGCTGCGCGCTATCTCGCGATAGGTAGCGCAGGTCCGAAGGAGCTCTTCATGCGCTCCCGTGCCCACCACGCGGCCCTCGTCGAGCACGACGATCCGATCCGCATGGCGCACGGTGGCGATGCGCTGCGCAATCACGATGACGCTCACACCGGCAAGCTCCTCGGCGAGGGCCCGGCTGAGGGCGGCATCGGTGGCATAGTCGAGAGCGCTGAAGGAGTCGTCGAAGACGAAGGCACGCGCCGGCAGCACGACCGCCCGGGCAATGGCCAGACGCTGGCGCTGCCCGCCGGAGAAGTTGGTGCCCCCCTGCGAGACGGAGGCGTCGAGCCCGCCGATCTTCTCGACGAAATCCTGCGCCTGGGCGATGCGCAAAGCCCGCCAGACCTCCTGATCGTCGGCATCGGGCGCACCGTAGCGGATGTTCTTGCCCACCGTGCCCGCAAACAGGAAAGCCCTCTGGGGAGCGTAACCCACTTGCTCGTGCAGCCGAACGAGCGGCAGCGAGCGCACATCTTCGCCATCTAGGGTAACCGCGCCCTGGGAGACATCGTGCGCCCGCACGATGAGTCGCGCGATGGTGGACTTGCCCGAGCCCGTGGAGCCGATGATGGCCGTGGTCTTCCCCGCAGGCGCGACGAAGCTGACATCCTGGAGGGCGGGCTGCGAATCGCGGTCGTAGGCGAAGGTCACGTGGTCGAAGGCGATTTGCGCCCCCACGACCGCAGGTGCGGGGGCAGCCGGGGGCTCGGTCGTGGGCCCGGCGAGCCCCGCCTGCGCGCTCGCGGCCTGCTCCACCACGGACGGCTCGCAGGCTAGCACCTCCTCGATGCGCTGCGCGGCTATGTCGGCACGAGGGAGCATCATGAAGACCATCGAGAGCATCAAAAACCCCATGACTATCACCATCGTGTAGGTGATGAAGGCTATCATCTCGCCGGTCTGCATGCTGCCCTGGCCCACGAACCCCGCGCCCACCCACACGATCAGGCAGGAGGCCGCATTCATCACCAGCATCGTAGAGGGGCGCATGAAGGCCATGACCCGGTTGGTGAAAAGCTGCGTCTCCATGAGCTCGCGGTTGGCGCGGTCGAAGCGGGCCTCCTCGTGCTCCTGACGGTTGAAGGCGCGAATGACGGGAATGCCGGTGAGGGCCTCGCGCGCCACGAGGTTCACCCGGTCGATGAGCTTCTGCATGATGCGGAACTTGGGCATGGCGAGCGACATGAGCACGACGATGATGCCGAAGACGAGCACGACCGCGAGCACGGCCACCCATGCCATCTCGACATCCGTGCGCAGAACCATGATCACCCCGCCGATGGCCAGGATGGGTGCGTAGAGCACGACGCGCAGCAGGATGATGCAGATCATCTGCACTTGCTGAACGTCGTTGGTAGAGCGCGTGATAAGGGATGCCGGCGAGAACCGCTGCACCTCCGCGCGGGAGAAGCCGACCACCGACTCGAAGAGGCGCGAGCGCAAGTCGCGCCCGATGCTCGCGCCGGTACGGCTCGCCAGAAACGAAATGAGCATGCTGACAGCGGACCCCAGCGCCGTGACGGCGAGCATCTGCGCTCCGATGCCCGCAAGATAGGAGAAGTCCGCCTCGGCGCCGGATACCACGGCACGCTGGATTCCCTCGTCGACGAGCGAGGCGGTGAACGTGGGAAGCATGAGGTCGCAGAAAGCCTGGACGAAGAGGAGCAACAGCACCAAAAGGAGCACGCCCTTGTGCGGTCCGAGATATTTCAGAACCCGCATGGGCAACCGTCCTTCCGAAAAACGCTTATGCAACTTTATTAATATTTTGGCATCCAGACCACCTTGTAGGCATTTTGTCATTTATAGTTCATAGTCATGCTAGTGTGCAATGGCGCACCCACGGGGAGACAGAAGCACAACGAAGCGGAGGACGCTATGCCCGAAGAGACGGAATACGATATCCTGATGCTCCAAAGGTCATGGCAGGCATGCATTACCGCCTGCGATAACTACACGCGCCGAGGGGGGATTTCTTCGGCCACTCTGCAGATCATCGCCCTGCTGTACCGCGAGTCCGATGTGACGCAGAAAGCCATGTGCGAGACCACGCATCTGCCCAAGCAGACGGTGAACAAGGTCGTAAGCACGCTCTACAAGCAGCGCATGATAGAGATGCACGAGCTGCCGGAGGACCGTCGCGCGAAAGCCGTGCGCCTGACGCCGATGGGCCGCCGCCAAGCCCGCCGCATCGTGGGCAACCTGACGGAGCTGCAGAACAATGCGCTCGGGAGCTTCACGACCGAGCAGCGCGCCGACTTCATCAAGATGCTGCAGGCCGTCGCGGCCGCGGTCGAAGCCGCCGAGCCGCCTTCCGCCCCCCTGTCTTAGATAAGGATCGTCAGGACGATTCGTTTCCGCGCAGCCGAGGCCCCGTGCGTCGACGGGGTTCTTTTCTTGCTCGGGACGCGGGTCCTAGCGGGCGACTCGCAGGCAGCGCATGGCATTCAGGATGGCCAGGCAAGTCACGCCCACGTCGCCGAAGACCGCCAGCCACATGTTCGCTACGCCGATGAAGGGCAGCGCCAGGATCATGATCGCTATCTTCACGCCCAACGCGAACGCGATGTTCTGCCAAACGATGCGCATGGTCTTTCGCGCTATGCGGATGGCGCGAGCGATGTTGCCGGGCTTGTCGTCCATCAGCACCACGTCCGCCGCCTCTATGGCCGCATCCGACCCCAGAGCGCCCATGGCTATGCCGATGTCGGCGCGCATGAGCACCGGCGCATCGTTGATGCCGTCGCCCACGAACGCCAGCTTGCCGCGCTCCGGCTCCTGCTCGAGCAAATCCTCCACGCAAGCGACCTTGTCTTGGGGCATCAGCTGCGAGCGCACCTCGTCGATGCCGAGCTCCTGCGCCACCGCTTGGGCCACCTCGGACCTATCCCCGGTGAGCATGACCGTCTTGCGCACGCCCGCCGCATGCAGCTGCTCGATCGCATCCCGGGCATCGTCTTTCACCATGTCCGCGATGACGATATGGCCCGCATAGACCCCGTCGAGCGCCACGTGCAGAATCGTGCCCACCAAGGAGCAATCGTGGAAATCGACCTGCTCGGAGAGCATGAGCTTGTCGTTGCCCACAAGCACCTCGTGTTCGTCGATGCGGGCATGGACGCCCTGCCCGCCGCGCTCCTCCACTTCCTCGATCTTGCCCTGGTCGATCTGGCCGGAATAGCTCGAGCGCACCGAGAGTGCGATCGGATGGTCGGAGTAGGCCTCGGCATGGGCCGCGTAGGAGAGCAGCACATCGGGGTTCACATCCACCTCGGGATGGACGGCCACCACGCTGAAAGTGCCGCTGGTGAGCGTGCCCGTCTTGTCGAAGGCTACCGTGTCGGCGGCGGCGAGGGACTCCAGATAGCTCGAGCCCTTCACCATTATGCCCGCGCGGCTGGCCGCCCCGATGCCGCCGAAAAACGAGAGGGGCACGCTGATGACCAGGGCGCAGGGGCAGCTGACGACCAAGAACACGAGCGCGCCCTGGACGCTCGAGGACCACGTGGCGCCGAACAGCGGGCTAATGAGGGCTATCGCCGCCGCCAGCCCCACCACGATGGGGGTGTAGTATCGGGCGAAGCGCGTGATGAAATTCTCTGTGCGGGCCTTCTTCTCGCTGGCGTTCTCGACCAAATCGAGGATGCGCTGCACGGTCGACTCGCCATAGGGCTTGCTCGTGCGCACGACGATGGCGCCCGTCATGTTCACGCAGCCGCTGATGACCGCCACGCCCTCCTCGACCGCCTGCGGTACGCTCTCGCCGGTGAGGGCGCTCGTATCCAGCTGCGACGTTCCCTTCACGACCACGCCGTCGAGCGGCACGCGCTCGCCCGGCTTCACCATTATCCGCGCCCCGACGGGCACTTGCGCGGGGTCCACCTCCTCCAGGCTCCCCTCCTCGCTCAGAAGGTTGGCCGCCTCGGGGGCGATGTCCATCATGTCGGCGATGCTGCGGCGGGTCTTCCCCACCGCGTAGTCCTCGAAAAGCTCGCCCACCTGATAGAACAGCATCACCGCCGCGCCCTCGGCCATATGCGGCTCTGCCTCCGGGAACAGCACCAACGCGAAGGCGCCCAGGGTCGCTATGGACATGAGCAGGTTCTCGTCGAAGGGCTGGCGATGCACGATGCCGTGCCACGCCTTGACGAGCACATCAAAGCCCGCGATGAGATAGGGCACCAGAAACGCCGCGAATTCGATTACGAGCCCGTTCGGCAACGCATCGAAAACGTGCAGGCCCTCGCTGGCGATCTCGAGGACGCAGAAGATGGCGAATGCTACGACGATGCGATCGCGGCGCTTGCGCTGTTTTCTCGTGAGCTGGCCCTTCACGACATCCCCCTGTCCCAGACGTTCCCTACAGGAGCACTTCGCAATCCGGCTCGATGTCCTCGAATATCTCGACCGCACGGGAGAGCGCGGCGTCGAAGGCGCCTTCATCGGCATCGAGGGTGAATTTGTAGGTGAGCGCGTTCACGCTCGCGCTGTTCACGCCGGGCAGCTTCTCCACCTTCGCCTGGATCTTGCTTGCGCAATTCGCGCAGATTTCGCCGTCGAGTTTGATGACTTTACGCATGAGTCTTATCTCCTTTACTCGCAGATATGCGTCATGCCCTGGCTGAGCATGGTGTAGACATGGTCGTCGGAGAGCGCGTAGATGATCTGCTTGCCCTCCTTGCGAAACTTCACCAGATGCGCCTGTTTGAGGATGCGCAGCTGATGGGAGACGGCGCTCTGGGTGACGTTGACCGTCTGGGCGATGTCGGCCACGCACATCTCCGACTCCATGAGCGAGTACAGAATGCGGATGCGCGTGGTGTCGGCAAAGACCTTGAAGAGGTCCGCCAGGTCGTAGAGCATCTCCTCGTCGGGCATCTTCTCGGTGACCTGGGCCACCGCATCTTCCACCGGTATCGCGGCGTATTCGACTTCCTCGGGCATTACGCCTCCTCTTTCTTGTAAACTCCGTTCATATGAGCATGTGTTCATTTGTTTCACTAGAGCTTAGCAGGAAGAAGTCGCTTGTCAATACCCGGATGTCCGCATGGAGCGCCTTAAAGGGGGGTGCGGTCAGAGCCGCCTTGCGGAGCCGTGACTCAGAAGAGACGCGATCTGGAACGGCAATAGGGAGCGGCTAGAAGACCAGGTATTCGTTGGCAGCGCCCGTCTTGCCATCGGCTCGGAAACGTGCGATCAGCGGAGCGCCCGACCCCGCGGCCAGACTTTCCGCCTCCGCATCGGAGAAGCTGTGGCAGTAGCGCCAGGCACCTGGCACGCCCCTCCAGCCCATGATCCAGTCGCCCTCTTCGAGCTGCTCGGTGTCTAGGGGCACCCCGCGCCCCACCAGATCCCCCACGGCCTGGGCATGCACCTGAAGCACTTTATCGGCCGTGGCTTTGCCGTCGGCGAAGCGCCAAAGCGAAACCGCGCCGACCCCGTCTGTCGCCTTGGCCGCAGCCAACTCGCGCATCAGCAACTCGCGGCTCCGCGCCCCGGGCACATGATGGAAGAAGCCGAAGCAGGCGACCACGTCGAAGGTCCCCCATTCGGGCGGAATTACCGCACGTCCCCGCGCGAGCCGCTCGACGATGTTCGACTCCAGGAAACGCACCGTCTCGGTGTCCTCACCGCCTAGCGCGAGGAGCCGCGGGCAGAAGTCGATGGCCCCCACCTCGAGCGACACGCTCGGCATCCGCCTGCGCAGGAAGCGTTCGAAGCGCAGGTTGCCGCAGGCCACGTCCAGCACGCGCAACGGTCGCTTGCCCCTTATCCGCTCGTCGTCCGCGCCCCATCGCCGCCACAAGAGGTCGCAGATTCTATCCCAACCCGGCCAGCCATGCTGACGCGTGGCGGAGAAGGACTCCGCATGCTCGGCATAGAACCGCTCGTTGACAGTCCCCAGAATATGAATGGTCTCCAGGTCCACCGATCTACTTCTTCTTCCCCTTCTTCTTGCCCTTGCCCTTCTTCTCCTTCTTGCCCTGCTTCTTCCCGGCTTTGGAAGGCTTGCCCTGAAGGTTGGCGATCACCCGGTCGAGCGCCTGGTCGAGCGCGGCGGCCTCCTTGTCCGAAAATCCGGCGAGCACATCGAGGGACTCGGGCTCCACCTGCTGCACGGCGCGTCCCCGCTCGGTCTGGTGCACCAGCATCACGCGGCCGTCCTGGGACGACTGTCGGCGCACCACCAAGCCGGCCTTCTCCATCTTGGCTATGGTCTCGTTGATGGTGGAGATGCCCACGCCGAGCGAGCGGGAAAGCTCCTTGGTGCTCTGCCCGTCTTCCTTGCGCAGGCTGGCGATGACGGCCCCCTGCCCCACCGTGGGATTCTCCTCGGGACGCCTCCCGGCGAAGGTGCGCCTGCGATGCTTCTCGATTAGGTCCTGGATCAAGACGAGCTTCGCGTAGGCCTCTTTCGATTGCTGCATGCCGGCTCTTCCCTTCCGAACAGGTTCGACTTTCGCATTTCGATGCTCCCATGGTAGCGCAAAAAATCCGTGCCGCGGCCGCGGGACGGACGCAGGCCGCATCGGGGTTGCCCGCTCCCTGCGCGGACGGGTTAGAATAGCTTGCATGGAAGAGCTCTTCGAAGACATCATCGAACACGTGCGGCGGCGAGGCTCGCTTGAGGAAAAGGAGCTCGAGCGCATTCTGGCGAAGCATAATCGACGGACGCGGGGAAGCGAACGTCATTTCGCCAAGAAGCACCTGTTCCCGTATCTGTTGAAGGTCCGCGACCGCGAACCCGGACGCTGGAGGGCTTGGAGCCTCTCGGATGCCGAGCTCGAAATCCTCTCCCGTGCCCTGCGTATGAAACCGCGACGCACACAATCGGGCGTGGCCACCATAACGGTGCTCACAAAGCCCTGGCCCTGCAGCGGGGCCTGCCGCTACTGTCCCTGCGACGTGCGCATGCCGAAGAGCTATCTGGCCGACGAACCCGCCTGCCAGAGGGCGGAGCGCAACTGCTTCGACCCGTACCTGCAGGTAGCCAGCCGCCTGACCGCTCTGCGCCAGATGGGGCACGCGACCGACAAGCTGGAGATCATCGTGCTGGGAGGGACCTTCGCCGACTATCCGACCGCCTACCAGCTATGGTTCATGAGGGAAGTGTTCCGCGCGGCAAACGATGCACAAGGAAGCGCCGGCGGGGAAGGCGAACTGGCGCGGGACGCCGCGGGCGCAGGCGCGAACCGGGCCGACAGCGGCGCCGCAAGCGCCGACCCAGCCGCGAGCGCAGGCGCCCTCGCCCGCAACGTCGCAAAACGCAGGGCCCTCTACCGACGCCTGGGCATCTCGCCCGCGCCCGAGGAGAACGCTGCCCGCTGCTCCCCCACCCAGGAGCAGGTGGACGCCGGCGCCCTCTCCTTCAATAACGCCATCCGCCGACTCTATCAGGAAGATCCCGCCTGGCAGCAGGCCGCCTGCGGGCAGACCGCGGATTGGGAGAGCCTCGAGGCCGAACAGCGCGGAAACGAGACGGCACGACATCGCATCGTCGGCCTGGTCATCGAGACGCGACCGGATACCGTTGACGCCACGAGCCTCGGGCGCTTCCGCCGCATGGGCTGCACGAAGATCCAGATGGGCGTACAGGCCATCGACGACGACCTGCTGCAAGTCAACGGCCGCAATGCCGGCGTCGAGCGGATGGAGAAGGCTTTCGAGCTCGTGCGCGCCTTCGGCTTCAAGACTCACGCTCATTTCATGGTGAACCTGCTGGGATCGGACCCCGCACGGGACGAGGACGCCTTCGCCCGTTTCGTCAACGACCCCGCCTGGCTTCCCGACGAAGTGAAGCTCTACCCGTGCGCCCTCATCGCCGGCACGCAGCTCGAGCGCGACTGGAGGGAGGGCAAGTGGACCCCCTACGAGGAGGAGACGCTGGTCCGCGTGCTGGTCGCCGATGTGGCGGCCACGCCCGCCCACACCCGCATCAGCCGCATGATCCGCGACTTCAGCAGCACCGACATCGTGGCGGGCAACAAGAAGCCCAACCTGCGGCAGATGGTCGAAGAGCGCATCGCGCAAAACGGCACGCCCGTGCGCGAGATTCGCTACCGGGAAATCTCCGGCGAAGCCGTCGCGCCCGAAGACTTGCGACTGGAGACGGTCCCCTACGAGACGACCAACACCAGCGAGCGCTTCCTGCAATGGGTCGCCCCGTCGGGAAGAATCGCGGGCTTCCTGCGCCTTTCGCTCCCCCATCCCGATTACGTCCGAGCACACGCGGCGGAGCTGCACATCTCCCCGAGAGAGGCAATGATACGCGAAGTGCACGTCTACGGGGCAGCGGCGCCCTTGCACGTACAAGGCGAGGCCGCACAGCACCACGGCCTGGGCACCGCGCTCATCGAAGAAGCCTGCCAACTGGCGCGAGATGCCGGCTACAAGCGCATGAACGTCATAAGCGCCGTGGGCACACGCGCCTACTACCGAGCTCGCGGCTTCCAAGACGGGCCGCTCTATCAGCAGCGTATCCTCTGAAGCTCGATTCGGGCACCCCGCCCCCGCTCGGAACCCTGGGCACGCCACGCCCGCCGCGCTCCCCGGGCCCGCATCCCGCTTCCGCGCTACAACTCCGCGAGCATGGCGCGCATTATGCCCGCGCACCGATTCGCGGCCTTCACCTCGAACTCATCGTAGGACATCCGATCGCTGCCGTCGGCTTTGTCCGAAATCGCCCGCATCACCACGAAGGGAACGTCGTTTCTCCAGCAGGCATGCGCTATGGCCGCGCCCTCCATCTCGCAGCAAAGCGCCCCAAACTCCCCCGCTATGCGCTGCTTGTCCTCTACGCGACAGACGAATTGGTCGCCGGAGGCCACGCGCCCTTGGTGCACGGCCGTTCCCGGCGCCGTCTTCTGTGCGGCCTTCACCGCCGCCTCGCGCAATCCCTCATCCGCTGCGAACGACAGGGTGCCCATTTGCGGCACTTCGCCCAGGCGATACCCGAAGTTCGTCGCGTCCACGTCGTGGTATACGCAATCCGTCGACACCACCACGTCCAAAATATCGATCGCGGCGGCAAGCGACCCGGCTACGCCGGTGTTCACCACATGCGTTGCCCCAAGGCAGCTTACGAGCACTTGCACGCAAAGCGCCGCGTTCACCTTGCCCGCGCCGCACTTCACCACCGCGCACTCCACGCCCGCTATGCTGCCTTCGCTGAAGAGCATGCCCGCGACCTGCCGGTCTCGACGCCCCGAGAGCTCTCCGCGCAGCTGGGCCACCTCTATCTCCATGGCCCCTATGATTCCGACCCTCATATGCTCCGCCTCCCCGAACGCGCCTTCATCTGCTCGAACACGCCTTCACGCCTTCACTTCCGACGCAATATGGCGACTATCACTATCACCGAGAGCACGAAGGCGCCCAGGTACCCGAAAAACGACAACCAGGGCACGCCCAAGATGTAGGCGCTCTCCGATGCGTAGGGCAGCATCGAGGAGCCGATGAAGAGCCCGGCTATGATGATGGCGAGCGCCATGCGGTTGAGGATGCGGGACAGGGCCCGCATGAGCTTATCGGAGCTGAGCACCTCCATGTTCACCTTCATCTGACCGCGCGTGAGCATCCGCAGCGCCTCCCCGGAATAACCCGCCGCGTCGGCCAGGCCCCACGCCGCACGCCGGGCCGCCAGGATGTCGTCTTCGAACTCCTTGCCGATCTTCTCCCAACGGTTCTCGGAGCCGACCATGTGCGAGGTGATGATGGAGAGGATGCTGTCCTGCCCGATATAGGGCGCCACCGTGCCCTCCATCGTCACGATGCCGCGCGAGACCATGGTGATCGAAGAAGGTAGCGTGACCCGCGAGGCACGCGTGAGAGAGAGGATGTCCGAGAGCATCGCGCCTATGTCGAGGTCCCCCACGTCGACCGAGGCGTAATCCGCCAGCATCAGATCCAGATCCGCGAGGAAACGCGCATGGTCGATCGAGGCGTTGTCCTTGGTCACCGCGAAGCGCAGCAACGCGTCTTTGAGGCGAGAGGAATCGCGGGCGCCCACCGCCGATACGATGGCGGCGAAGCCCGTGCGATCGCGAGGCGTCAAGCGCCCCATGATGCCCAGGTCGATATAGACGATCTTGCCCTCGCGGACGATGATGTTGCCGGGATGGGGGTCGGCATGGAAGAAGCCGTGGTCGAGAATCTGCGTGGCGTAGTTGTCGAGTAGCTTCTTGCCGATCTCGTGCAGGTCGTAACCAGCGGCTCCGAGCGCGTCCGCATCCCCTATGGGGATGCCGTCCACGTATTCCATGACCAGCACGTACTCGGTGCAATAGGATCGAAAGACCCGGGGGCAGTCGATGAACTTGACGTCTCGGTTGAGCTCGGTGAACTCGATGAGGTTCGCGGCCTCGCGCTCGAAATCGGTCTCCTCCAGAAAGGTGCTCCACAGCTCGTCGACCACGTTGTTGAAGTCGACCATCTGATCGCCCTGAACCAGGTCGGAGGCACGGCGGGCGATGCTGCGTATGATGGCGATGTCCTGGGCCATCTTCGCCTTCACGCCGGGCCGCTGGACCTTCACCGCCACCGTCTCGCCCGTGCGCAGACGCGCCTTGTGAACCTGGGCCAACGAGGCGCTGCCGAGCGGGGTCGGATCGAGCTCCTCGAAGATCTCCCGCAGCTTCTCCTCGCCGAAATTGTCCACCAGGGCGGCGCGCACCTCCTCGAAGGGAAGCGGGTCGCATTCCGATTGGAGCTTCTCGAGCTCGTCGCAATACTCCTTGGGCAGAAATTCCGAACGCGAGGAGAGCGTCTGCCCGATCTTCACAAAGCTCGGGCCCAGGTCCTCGAGCATGGCGCGAAAGCCCACCGGCGTGATGCCCTTGAACAAGTGGTGCATGCGCGCGATGCGGTAGATCTCGCGCATGCGCCGCATGCGCGCCTTATGGCCGAGGTCGAAACGATGCTCGGGATCGTCGTCCGACCCCGTTTTGAAGATGAAGCGGACGAGACTGTTCTCTGGCACGGAAGTCCCCCGAAAGGCGGTTTATTCCGACGCGTCTTCGGCCGCCTCTTCAGCGACCTCTCCAACTTCCACGACCTCCGCCTCGACCGGCTCGGCGTTCATCTTCTTCGCCAGCTCGGCGGCCTTGGCGGCGAACTCCTCGCGCTCTTCGGGGGTCATGACGCTCATGCGGGCCTCCATGGCGCCCTCGCGCACGGGAGCGGCACCGTCGGCGGCGCGACGACGGAGCTCCTCGTTGAGCTCCTTGCCCTGCTCGAGGGTGATCTCCCCCTTCTCTATCATGGTGTCGACGGCCTTCTTCGCCGCCTCGCCGGTAAGGGCCACCGCCCCGATGCCCGCCAGGAAAATATTCTTGAAGCCTTCTCCGATCGTTGCCATAGCCGTGCTCCTTTCAACGAAAACAAGGTTCGTTCATCATAACCCAAAGAAGACCGAGCCCGCTTAACGCCTCGGAAACGCTATCGCGGGAGGCGGCTGCGGGAGGCGGAAAAGCGCAGGCCGACACCGCGGGCTGGTAATGATAGGATGGACGCATGCGTGAATTCGAGGGATATATCGGCGTTTTCGACTCCGGCGTCGGGGGCATCAGCGTGCTCAAGGCCTTGGCGCAGGAGCTTCCGCACGAGAATTTCCTGTTCTTCGGCGACTCTGCGAACGCCCCCTACGGAGACAAGGGCCCCGCCGCCGTCACGCGGCTTTCCCGCCGCATCGTCGAGAGCATGCTCGAGGACGGCTGCAAGGCCATCGTCATCGCCTGCAACACGGCCACCAGCGCCGCCGCCGCTACCCTGCGCTCTGCGTGGCCCCATGTGCCCATCATCGGCATCGAGCCCGCCCTCAAGCCCGCGGCGCGGACCTTCGACAACCGGCGCATACTGGTGATGGCCACCGCCGCCACGCTCAAGCTGGAGAAGTTCCACGACCTGGCGCTGCATTGGGGCAGCAACTCGCAGATCGTGCCGCTCGCCTGCCCGGGGCTGGCCGACCTCGTAGAGACGGGAGAGCTGGATTCCGACGAGATGCACGCCTACCTGCGGGAACATCTCGGCGAATACCGCGCCGAGGTGGACGCCGTGGTCCTGGGGTGCACGCACTATTCCTTCATCAAGCGCCAGATCCGCGAAGTCATGGGCGATGTGCCGCTCTTCGATGGGATCTGGGGCACCGCGCACCAGCTGCGCCGCAAGCTGGCGGAGCACGACCTGCTCGCACCGGAGCGCGGAGGGGGCGCGATACAGTTCCGCAGCAGCATCGCCGGGCGGGCGCAGGTCGACCTCTATCGGCGGCTCTACAGCCTTCCCGCGGACTAGCGCCCGGAGAGCCAGCGGCGTCTAGGGCAAGCCCGAGCAACAGCTCGGGGTGCCCAGGGGAGCCGAGCGAGCGGACAGAACGCTTCTCCCCCGACATGGGCGATGCGCACGCACACGACTTCGTCTACACTTATCTCCTAAGATGTTCGGCATCTCCCCCGCACGGAGGCATGTTGTAGGACGAGGGGACTCAGGTCCCATAAAGGAGAACGGACGATGAGCAGGAAATTGGTAGCATATTTCAGCGCAAGCGGAACAACGAGGCGCGTGGCGAAAGAGCTCGCGAAGATCGCCGGCGCGGATCTTTACGAGATCGAGCCGGAAGTGCCCTACACCCGCGCGGATCTCAACTGGAACGACGAGCAGGCCAGAAGCACGATCGAAATGAACGATCACAGCTCTCGCCCCGCCATCAAGGGCAGCGACGCCCACGCGGGCGACTACGATACGATCTACGTAGGATTTCCGATATGGTGGTACATCGCCCCGACCATCGTCAACACCTTCCTCGAAAGCTACGACCTGTCCGGCAAGACCGTCGTGCTGTTCGCCACGTCCGGCAGCAGCGGATTTGGCAGAACGGTGGACAACCTGAAGAACAGCGTTGCGGCAAACACCGCCATCGTCGAAGGCAAGGTGTTCAGAGGCCATGTCAGCGAAGCGGAGCTGACGGCGCTGGCCGAGATGGCCTAGAGAGCAGCGGCCGGGCGGCTGGCGGCGCGAGAGCCCGGCACCCGGCCCGACCGACGCGCCCAACCGGCCGCCCAAGCGCTAGACCGTCTCGAACTCCGTCGGCGGCACGGGCTTGCCCTGCCGCACA
>CAJOOG010000030.1 GCA_905236045.1 uncultured Denitrobacterium sp.
ACGACCTTCTTCTTGGGCGCTGCCCCAGGCACGGGATCTTCGACCTCTTCGACGACCTCCACGGCCTCTTCCTCGGCCTCGGACTCGGATTCCTCTTCGTCCTTCTTGCCGCCCATGCCCTCGCGCAGGTTCTTGGTGGCCTTGCCGATGGCGCTGCCGAGCTTGGGAAGATTCTTGGGTCCGAAGATGAGCAGCACCACCACCAGGATGATGACGAGCTCGGGTATGCCGATGCCGCCGAATTTCATATGAGAACCTCCTGAAAGTCGAAGGCGCCCCTCGTGCGCCCTTTTTCGGAAGAAGGGGCGCCCCCGGAAGGAAGCACCCCATCGTTTCTGGTCGGGATGACTGGATTTGAACCAGCGACCTCTGCGTCCCGAACGCAGCGCTCTACCAAGCTGAGCCACATCCCGTTGATGCCGCTTGCGCAGCGGGAGCAATCTTACCATAGCTGGGCGCGAAATGACGAAAATCACGCCGCAGCCATAAACCGTCCCGCTCCTGGGGCAAAACGGAGCCGCCGGCTACGGGCGGACGATCTTCATGCCGCTCTGCACGCTCGCGACGCAAACGGTCGCGCCGGTGTGCGGGGCGTGGATCATCTGGCCGCCGCCGATGTAGATGCCGCAATGGCCGCTGCGCACGCAGACATCGCCCGGCTGCGGATTGGACACCGCAGAGTAGCCCATCAGGCTGGAGCTGGTGAAGGCACGCGTGTGACTGCCCGTGACGCAGTAGCTTACCAAGCCGGAGCAGTCGTAGGCCGAAGGCCCGACGGCGGCCCACTGGTAGGGGGCGCCGATGCAGCTATAGGCACGACTGACCGTGGAGGATCCGCCCTCGTAGGTCTTGCTGGATTTCTTGGAGCTGGAAGACTTGGTGCTCGAAGAGGATTCGCTGCCCGACGAGCTGCCGGAATCCGAATCGTCGTCGCTTTGCGACGCGGCCTCCTCGGCAGCGCCCTGCTCGGCAGACGCCGCGACCACGGCCGCCGCCTGGGCGGCTGCAGCTGCTTCTTCGGCTAAGCGCTTCTGCTCCACGAGCTCCGCCACTTCGGCGGACAGCTGGTCGTAGGTCGCCTGGTACTGGTCGACCATCTTCTCGGCTTCCTCTTGGCGAGCTTGCGCCTCGTTTTTCTTCTGCTCCGCGGTCTGGGCCTGCACCGTGTACTCGGCCTTGGCTTCCTCCAAGGCGGTACGCTGGTCTTTGATGTCCACGACGGTCTTGGCCTTGTCCTCCGAGATGTCGTTGAGCAGGCTCAGGCTCGTGGCGAATTCCTCGAAGGAAGTCGCGCCCAGAAGCACTCCCAGGAACTGGTCGGTACCGCTTTTGTAGGTGCTCGTGACCACATTTCCCAAGTGGTCCTGCAGTGTGGCGATGTTGCTGTTGGCCTGGTCGATCTGGGACTGGGCCTCTTCCATCTTCGCTTCGGCCTCTTCTTGCTCTTGGAGCGCCTGGGTGTATTCGTCGGAGATGGAGTCGAGCTCGGTCTGCATAGCCGTAAGCGATGCGTAAGCCGCGTCCGCCTCCGCCTGCTTGTCGCTGATCTCGTCGGCAAATGCGAGAGCCGGGTTGGCAAGCGCCATCACACCGAATGCCGCCGTGCCCATAAGGAAGGTACGCCGAGGGAACCGGGTGTCTTGTGTGTTCATATATTCCCTGCCTAGAGTCGATTGCTTGCTTTCGGCTTCGTCCGATTTTAGGAAAACGCACTGCGAAAATCAAATAATGTGGAGAAGAGATCCCTCGCGCACCACAAATGGAGGTCGAGTCGCCCCGCGTTGCGCTATACTGGGGCTACCAGCTGGAAGGAGGTCGAACCGTCGCCCCAAAGCACGCCGCCCCTCGGAAGGCTGGTTTTTCAGGCCCCGACCATTTAAGAGGTGATAATTCATGGATATCTCCGTTACCGGTCGAAAGATGACCGTAACCGATGCCCTGAAATCGTATGCGGAGGAGAAGATCGGCAACTCCATGAAGGCGATGGACATCGAGCCGTTGTCAGCAGAAGTGGTGCTGCACCGCGAGAAGAACCCCGCAATCGCCACCCCCGCCGTGTGCGAGGTCACGATGGCCGCCCGCGGCCACATCATCCGCGTCGAAGAGCGCGAGGAGAGCATGTTCGCCGCCATCGACGTAGCCGCCGCCAAGGTGCTGCGCCAGCTGCGCAAGTTCAAGACGCGCGTGGTGGAGAAGAACACGCGCACCGATGCCGCCAGCATCCGCACCGGGGCCGACCTCGATCTGGATGCGCTGATGGACGAGCTCGCCGACGACGAGGTCGTGCGCGAGAAGGAGATAGAATTCCTGCCGTTGACGGAAGAGGAAGCGCTCGTGCAGATAGACCTCCTCGGCCACGACTTCTTCGGCTACATCGACCGTGACACGGATACCTTCCGCATCCTCTACCGTCGCGCGAACGGCGGCTACGGCCTGCTGAAACAGCAAGCGTAAGCGGAGCGCGGCCGCGGGGCGGCAGATCCTCACTCGTCGGGGGCGGCGAGGGCGGATACGTCGAAATCGAGGCCCATCTTCTCGCAGATAGCGGCCAGCTGGGCGGGACTCACCAGATGCTCGGGGCGATGTCCCCCGTTCGCAGCGCGAGCGTTCAGGTAGATGCCCGCCGCCTTCTCTATCGCGTGCGCCAGGCCGAACGCGTCGTCGAAGGTCTGCTCGCGCACGATAATCCCATGCTGAGTCCAGACCACGGCGTCGTGCGCTTCCAGCTTCGCGGCCGTCCGCACCGCGAGCTCCTTGCTGCCCGGCAGCATCCAAGGCAGCACGCCGACGCCCTGAGGAGCCAGCATGATGACTTCGGTCATGACGCCCCAAAGAGCGCGGTTCCACTGCGCCTCGTCGGGCTCGAGCAGCAGGCTGAGCGCCGTCACGTTGGGCGCGTGCGCGTGGTAGACCACGCGGTTATCGCCGTCGGTCTCGCGGATGAAGACCGCATGCGCGAGCAGGTGGCTCGAGAATTCGCTGGTCGGATGCGTCCCTTTCAGACCCCAGACCTTGCGCCACGCCTTGCCTTCGCCGTCTATCTCCACTACGCCGCAGTTAATGGCGGGGTCTATGCCCACCTTGCGCAACGGAGAGCCGCCGGCCGTCACCATGAAGAATTGTCCGGCGAGGTCGGAATCGGCGAAGCCCAGGCCGTGCCATTCGTGTCCCTCGCCCTTTATGCTGAAAAAGGGCATGCAGACGCGGATGTCCTCTTCGTCGAGGCGATAGCTTAGGTTCCCCGCGTTGCTCTCGTGCCATCCCTGTTCCCATGCGTCGGCGCACATACGCACGAAACGACGCATGCAATTGGCTTGTTCGATGGGCATGGTTCCTCCCCTGTTCGAAAACGGCCGATGCTCTTTCCTATGGTACACCTCCGCGAAAGGCCCGCTTTCGGCATTTGCCGCCTCCCCGAGGCTCAGGGCTAGTCGGCGATCTTGCGCAGGAAGGCCTTGGTGCGGCCATGCTGCGGGTTTTCGATGACCTGCTCGGCCGGTCCCGTCTCCACTATCACGCCGCCGTCCATGAACACGATATGGTCGGCCACATCGCGGGCGAAGGTCATCTCGTGCGTGACTATGACCATCGTCATCCTCTGCTCGGCCAAGCCGCGAATCACCTTCAGCACCTCCTGTGTGAGCTCGGGGTCCAAGGCGCTGGTGGGTTCGTCGAAGTAGAGGATATCGGGCTTCATGGCCAAGGCGCGGGCAATGCCCACGCGCTGCTGTTGGCCGCCCGAAAGCTCGCAGGGCACCTTCTGCTCGTTGCCGGCGAGGCCGATGCGCTCGATCAGCTCCCGGGCCTCGGCCTCCACTGCGGCCTTGTCGCGCTTCTGCACGCAAATCGGGGCGTCCATGATGTTCTTCAGCACCGTGTAATGCGGGAACAAGTTGAAATTCTGGAACACCAACCCGAACTTCTGACGCGCTTCATGCAGTTGAGCTTTGCCGGCGTACACCGCTTTTCCGCCCGCATCGTGCGCGACTTGCAGGCTCCCGTAGGCGAGGCTTCCCGCATCGAAGCGCTCCAGCAGGGTGGCGCAGCGCAGCAGCGTGGACTTGCCGCCGCCCGAAGGTCCGATGATGGCGACCACCTGACCGGAATCCACCTCGAGCGAGATATCTTTCAGCACCTCGTTCGAGCCGTAGCTCTTGCGCACGTGCTCCAGTTTCACAACCGCTTGTCCCAGCATCGCAGGCCCCTCTTAATCGTGGTAGTAATCGAGCTTCTTCTCGGCCCGATTCAAGGCGAACTCGATAAGCAGGCAGCATCCCCAGTAGATGAGCGCCGCAATCAGATACGGCAGCATGCTCACCTGGCTGGCCGCGATGGCCTTCGCCTGCGTGAACATCTCCATAAGTCCGAGCACGAAGGCGAGCGAGGTGTCTTTCACCAGCGTGATTATCTCGTTGCCCATCGCCGGCAGAATGCGCTTGACCACCTGCGGGAGCACGATTTTGAAGAAGGTCTGGCGCGAGGAATAGCCCAGCACGTCCGCCGCCTCGTACTGCCCGCGCGGGATGCTCTGGATGCCGCTGCGGTAGATCTCCGCGAAATACGCGGCGTAGTTTATGATGAAGCCGATGTCACAGGCCCAGAACTTCCAATCGCTGCCCAGCTGCAAGCCGAACAGGTAATACGGGCCGAACATGAGCGCCATCAGCTGCAGCATGAGCGGAGTGCCGCGCAGCACGCTGATGTAGAGGCTCGCAAGCCAGGAAAGCGGCTTGAACTTGCTCATGCGACAAAGCGCCACGACCACGCCGAGCGGCAAGGCACCCACAAGCGTGACCAGGAAAATCTGCCCGGTGAGCAGCAACCCGCCGCCGAGTAGCGACATCATCGTCCCAAAGTCCATACTCTCCCTTTCCGTCTCGTCTCAGAAAGCCCCTCGAGGACCCCGGCGCGATTCCCAGGTCCCGGGTTCGCCCGCGGAAAACCGCGAGAACGATTCTGACGAGTGCCTGGGAAACGTTTGTCGAAGATGGGCTGGCTTCGGTCGCCCTCTTCGACAAACGGATTCCAGGTGCCGTCAGAATCGTTCGCGGCGCCGGCTTGAAGACCGTTCGTCAGGACGGTCTTTATTTCAGTATCCAGTTATCGAAGGAGAGACCGTACTCGGCGTACTCGTCGCAGAGCCTGCTCACAGTGCCGTCTGCGTACATCTCCTTCAAAGTGGCGGTCACTTGGTCGGCCGTGCTCTGGTCGCTGATGGAGAAGCCGACGGCATAGTGCTCGCTCGACAGGGATTCGCCTAGCTGCTTGTAGGCGTCGGGCTTGGCGGCAATCTGGTACTGGGCGATGGAGAGGTCGCAGGCGACGGCATCCACGGCACCGGATTCGAGCTGCAGGAAAGCGTTGTTGTAGTCGCCGATGGTCTGCGGGGCGCCGCCGGCGAAGGTCTTCGCCAGGTCTTCCTGGCTATCTTCGAGGACGTCGAGCGCAGCGGAGTCGACTTGGGTCATGACGGTCTTGCCCGCGAGGTCGGAGAGACCGTCGATGTCGCTATCGGCCTTCACGACCACGACCTGCTCGTTGAGCATGTAAGGGTCGCTGAAGGCGTACTTGCCCTCGCGGCCCTCCATGGTGAAGCCGTTCCAGATGCAGTTGATGGTGCCGCTGCCGAGCAGCGCGTCCTTGGCATCCCAGTCGATGGGCTCGGCCTTGAACTGCCAGCCGTTGCGCTGGCAGACCTCTTTGGCCAGATCGAGATCGAAGCCGGTGTAGGTGCCGTCGTCGGCGACGAAACCATAAGGCGGATAGGCGCTGTCGAAGCCGACGGTGAGGGTCTTGGAGTCCTCCGCGCTGCTGCCCTCCGCGCTGCTACTCGACGACGAAGTGGAGCCGCCGCAACCGACGAGGGCAAAGGCCCCCAGGGCCGCAATGCAGGCGAGGGCGAGGGCGATTGCGAGTCTTTTCTTCATGAGCCAGGTTTCCTTCCCCTTGGGTGATTCTTCCCCTTGTCGCTTTAGCATGCTAAAGCGACAAGACGGCATTATATCATGCCGCGGGGGAGGCCCTCCTCCTCGCCCGCCAAAAGGCTCTCCTCCGCGCTCTTCAACTCTTCGGGAGTGTTCACGTTCACGAAGCAACCGCCGCGGGGTTCCGCGCGTTGCACGCACGTTTGGGAGAACCCCGCCACATCGACTTTGCGGAAAATGGACTGCACGCGCGACTCCCCCTCGTCGAGGGCAAGGCGCACGGCAGGCAGGCAGGCGCTCTTGCGGTACAGGGCGTGCATGGGCTCGTAGCCGTGCGTGTTCACGGGAACGACGGCGTCCGCCTGCGTGAGCGACATCTCTACGCACTCCGCCGCGATCAGACGGGGCGAGGCGAAGACCATATCGCAGGCCACGATGGCCACGTACTCGTTCGATGCCGCGCTCAGCGCCGTCAAGAACCCCGGCAGAGCCCCGCGATCGGGCAGCAGGTCCTTCGCCAACCGAATAGGCAATTCGGGGTAGCAGCATTTCAGGAACTTGAGGCGCTCCGACTCGTTGGTGGTGATGATGAGCTCGTCGGCCACCGGAGCCAGGCGCTCCACCTGGCGCATGATGAGCGGACGGCCGAGGAAGGGGACGAGCGCCTTGCTCTGCCCCATCCGCTTGCTCTCGCCGCCCGCCTGGATGACCACGGTCAGCTTCTGCCTCGCGAAGCGCTCCGTGATGAAATCCGCCAATGCCGGAACGTCGTCCAGCCCGAAGGAGGGAATACCGTACTGGAAGGCCCCCTCCTCGGCCTCGGGAATGTCGGTGACTATGGCGACGGTCGCGCTCGTGGGCATCTTACCCGGATCTTCGGGGGCTCCCGGCTCGGGAAGCGCCCCCGCGGAGGCGCGGGCAGCCTGCACGAAATCCTCCGTGAGGGGCACGCCCTGCTCGGCCGCCCTCTTGAAACGCACGGCCACCTCCCAATCGCGCGGATTTCCCGCTCGCATGATCTCGATCGAGGGAAGGCCGCTTTTGCGATAGCCCTCCACCAGCACGATATCGTGCCCCGGCATGCGCTCGACCAAATCCGTCGCCTCCGCTTCGCCTTCGAAATCGCGAATGAGGGCGAGTTGTCCCGGTGCGGAGATGGCCACCTCGCTCGCACCCGCCCGACGGTGGCGCCACGAATCCTTCCCGGGAATGTCGATGTCGAATCCCCTATGCCCGTGATGCTTGATGCTTCCCACATCATGGCCCCGAGCGCACAATTCCTCGATGAGTTTCTCCACCAACGTGGTCTTGCCCGAATTGTGGCGCCCGACGATGGCAACCGCCGGGCTCGGCAGCTGAATTCTTGGCATAGCCATAGACCCTCCCTTTACCCTCAGCTGCAAGAGTATAGCGCAGCGGCCATTCGGGAACTTGCCTCAGTTCCGGCGCATCGCCTCGCCGAGATCGAGGAGCTCCTGGCGGCTATGCACGTCGCACTTACCGTAAATGCGACGCAAATGCGTGTCCACGGTGCTCTTGCTTATGAAGAGCTCGGAGGCGATGCGCTCGGAGGTCCTGCCGCGCAGGGCGTAGACGAGAATCTCCGACTCGCGTGCGCTGAGCCCGTATGCCTCCACGATTCGCGCGCAGGCCGCCTCGAAGGCATCGACCTCTTCGCTTATTTCGGAGAGCTGGGCAAAATCGCGTTCGCTGAAGAGGAAGATGAAAGAGAGCAGCAGCAGCCCGCCCGAGACGACGACTGCCAGATAGGACGTCTCTCCGCCCGCCGTGTTGAAGCCGTTCGCCACCAACACGCCAATGGCCTCCCCGCCGAACAGGGCGGTGAATCCATGCGAGAACGCCTCCGAGGTGTCGATCCGCGCGATCTGGGCCACCACGAGAAACAGCGCTATGAGCACCGTCTGCAGTCCCAAATAACCCGCGAACACGACTGTCCCCGGCGCCATGGGCAGCACCGCATCCTGCATGAGGGGCACCAGCAGAAACCCGAGGGCCATGACGAAGACGGCGACACGGTAGCTCTTGTCGAGGGCTTCGCCCCATCCGAACCCGTCCGAGAGGAGCAAAGAGAGCGCACCTGCCAGAAACGCCCCGAAAAGCACCAGCGTCAAGGCGATGTCGGGGGCAACCTGCTCGCCGGGGACCGTGGCGAAGGCGTCCATGAACCCCGCTGCGACGCCGAAGCAGAACGTGCCCACGATAACCTTCGCCGAAAGTACCGTCCCGCGCTCCTCGAGTCCGGACGAAGAAGCGAGCTTCCCCGCATCCGGCCGTCCGACCGCGCTGATGTAGCCCGCGCTGATGAAGGGGAGCAGCCGGAGGAGCAGGAGGAAATCGCTGCCCTGGGCCAGCGAGAAAACGAGGCAGAGCACCGCGCCCACGAAGGACCCGGCCACCACCTCGGGCACCGAAGTGGCCGTGGGGACCTGTCCGAAGGATCGCCCCCATGCGGCGAGCAGCAGGGCATTGGGAATACCCAGCAGGGCGCCCTGAACGGGCAGCCACCATGCCTGCTGCTCGAAGGGCACAGAGGGCCCCGCCAGAGAAGCGCCCGCCATGGCGGCCGCATAGACGAATAGAAGCGGACGGGCGAAAAGCCTATCGCGCACGGAGGCGTTCGCCCGCCAAAGCACGCCGAAGCCAAGCGTCATGGCGGCGAGCATGAAGAACAAATCCGCCCGCTCGAAGAGACCCAAGCCCACGTTGGGCCCCATGTAGAACAAGAAGAGGGCGAAACCTTGGTTGCAGGCGAACCCGACGATGCGCTTGGATGAAAGATCGCCCACGTCCGCCCCCTTCTCTTCGACCACGGAATCCGCGTGCTAGCATAGTAGCACGTGGATTCCGACAGAGGGCGAACTTACCGGATGGGCGCTTTAGGCCTCCGAGGTCTCCTCGGTTTTCTTCACGACCTTCTTCACCACGCGCTTCTTGGGCGCCGCGGTCTCCTCGGCCTCCTCGAGGGTCGGCTTCGGCTCGGTCACGGCCTCCACTTCCTCGACGACCTCCTCGTCTTCCTCTTCTTCCGCCTCGTCCTTGCCGGCGCCCATACCGTCGCGCAGGTTCTTCACAGATTTGCCGATGGCGCTGCCGAGTTTGGGAAGATGCTTGGGTCCGAAGATGAGAAGAACCACCGCCAAGATGATGAGAAGTTCCGGAACTCCGATGCCGCCGAGTTTCATGTCTGCCTCCTAAGATAGCCTCGAGCATTCTCGTTGCCCGCACTATGCCATCCGCGCCTGCCGCGCGACTATCGTGCAGGCTCGGGAAATCGCAGGTGAACGTGTCGTGCAAATTGAGTATAGGAGCTAGCGCGCCTGGCCTACGGCATCTTCGATGAGGGCGCGCAAGTCGTCGACGCCCTGGCCAGACAGGCTGCTCACCGCCAGCACGACGACATCCCCGGCGCATGCGAGCTGGCGGCTGAGCGCGGAGACTTGCTGGCGCTGCTTGTTCGTGCCCAGCTTGTCGGCTTTCGTGAAGGCGATCATGAAGGGAATTTCGTGAGCCTGCAGGAAATCGACCATCTGGAAATCGAGCGGGCTCACGTCGTGACGGATATCCACCAGCAGGACGCAGAGCGCGAAATTACGGTTCTGCGAGAAATAGCCCTCGATGAGGGGGCGCCATTCGTCCTGCTCCGCCTTGCTGCGCTTCGCGTATCCATAGCCCGGCAGATCCACGAAGTCGACGTCGCCCACGTTGAAGAAGTTGATCTGACGCGTCTTGCCCGGCGTGGCGCCCACCTTCACCAGATTCTTCCGGCGGAAGATCTTGTTCATGATGGAGCTCTTGCCCACATTGGAGCGTCCCACGAAGGAGACTTCCGGACGGACGCTTTTGTCGACCTGCTCCGCCTTCGCATGACTCTTCACGAATGTGGCCAATTGGTAGTTGATGTTCATAGACCGGCCCCTCCGAGGAAATTCTCCCACCATGCACGCGACGCCATGCCCATCGCCGCCAAGGCGTCTAGCAGCTCTTCCCTCTCGTCGGGCGGCAGAGAGCGAAACTCGCTTCGCAGGCGCTCGGAGAATTCCGCCGGATTGGCGGAGGCTTCGGCAAACATCCGTTGGAATTCCTCGAGCGAAAATCCCTCGAGGCCGCCCTCCGGCAGAAGGCCCTCCAGCTTGGAAAAGTCCATTCCCGGAAGCCAGGCGCCTCCCGCCTGCGCGGCATTGGCCACCCCCTCTTCGGGACGCGGAAGATCGAGTCGATAGAGCTGTTCCATCAGCACGCCGAACGAGGGCGGGGCATCGTTGCCGCCGGCGCTGGCCATGCTGAAGACCCCCTCTTTGAAGACCAGGTTGAAGGTCCACCTCATGGCCGGCCGCCCGGCCACGTTGCCATATTCGGGCTTCCAGTCGAACACGCCCGCATTCTGCAGGGCGTCCTTCAGCTGCTGCGCCGTGCCCTGCGGCACCATGCGCGTGAAACGGACCTTGGGGTTGCCCCCGCTGCCCTGCTCCACATGCAGCGAGTACATGCCGTCGTCCCGTCTGGCCATGCGCACCACGCTGCGTCCCCGAGGCTCTTCTGCCAAGGTGAAGGACAGAGACTGGAACGGCGGGTTCTTCCTCTCCGGGATCCTCTCCGGGTTTTTCTCTTCTGGCGCTTCTGGCATGCTCATCCTCTTTCACGTGGGTTACGCCGCAAGCATACCATTGCCCGGGCCGAACGACACGTTGGGTCGAGCGCCCGCCGGCGCCGATGTGCTAGGCGCGGGACGCTGGACGGGCGCGAGGGGCGCGGGGCGCCGGGGGACGGCAGCTACTTCGCCACCAGCGTGTAGTTGTTCAACAGCTCGTCTATCGTCACGAACGTGTAGCCTTGCTCCTGCAGATAGGGCAGCGCGGTCTTGAGCGCCTCCACCGTCTGCGTGCGGTCCCCGCCGCCGTCATGCATCAGCACGACCTCCCCGGGCTCCGCCGATTCGATCATCTCCGCAATCGAGTCGGCACCCGGCTTGCGCCAGTCCTCGGTGTCCACGTCCCAGCCTATTTCGTAGTCCACATAAGGAGCTATCGTGGAAATAAGCGAGCCATAGTAGTTCCCCCCCGGGCAACGCAGCACGCGGTGCACGGTCGTGCCCGTGACGGAATCGAGGGCCGCAAAGCCCTTCTGCACCTCCTCGACCTGCGCATCCGAGCTCATGTAGGTCAGGTTCACGCCCTTGCCGGTACCCGCCGCGTGGTCGTAGGTGTGCGAGGCGAGCTGGTTGCCGGCCTCGTAGAGTTTCTTGGAGATGTCGCCGTACTCTTCGACCTGCTGCCCGATTTCGAAGAACGTGGCATGAGCACCGTATTGCTCGAGCACGTCGAGCACGCCTTCCGAGGTGGTAGGCCAGGGACCGTCATCGAAGGTGAGCGCAACGACCTTCTGCCCGCCGGTGTCCACCGAGTAGCCGGTGTAGCCGGCATCGACGGGTTGTTTGGTCACCTCGGTGACGGTGATGCCCGAAACATCGCCGGTCTTGACAACCTGTTCGCCGTCTTCGCCTTCGGAATACACGTGAATGGCTGCCGTGAAGTAGGCGCTGCTGGAAGCGGGGATCTCGCGCTCGCCGTGCGCGATGGTCTCCGTGGTGGATTGGTAAGATTCGGTCACATCCGCGCCATCGGAGATGTCGCACGTGCCATCGCGCGGGATGACCGCGTTCGGGTCGTTGGTAGCCTCTCCGTTGAGCTCTGCGGCGAAGACATCGCCGCCCCCTTTCTTGGCCACGCTCCCGTCGACGGCCAGGAGGTCGCCCGGGTCGGGATCGGCATAGCCGGAATCGATGGCCTTCTGGACGGTGAAGCCCGCATCCACGCGGTAGGACTCGCCGTTGATCGTGACGTTGTAGAACGGCGGGAAGAAGATGAAGATCACCACCGCGGCGACGATGACGAGGGCGAGAATGCCCGCGATGATGCGCGGGGCGGGATTTCGGCCCCGCTGCTTGCGACCCGCACGGGTGGCCGCGCGAGTGTACTGGTGAGCGTTGGCGGGACGCATGCCCGCATACTGGTCGCGAGCCTGATGCTGGGCATTCTGACGGTATTGCTGATATTGCTGTCGCTGGTAATGCTGCCGCAAGCGCGGGTCCTGCTGCCGGGCTTGCTGCGTTGCGGCCTGCTGCGGGTTCTGACGAACTTGCTGACGCTGCTGCGGCACGCGTTGGCGCTGCGGCTGCTGAGAGGACGGCTGCTGCACGCGCTGCCCCTGCTGTTGCTGAGCGACTGCCTGCTGTTGCATACGTTGGCGTTGTTGCTGTTGCGCGGCCGCCTGCGTGGAAGCTTGGGTCTGGGAGACTTGGCCGCTCCCCGATTGCGTTGCCCTTCCCTTAGCCGCGCGAGCGCGCACCGAAGGGCGCGGAGTCGGACTCTGGTGCCCGTACTGCTGGTTATCCCCTGCCATGCCTTGATCCTTCGTTTCGATTGCATTCGGCATCAACTGATTCATTATGCGCCAAATAGCATCGTGAACGGTAGAGGTTTCGTGAAAATCCGCAGCTTCTCAACCTGCTCGGCGGGCGGCGGGCTTAGCGGGGCCCTCGGCGGGCGGCGGGAGCCTTCGCCCATTCACCCTACTCCTGATCGAGAAAAGCCCCCGTCTGGCGCCCCCACAGCCTGGAATACTCGCCGCCTTTCTCTATGAGCTCGGCGTGCGGGCCGTCTTCCACTATCTTGCCGTGGTCGAGCACGACTATGCGATCGAGCGACGCCACCGTGGACAGACGATGCGCCACCACTATGCTGGTGCGCCCTGCCATCAACCGCTTGAGCGCCTCTTGCACCGCGGCTTCGCTTTCGCTGTCGAGCGCGCTCGTGGCCTCGTCGAGCACCAGGATCGGGCAGTCCGCCAGCATGGCCCGAGCGATGGCTATACGCTGGCGCTGGCCTCCGGAGAGCTTCACTCCGCGTTCGCCCGTCACCGTCTGAAAGCCCTGCGGCAGCGCCTCTATGAATTCGAGCGCCCTCGCCTGACGCGCGGCCGCGCGAATCTCCTCCTCGGTCGCATCGGGGCGCCCATAGGAGATGTTCTCCGCCACGCTGCGATGGAAGAGAAGGCTCTCCTGCGGCACGTAGGCTATCTGCCGGCGAAGGCTCTGCTGGGTGATCCGGGACACATCCTGCCCATCCACCAGGATGCTGCCCTGCTGGATGTCGGACAGACGCAGCAGCAGCTTGGTGAGCGTGGTCTTCCCCGCTCCGCTCATCCCGACCAGGCCCACGCGCTGCCCCGCCGGGATATGCAGCTCGAACCCATCGAAGACCTGCGTGCGCGTGCTGCCGTCGGCATAGAAGAAGCCTATGTCCTGGAAATCTATGCGGCCCTCGTGCACCACCAGGGGCTTGGCGTCGGCGACATCGTCCACCAGGCGCGGCTCGTCGAGCACGGCCGTCATGCCGCTGGCGTCGCCGAAGGCGCGATTCAGGCGCTGCAGCCCGGTGTTTATGAAGTTGAACTGATTGGTGATGGTGTTGGTGTAGGTGAACATCATCACCAACGTGCCGGCGGAGATGCCGAACCACGCATTGCCCCCCGCTATGAAGACGGTGACGACGCTCATTATCACCACCGTTATCGCCGCCGTGATGATGCCGCGCATCAACGAGGACTTCATGCGGATGCTGTCGCGCTTCACCACCTCCTTGTTGGCCTGGTCGAAAAGACCGCGTTCGTAATCCTCGCGGCCGTAGGTCTTCACCGCCAAGATATTGGCCACGCTGTCCGAAAGCTCTCCGGAGAGCTGGTTCTGGGCACCGGCAGCCTCCTCGTTCAGGTGAAGAATGCGCTTGTACATGTAATAGGATATGCCGGCGTAGAGCACGAGCAGCGCCATGAGGATGGCGACGTAGACGGGAACGCGCGGGAGCAGGATGGAGCACGTCATGACAATCGAGATGACCACCGGCATGAACGGGAACATGAGCGCCTCTATAAGCTGGTCGTAGGCGTTCATGAACTTGGTGGTCTGGCTCACGAGCGTGCCCCCGAAGCGGCTCGAATGGAAGGACATGCTCTGATGGCAGAGCGCGTCGAAACACAGAGTGGCCAAGTCGTAGCTGACCGCTATCTCGAGTTTCCAGAGGCTGTAATCCTGCAGCTTGCTGAACGATTGGCCGAACAAGTTGATGAGCACGAGCGCGAGCACATACGGGCCGAACACCGGCACGACCTGCTCGGGCGCGACCCCGCCTTCTCCCACGCGGTCCACGATGAGGCTCATGACGTAGGGATTGCCGTAGGAAAGCAGCGCCTGGAAGCCGACCGTGAACGCGATGAGCCCCAGGAAATACCCCTTGTGCTTGCAGGTGGCCGACCAGTAATAGTGGAGCGTGCGCCGCGTTGGCGACGGAGAAGTCTTCGCCATGATATCCCCCTCGATGTCTTTCGGAGTCTATTCTAGCGAACGCGTCAAACAAAACGGCCCCCGGAAGGGGCCGTGGGTGCAGGGCGCCGAAGAGGCACGGGCGAGAAGAGAGCGAAACCCGGACTGACGGATCGCCGTGGGCGCTAGAGCAGATGGCTGCGGAGCTCCTCGCCGGAAAGCGGACTGTAGTAGGCGGGCGCGATGTCGAAGATGGTCTTGCAGCCCGTTACCCCCTCGCGGGAGAGACGACCGATGGCGCGGGCGGTAGCGGCCAACACGCTGCCGGTGAACTCGGGATTGCTGTCGAGCTTCAGGCTGAATTCCACAGTATGCTGCGTGCCGTCGCTGGTCTGACCGCTGCGGATAACGCTGCCGCCATGGGGAATGCCCGCATGATTGGCCTCGAGCTCTTCCTGGGAGATGAAGGTAACGGTGGTGTCATAGGGCTCGAAATAGTTCGGCATCGTGACGATCGCCTGCTCGATAGCAGCCAGATCGGCTCCCTCCTCGGCCACGACATAGCACTCGCGGGTGTGCTTCTGACGGTCGGTAAGCTGCGGATTTTCGCCGTTTCGGACCGCTTCGAGCGCAGCGGGCACGGGCACGGTGTACTGGCGGGCGTCCTTCACGCCGGGGATACGGCGGATGGCATCGGAGTGGCCTTGCGAGACCCCGCGGCCCCAGAACGTGTAGTCCGCCCCGTCGGGCAGCATGCTGTTGCCGATGACGCGGGCCAGGCTGAACAGGCCCGGGTCCCAGCCCATGGAAATGGCGCCCACATGGCCGGATTCCCTCAGCGCGGCATCGACCGCGGCGAAGTGCTGCGGGATATGGGCATGAGTGTCGAAGGAGTCCACGATGTTGAAGAGCTTGGCGCACTCGGGCGTCTGCCCGGGCAGATCGGTGGCGCTGCCGCCGCCTAGCACGAGCACATCGACTTCCTCCGCATGAGCGGCCAGCTCGGAGGCGGCATACACGGGCACATCCGCAGATGCCAGCTTCACCGAGGCGGGATCGCGACGGGTGAACACCGCCACAAGCTCCAAATCCTCGGCCTTGGCGAGGGCGGTCTCGATGCCGCGTCCCAAGTTGCCGTACCCCAAAATCGCGATGCGGGTCGTTTCCATATGGCTCCTGCCTTTCGTCGTGCACGGGCGTGGCTGCCCGCGCCCCTCGGTTTGCGGAAACCAGTGTAGAGGGACTTTATTGCAGAAGTGTTAATGAATGCGAGAGTCCCGAACGCCCCTATACGGCGATGACCATCTCGGGCGCATCCTTGGTCACAATCTGCTTCGCGGCTATCTCCGCGCCCAGATAGCGCTCGATGAGCCCGGCGAACTCTTCGATGGCGGCGCGTAGGTCGCCCACGCGCTGCGGATCCACGCACTCGATAATCAGAAACGCGTTCGAGGACTCGTCGGCGAGGGCGGTGCGCACACCGTCGCGCCAGTTCCAGCAGCGGCAAATCGCCCCCGCATCATCGCGATAGCAGAGCTCGCCTTCCAACGTGGGATCGTCCTCTTCTTCGCCGAGGGGGCGAAACGCGTCCCCGCCCTCGGTGATACCCAAGCGCACATCGCCCTCGAAGGCATCCACGTCCTCGCCGCCCACGGGCAGCGCGTACTTCAGCGAAATGGCATTGTAGATATCCACCGAAGGCGTGATCGACCCGACGGGATTGCCCTTCAGCACGCGCTTGAGCAGGTTCTCCACGCTGCAGCGGGCGCCTTTCTTCGTCTTGAACCGCCGATAGGCCTCGCGCCAGACGGCGGCGACCGGATTCTGCGAGATGGTGTTGGAGACCAGGTGCTGATCGGCAGCTGCATTGGCTTCCCGCAGCAGGTCGGCTATCGCCTGTTTGTCCTCCGCGGGCACCTCCTCGGCAGTCTTCATCCCCCGCGCAACGACTATGCCGATGGCGGAGGCGGGGAAAAGATTCCAAAACGATTCTTCGGCGATGAACTTCTGCATGCGCCATCCTTCCACGATCGGTCGTCTCTCGGGCGGGAGTATAACGCAAACTTGCTGCGAGCAGGTCAGTCGTGAGTGCGATGGTCGCGGTAGTTGGCAAGGTAGGCGGCGAAGGCCGAGCTGGTGTCGGAATTGCCCAGACGCCACATCTTATGGTCGATGATCGTGCCCGCGTTGCCGCCATAATAGGCGTCGATGTAGGCGATCAGCTTGTCGAGGGCCTGAAGCTGCGCCTCGGGATAGGAGTCGCTGCCCTGGTGGACCATCTCGATGCCCACGGAGAACGAGTTCATGCCGTAGTCGGTATAGGAGGAACTGGGCTTGCGGCCCAAAAGATCGTCTCGCGATTCGTCTTCCACGCCGAATTGCACGTTGTGGCCATTGCTGCCCCACCCCGCATGATGGGCGATCTTGTCGAGGGGCACGCACTGCAGAATCGACCCGTCCTTGTTGACGATGAAGTGCGAGGCGATCTTGTTGCCGTTGCCCTCCCAATACTCCAAGACGCCATCGGCCGTGCCGCCGCCCTCGGTGTCGTGCAGCACGATGTACTTCTGATATTGCGCGGGCTTTTCGCCATGCTGGAGATCCGCGTAATAGCGCTGCGTGATGTCGAGGTCCGCGGGCGGCGCGGGCTCGGCGCT
The DNA here is from genome assembly GCA_905236045.1 of uncultured Denitrobacterium sp. Classification (GTDB taxonomy): domain Bacteria; phylum Actinomycetota; class Coriobacteriia; order Coriobacteriales; family Eggerthellaceae; genus Curtanaerobium. The sequence continues at coordinate 16,920 of CAJOOG010000030.1, forward strand.
CGAGGAGGACGGCGCGGAAGAGGCCTCCGAGGAAACGGAGGTGGAAGAGGATGCGGACGAGGAGGCCTCCGAAGACGCCGGGCGATCCGCAACGCTCATCGAAACCGAGATGCTTCTGGCGCTGGAGCTGGAGCCGGAGCCGGAGCCGGAGTCCACCTCGCCCACGCATCCCACCGCGAACAACAGGCAGGCGAAAGCCGCAGCCGCTATCAATCGTCTCGCGTCCATGCGATGCCTCGTCTCCAGCGCTCATATGAAAGCAGGCCGCCGAAAGTCCGACGACCTGCGCTTTCTCTGGAGCCAACGAGCGGATTCGAACCGCTGACCTACGCATTACGAGTGCGTTGCTCTACCAGCTGAGCCACGTTGGCATTCCCCCGCTTCGTCCGTTCGAAGCGCGTTTTCGCAGTATAGCGAAGCCGTCGGCGACGCGCAACAGCTCTGGCGCGAATCACCGACCGCCCATAATTGACCTGCGGCGGCAAGAGTCGCGCGGGCCGCGGGCCCGCGAATGGGCTTGAGAGTCGGCGGCCAGCTCTCCCGCCC
>CAJOOG010000031.1 GCA_905236045.1 uncultured Denitrobacterium sp.
CCCTCGCGGCGGAGTCGGGCCGCCGATGCGGATAGATGGGCTGCTCGCGGACGGACGGGTGGGCGGACGGGTTCGCGCGGCAGCCTGGTCGGCTACTTGCGGGCGGCGGCTATCATGCGGTTGAGGGCGTTCAAGTAGGCCTTCGTGGAGCTGGTGATTATGTCGTAGTCGCTGCCTCGGCCTATGAAGATGCGGCCGTCGGGTCCCGTCACGCGCACCGTCACCTCGCCCAAGGCGTCGATGCCTCGGGAGACGGCCTTCACCATGAATTCGTTCAGGTCGGAGTTCACGCCGACTATCGCATCGACGGCTTTATATGCGGCATCGATGGGCCCCGAGCCGTATTCGCAGACGGTGTGCTTGTGCCCCTGTTCGTCGCGCAGCGTCAGCGTCGCGGTGGGCGTAAGGGGAAAGCCGCAGCTCACCTGCAACGCTTCCAGGGTGTAGAGCGCCTCCACCTCGCGTGCGTTCTCGTTCACCAGGCTCTCCAGGTCCCGATCGTAGACTTCCTTCTTGTGGTCGGCTATCTCCAGGAAGCGCTGGTAGAGCACCTCGGTGGTGGCGTCGTCGAAGGTGTAGCCCATGTCCTCCAGGCGCCTGCGCAGGGCGGCATGCCCGCTGCGGGCGGAGAGCACCAGCTGGCTTTCCCCCGCGCCGACCTCCTCGGGGCGGATGATCTCGTAGGTCTCGCGGTTCTTCAGCACGCCGTCCTGGTGGATGCCCGAGCTGTGCGCGAAGGCATTGGCGCCGACGATGGCCTTGTTGGCCTGCACCTGCATACCGGTTATGGAGCTGACCAGGCGCGATGCCCGTGTGAACTCGCGGGGGTCCACGCCCGTGCACGCGTCGAGTTCCTCGCCGTGCACGCGCAGCGCCATGACCACTTCCTCCATGGCGCAGTTGCCTGCTCGCTCTCCCAAGCCGTTGATGGTGCATTCGAGCTGCGTGGCGCCCGCTTGGACCCCTGCGAGCGAAAGGGCGGTGGCGAGTCCGAGGTCGTTGTGGCAGTGGACGGAGAGCTTCACTTCGTCGATGCCCTCCACGTGTCCCATCAGGTAGCGGATGCGTCTGCCGAATTCCTCGGGCAGCGAGTAGCCCGTCGTGTCCGGGATGTTCACCACCGTCGCGCCCGCCTTTATGGCCGCCTCGATGACGCGGGCCAGGAAACGGTAGTCGCTGCGTCCGGCATCCTCGGCATAGAACTGCACGTCGTCGCACAGGTTGCGTGCGTAGCGCACGCAACGGGCGGCGCGTTCGACGCACTCGTCGGGGGAGATGCGCAGTTTGTCGCGCAGGTGGCTCGGGGAGACGCCCAGGCCCGTGTGGATGCGCGGGCGGGCGGCATGGGAGAGAGAGTCGGCCGCGGCGTCGATGTCCCTCTCGGTTGCGCGGGCGAGGGCGACGACGACCGCCCGATCGCCCACCAGCTCCGCGATGCGCTGCACGCTCTCGAAGTCGCCGGGGCTCGAAGCCGGGAAACCCGCCTCGATGGCGTCGACCTTCAGGCGCAGCAGCTCGCGGGCCACCTGCAGCTTCTCGTCGGCGTCCATGAAGCAGCCCGGCGACTGCTCGCCATCGCGCAGGGTGGTGTCGAGTATGGCGATCTTGCGGGTCATGCGCGGTGCGCCTCCTTTCGCGGTTCGGCCTTGCATTCTACACCTCGGCGCCGCAACGCGCGCCCACGGCGCGCGTTGCCCTTCTCCAACAGCGAATATCGGCGAATAGCCCTCCGTCGATGTCGAATGTCCTCCCCGTGTTCGTGCGCATGCGGTACTATAAACGGCAATGCGCGCGGCCTGCGGGACGCAGCGCGAGTCAACCGGAACGGGGGCGCCACCATGGCGGACAGCTGGTATAAGCGGGGTTTTCCGCGTTACGGCAGCCACACGGCCAACGAGGGCCGCGTGATGGACGGGGCGCAGGCCCTTATAGCGGCACTCGAGGCGGAGGGCGTCGAGGAGCTGTTCGGCTACCCCGGCGGTCAGGCCATCCGCATCTACGATGCGCTCTACGACAGCACGCAGCTGCGCCATATCCTGGCTCGTCACGAACAGGGGGCCACGCACGCGGCGGATGGCTACGCGCGCGCGACGGGGCGTCCGGGCGTGGTGCTCGTCACCAGCGGGCCGGGGGCCACCAACACCGTCACCGGCATCGCCACCGCCTACATGGACAGCATCCCGCTGGTGGTCATCACCGCGCAGGTGCCCACGCGCAGCATCGGCACCGATGCGTTCCAGGAGTCGGACATCTTCGGCATCACCATGCCCATCGTCAAGCACAGCTATCTGGTGAAGGATTCCGCCGAGCTGCTGCAGACGCTGCGAGATGCGTTCTACGTGGCCGAGACGGGCCGTCCCGGCCCCGTGCTGGTGGATATCCCCAGCGACATCCTGGCGGCGCAGATTCCGTTCCATTATTTCGACGAGAGCTCGCTTGCCGGCTACAAGCCCACCACGCGTCCCAACGGTCGGCAGGTCCGCGCGGCTTACCTGCTGCTGAAGCAGGCGAAGCGCCCCGTCGTCTACGCCGGCGGCGGCATCGTGGCGGCGCAGGCGCAAGACGAGCTCGCGGCCCTCGCGCAGCAGATGCAGGCCCCCGTGGTGACCACCCTCATGGGCAAGAACGCCCTGTCTGCGCAGAACCCCTTCAATCTGGGGTTCGCGGGCATGCACGGCTCCAAATTCGCCAACCTCGCGTTGAACGGCGCCGACGTGCTCATCGCCGTCGGCGCGCGCTTCAGCGACCGCATCACCGGCAAGGCCGGCTCCTTCGCCCCGCACGCCAAGGTCATCCACATCGATGTGGACCCCGCCGAAATCGGCAAGAACCGCTCTGCGGACGTGCCCATCGTAGGCGATGCCAAGGCGGCGCTCGCCGCCCTCGGCGAGGAGATCGGCAAGCACGGTCTTCGGCCGGACACCGCGGATTGGTTGGAGCAGGTGCGGGCATGGCAGGCCGCATTCCCGCTGGCGCAGCCGGGCATCCGAGGGAAGGACGGCGCCATTTCGCCCGAGGGCCTCATGCGTCGGCTCGACGACCTGCTCGATCCGAGCGCGATCGTGGTCACCGATGTGGGACAGCATCAGATGTGGGCTGCCCAATACCTGCGGCAATCCGAGCCGCGCTCGTTCGTGACCAGCGGGGGAGCGGGCACCATGGGATTCGGGCTCCCGGCGGCCGTGGGCGCGTCGGTCGGCAACCCCGACCGTGATGTGGTCTGCGTGAGCGGAGATGGGTCCTTTCAGATGTGCATCCAGGAGATGGCCGTGGCGCGCGTTAACGACCTTCCCGTGAAGGTGCTTCTGCTGAACAACGGGGCGCTGGGCATGGTCCGCCAGTGGCAGCACCTGTTCTATCGCGGGCGCTACAGCGCTACGCTGCTCGATGACGTGCCGGATTTCGTGAAGATCGCGCAAGCGTACGGCTGGGGCGCCTGGCGGGTGGAGGAGCCCGAAGCGGCGGATGGGGCCCTCGAGCGGCTCTTGGATGCGCAGGGCCCGACGCTTCTGGAGGTGCGCATCCCGGCGGAGGAGAAGGTGTTTCCCATGGTCGCGCCCGGAAGCGCCTTGGAGGATCAGATAGGGGCCGTTTCCGTGGGAGATATTTCGCAGATGATCGATTGCGAAGACGCGAGTCAGGAGTAGCGCATGGGCACTTTCCAGAAGACGAACACCCATATCATCAGCGTGCTGGTGGAGAACAAACCCGGCGTGCTCAGCCGTGTGACCGGGCTCATCTCGAGACGCGGCTTCAACATAGGGTCGCTTGCCGTGGGCCCGACCGAGGATCCCGACATCTCGCGCATGACCATAGTGGTCGATGCCGACGACGAGGCGTTCGAGCAGATAACCAAGCAGCTGAACAAGCTCGTGAGCGTCTACAAGATAACCCGGCAGCGCTCCGGCGTGGATCTGGTGCGCGAGCTGATGCTGGTGAAGGTCTCGGTATCGCCCGAGGTGCGCAGCCAGGTGATAGAGGTGGCCGATATCTTCCGCGCGAAGATAGTCGACGTGGGCGGCGATTCCGTGACGATAGAGGCAACCGGAGACGAGAACAAGCTTTCCGGGCTGGAGAGCCTGCTGCGTCCCTACGGGATAAAGGAGATTATCCGCACGGGCAAGATAGCTCTCCCGCGCAGCAACGCAGAGGCCTAGCGCGCCTGTGCGAGAGCAGGTGCGCTCCCGCCGTCTTGCGCTGCCAAAGTGCGAGGGCCCTTCGCCATTTCGAAGTGCTACAATCGCTTCATTCCCCCGGGAAAGGAAGCCACCATGGGTGACGTTATTCTTTCCTACGACACGGCCCTCGCCTTCTGGAATTGCCCGGATCGCCGAGCGGCCAGGCGCCCGCTCGACAAGCTGGAGTGCGACCGAGCGCTTGCGGATGCGAAAAACGGGGTCCCGGATCGGGTTGCGGCTTGGCTCGAGGAACAGCCGGAGTTCTCCTGGCTGCGGCGTCCGCTCGACATCGTCGTGCCCGACAAGGATCGTTTTCGCGTTTCGAGCCTCTACCGGTTCCATACCCAGCAGGGCTTGTTTCCGGCCGGGTCGCTCTATCCTCTCGCGGCGTTCGCGAATTCCTCCGCCCGATATCGCGTACTCGTCGCTTCCCCGGAGCTGTGCTTCGTGCAGATGGCAAGCGAGGTTGGCGACATCGAGGCGGCGGAAATCGGCTGTGAGCTCTGCGGAGATTACGCGCTGGCGCCGGACGGCGAAGTGCGCGATTCCACCGCGCAGACCGGCAAGAGCGGCTTCATCTTCTGCAAAAGCCGCACTACGCCGGAGAAGCTGAGGGACTACGCGGAGCAAGCCTGCTTCATGCCAGGCGTGCAGCGGGCCCGTCGTGCGGCGAAATGGGTGGTTGGGAGGGCCTGCTGCCCGAGGCAGACTCAGCTTGCGCTCGCGCTGTCGATGCCCCGCCGCCGTGGAGGCTTCGGATTGCCGAAACCCCTGCTCAATATGGTCTTGCCGCTGAGCGTGGAAGAGCGGGAGCTTTTGGGCGTGCGTGTGCTTCGCCCCGATTTCCTCTGGCCGGAGCAAGGCGTAGCGCTCGAGTACGCAGGCAAGTCGAAATGCGCTTTCGACGAGGCCCGCAAGCAAGACGAGCGCAAGCGGATTCTCTCCGAGGTGCGGAATCTGGAGCTGGTGCGGCTTGACGAGGGCCAGTTCGAAGACCTCGACGAGATGGTGTCGATCGTCAACCCGCTCAGGAAGCGCTTCTCGCGGCAGCCCAAGCGCTGGAATCCCTCGATGATCGCGGCACGCGAGGAGCTTCACGACTTCCTGCTCCGCGGCCCCCGTCATCCGCGCATAGGCTAACCGGGCCGCCGCGCAGGGCGCCGTGCTGACGCGGGTGACCAATGCGGGTAGCCGGGTTACCCGTGTCAGGGTCCATTCTTGCCGCTGGGGGAAATAACGCCTGGTAGACAACCACAACGGTGACGGGCTCCATTGCCAGTAACGTGCACTTTCTTGCGCACTTCGACACCCGAACACGTCCAGGGAAATGAGGACATGGCCTTCGCCGTAGTTAGACGGCTAAACGCTTTGCATAGGAGAACGAATAGGGCGAAACTTGCTGTCCGTGCTGCCGGGGAAGTTGTCTCGAGGCTTTCGAGAAAGCGTGGATAGATCTTGAAATGCGCTGCGTTTTCCAAGATCATGGCTTTGGTTGGCGAATGGGGAATGGAATATGGAAAACCGAATCGGCTACAGCGTCATCGATTTCTCAAGGGGCCTGGAATCAAGCTTTATCAGAACCGACCCGAAAGCAGACCGGCGCTACGCTCCACGGATCCTCACAAACGATGAGAGAGCGGGCGTCAATGTCTTATCGGTGCTCAAACACGAGCTGCAGGACTGCAACGGCTTCGACTTTTCTGTCGCCTTCATAACCGACAGCGGCATTCAGACGCTCATCCCCATCCTTCTCGAGCTGCGCGAACGAGGGATTTCGGGAAGAATTCTGACCTCCACGTACCTGAACTTCAATGATCCCGGTGCGCTGAGGACGTTGCTCGACTATCCCAACATCGAGGCGCGTGTCTTTCAGGGCGAACATCACGCAAAAGGCTATTTCTTCGATAAGGACGGGCTTTCGACAATCATCATCGGCAGCTCGAACCTCACGCAGAAGGCGCTCACTTGCAACAAAGAGTGGAATGTGCTGTTCCACTCTTATCAGCAAGGGGATTTGTTAACCGATGCAAAGCGGCAATTCAACGCCCTGTGGACAAACGAGGCCACCATCAAGCTCAATTCGCTATGGATTGACGAATACGAAGAGCATCGCAGGAAGAATTCCAATCCACACCGCACTTCGTTTACAAGCGCGAACAACGCTGCAGGGCGCACTCCTCCTTCGAAAACGTCTGTGCGGACGGAGCAGCAAAGCTCGCCATCGGCCCCGCTCGATGAGATAACGCCAAACAACATGCAGGTTCATGCATTGGAGGCTTTGGGCGTGCTCCATGCAAGGGAGGAGCTTCGGGCGCTGCTCGTCTCCGCCACGGGAACGGGCAAGACTTATCTTTCGGCTCTTGACGTCAAGGCGGTTCGCCCGCTGCGCGTGCTTTTCGTCGCACATCGCAAGAGGATTCTTTCCGCATCGCTCGAGAGCTTTCAGCGGGTGCTCGAAAACGACTATTCCTATGCGATTTACGAGGGCGGCAAAGACAACCCAGCTGTAACGTGCCTTTTTGCGATGGTCGGGATGCTCTCGCGCCGTCTTGATGAATTCGATCGTAAGGCCTTCGATTACATCATCGTCGACGAAGCGCATAGGACAGGCGCGGCAAGTTATCAGGCCATACTCGATTACTTCGAGCCGAGATTTTGCCTGGGGATGACGGCCACGCCGAGCCGAGGCGATGGATACGACGTCTACGGACTGTTCAACCACGTTATTGCCTACCGCATCACCCTTCAAGACGCGCTTGATAACGACATGCTCGCACCCTTCCATTATTTCGGGATCGCGGATTTGGATATAGACGACGAAGCCGTCGACGATCTCAGCTTATTCTCGAAGCTGACCTCGGAAGAACGCATGAGGCATGTGACTGGGAAAATCGAGGAATACACCGTCGACAAAGACCATCGTCGGGGACTTATCTTTTGCAATCGCAACGAAGAGGCCTCGCAGCTGTCCGCAATGTTCAACGAACGCGGTTACCGTACGATTGCCATAAGCGGAGAGACGAGCGAATCGGAGCGAGATGCAGCCATTGCGAGGCTCGAAAGAGGAGAGCTCCAATACATTTTTTCGGTCGATATCCTGAATGAGGGTGTCGACATTCCGTCCTTGAACCAAATCATCATGCTGCGACGCACCGAGTCGGCTATCGTGTTCGTGCAGCAGCTTGGACGCGGACTCCGCAAACACGAGGGGAAAGAGTACACGCTCGTTCTCGACTTCATCGGCAACTACCAGAAGAACTATCTTGTGCCCGTGGCGCTCTCTGGCGACCGTAGCTACAACAAGGACAACCTGAGGAAATCGGTCAAAGAAGGCAGCACCGTCATACCGGGGTGCTCCACAATCAGCTTCGACCGGGTTTCGGAAGCGCGTATCTTCAAGGCTCTCGAACAAGGGCGCTTCGGAAAAGCGAAGTTGATTTGCAGTGAATATCAGCATCTAAAACAAGTGCTCGGCCACATTCCAGCCTTGCTCGAGTTCGATGAGAATGAGTCTATAGATCCGCTGATCATTATCAGGAAATACGGGTCGTACGCCGCGTTTTTGGAAAAGTACGATGCAGACTGCAAACACTCATTCGGCAAGCGGAAGCTCGATATGCTGAAGTTCTTGAGCCAGAAGCTCGCGAGCGGAAAACGCCGCGACGACCTCCTTTTGCTCAAATTCCTTATCGACGACTTGGTGACCAACGGGCGCGTTGATGCGTTTCGCATGGGCGCGGGCGTGGCCGCTGAACGCATACGGCCAATAGTGAACGTCCTTTCCGGATCGTTTTCGACCGTCGGGGCGCAACTGGTAGAGATGGACGGCTCGGTCGTCAAGCTAAGCGACTCGTTTATCCAAGCGCTTGCGGACACAGATTTCAGGCGCCACGTACTCGGCACGATCGAATTCGGCTTGGCGCGCAATGCCCGCGATTACGCCCAAACGTATCGGGATACAGACTTCGTCCTGAATGCCAAGTACACGCGTGAAGAGGTTTGTCGGCTGCTGAAGTGGGAGAAGGAGCCTAACTATCAAAACATCGGGGGGTATTTCCACGATAAGGGAACCAATACCTTTCCCGTGTTCATCAACTACGAAAAAGATCCTTCGATTAGCGTCACGACCATGTATGAGGATCGCTTCGTCTCCGACCGAGAGCTCATCGCCCTCTCTAAGAGCAACCGAACGCTTACCTCTCCGGAAATCATCAATCTGGGCAAATCTTTCGAAAACGGGATGCGATGCTTTCTGTTCGTACGCAAGAACAAGGAGGACAAAGACGACGGTACGGAGTTCTATTTCTTAGGGGAGATCTATCCGACGGGAGAATTCAGGCAAATCGTAATGCAGGGCACCACCGTCAATGCGGTCGAGATCGTCTACCAGCTCGAGACGCCCGTAAGGGCAGATCTGTACGACTACTTCCTCAGCGATTTGAATGTCGACGCCTAAAGAACGCTCGCGTCTTCAATTGCGGCCACGACTTGAAGGTCGGCGGGCAACCATTTCACGTCTTCGATGCTGGCGGCATTGAGCCACTGCGCTGCGTGATGCTCGAGCAGCTCGAAGTCTTCGTTGACGAGCTTGCAGATATAGCAGCGCATGGAGAGGTGAAATGCAGGGTAGTCGTACTCCGCGGTGCAAAGGTAGTTTCCCACCTCGATGTAGGCATTCAATTCTTCTCGAATCTCGCGGGCCAAGGCCTGTTCGGGCGATTCGCCGGGTTCAACCTTTCCCCCGGGAAACTCCCACCAGCCTTCGAATTCGCCATAGCCTCGTTGGGTTGCCAGGACTGTGTCTTGCCTGACGATTATCGCAGCTACGACCTTCACCTGTTTTAATGCCATTTTCACTCCTATTGGCGACGCTTCTTCGCCTCCGGCGACTCGGGCACCTCCGCCGTCGTGCGTAAACGATAGCGTGTTTTACCGGCTTGCGGCATCAGTATCGCGCAACTGCGTATTCAGGAACCGTATGGCAATTAATTGCCATACGGTTCCTAATCCGTGAACACGAAATACATGCCAATGGGGTAGCATTTCCGTTGGCGCGTTTTCGCCGCGTGAAACAGGGGAGCAGGATGGCGCAGGAAAAGAAGAAGCATCTGGGCAGCCCGTTGGTGCTTGCCGGGTTCGTCGTCGCGGGTGCGCCGGCCTATATCCTGGCAGGGCAGTTCGGCGCGGGGCCTGTGGCGACGCTGGCCATGCTGGTGTCGGTATTCACGCTCATCTCCATCATGGGAAGCTCGCTTGCAGGCGACATGAGAGTCGCCGCTGGCGTCGTGCCCCTCACGTTCGTCGGCGCCGTCGCGCCCCGCCTGATAAGCGAGGTCAACACGCTTGCGGGTGCTGTTGCCGTGTGCGCTTTCGTGCTCGTCATCGAGCTTTTGCCGCTGCACGATGCGCGCCTGGGCAACGCGCGGCTCGGCGCCGGCATGTCCGTCATCTTCTCGTACGCGATGGTTCTGCCACCCGGTTTCACGCACCTGCAGTTCATCGTGGCCATTGCCGTGGGCGTGCTTCTGCCTGTGGCGCTGCGCGTACTGCTCGGCCTGCGCGACCCAGACAGGAAAACGCGCTCGGCCATAGCCGACATCCTGGACAGCACGTCGCCCGATGTCGAGGGGGCGCTGCACGAGTGGCTCATGAACGGGCGGAAGCGCTGGCAGGCCCAGGTGCTTTCCGCCGCGTGCCGCTTCCGGGCAGGCGCCCACGCGCTCGACCGCATCGCGGAAAGCGAGCCGGGTGAGGGCCCCCGCGTCAGCGAGTTCGTGCGCTTCATGCGCGAGCAGGGGAGAGGCGTTGCCGAGCAGCTGCGCTTGAAGCGGCCGCGCGACGACTTCTCGCTTGCGACGCCTGACAGCGCAAGCGATAGCGACTGGTTGCGAAGCGCCAAGGCCGGCATCGGGCGGGAAGGCGACGCGTCGGGCTCCGACTCGCAGCTGGAAACAGCACGCATAGCGCAGCTGACCTGCGACGCCCTGCAAGACGCGGCCCGTGCGGCGACCGAACGCGCGCCCGGCACCCTGGAGCGTCCGACACGCGAATCGCTCAACGCCGCATCGCGCCCCCGTCTACGCGGCCGCCAGGTGCAGGTGCGCCACGCCGTACGCTCGTTCGTAGGCGTGTGCATCATGGTGGCGCTCACCTACGTCCTGCTGCCCGCAGGAAGCTCGTTTCTCGCGCCGGCCCTGTTGTGCACATTCGGCATTTTGCAGGCGAGCTGGGATGCGTCCCTTGCCAAGGCGAGGCAAAAGATCGTCGGCGTGTCTGCCGGCATGCTGGCGGCAACCGTCGTCACGGCTCTCGTGCCCGAGCCCTGCCTCGTGCCCATCGCGCTTGTGGCCGTTGTGCTGGGCATGTGGTTCTTAATGGGGCTGCCCTCGCTTGCGTACTTCTTTCTCGCGCTCATGTCGGTCGGCCTCGCCGTGGGCTCGCGCGGTGTCGACCCGGGCACGTATATAGCGCAGTATTTCACCGTCGTCGTGGCCGCGGTGTTCGTCGGGGTGTTTCTCGGCTTCATACTCGTGAAGGATGCGCCGCATCCAAGCCTGCGCGCAAGCGTCGATGCGCTCTGGAGCTCGATTACGCGCTTACTGCAGGCGCTGGTAGACGATGGAGACCGCCCCGTCGTCCTGGCCGGAGCCTACGCAGATTTCTCGTCCGCCACGCAGGAGCTGCTCGACGAGCATGCAGCCGCCTCGGCCGATGATGCTCGCGCGGCCGAGGTGGGCAAGTTCGCCGACCTGTGCTTCGACATCGCGTTGTGCGGCGTCGGAAGCTCGCTGGGGGAAAGATCTGCGCTAGAGCAAATGGCCGAGCGCATGGACGCGCCGGATACCGCTCCGCTCGCAGACGACGCCCCAGCCGTCCTGCGCCTCGTAGAAGAGGCCCGAGCCCTTAGGGAAGCGCTCGTCGCCGGCTATTCGGCTGCCGGCACGGCGAAGCGCTAGACGCTCATGCGCGGCGGATGTGGTCGTTCTCGACGGGCACGATGTCCTCGACCCTGCCGTCGCCGACGCATTTCAGGGTCTGCACCGTATCGCCCTCGTGCGTCGATTCGACGAGCACGAACGTGGCCGTGTTGTTCGGGTCGTCGGTGTTGTCGTCGACCCATGTGCCGCTGTTCGCGAAGATCTTGGGCCGGTCGTAGCCCGTGAAGTCCTTGTAACCGGGCACGTGCGTGTGGCCGAACACGACCACGTCGACCGTCGGGTCGACGTCGAAGTACACGCGCGCGGGCAAGTCCTCGATGCGC
>CAJOOG010000032.1 GCA_905236045.1 uncultured Denitrobacterium sp.
GACGCCGGAAGAGAAGCCAAGCGGCGAAGGGGACGATCACGCAGTACGTGGCAGTCAGAAACGCGTTCTTGCCGGGCGTGGTGAAGACGAGGCCGACCGTCTGCACGTACCAGGCAAAGCCGTATACCGTCGAAAGCAGCGCCGCCGCCTTCAGGTACCCGCGGTCGATCCAGAGGGAGCGCCGTTTCCACGTGATTGCGAGCATGATGGAGGCACCCGTGAGAAAGCGGGTGGCTATCAGCCAGGCAGGAGAGACGAGCGCCGTCATGTCCTTCATCATCACAAAGGAAGATCCCCAGATGAGGGTGGCGCCTATGAGCATCAAGCGGTATTTCATAAAACCCTTGCGCTACTCCACCGTGCCGTAGACCTGCCCCCAAGCATGACCGCTTATCGCGCTGTTCAACTGGTCGCACATGCGCTGGCGGGTGTAGGTGCCGGGCGGGAGCAGGCTCACTATCTCGACAAGGTCGGCGGGGAGGTCGAAGGACTCCGCAAGCACGATCGCATCGACCCGACGCACGTATTCCGCATCTGCGAACAGGGCGTCCACCACCTGTTGAAGGATGCCGAAGTCCTCGGATCGCCGCAGGTTGGTTATGGGCTCCCGTCGTACCATGGACCCCGGGCTCCTAGCGGACGGCGGGCAGTCCGGCCGTGGCGGCCGCCAAGGCGCCGGTGTAGCTCGCCGAGGCCTCCCCCACCGCACGGAGGAACTGCGCACCCGCAGCCCGCAGTCGTCCTGCAGCCGCGATCATGGCATCGGGATGCCAGTAGGGGGCGTCGGAAGCGTCCAGAGGTGTGCGGCGATTCTCTTCGAGCACTGCCAGCTGCACGAGAATGGGCAGGTCGCAAGTATCGGCGATGCGCTCCACGATGTGCGCGATCGTCTCCGGGGCGGCACCGCTGCGCACGCCCACCACATCCGCTTGCAAGTCACAAGCGACGGCGACCATCTCCTCGACCGGGCTCCGACGGCCCTCGAGATTGCCCTCCTCGTCCACGTTCACGCTCACCATCACCGCAGCGGCGGTCATCTTGCGTGCGCCCATCAGCGCGCAACGGACATCATCCACGCTCAGCAGGCCGTCGAAGAAGAAGCCATCCACTCCCCCATCGCCGAATGCCCCCACCGCCTGCGCATACTGATCGCGATTGGCCACCAGCGATGCCGCCGAAGACGCATCGAGCGGAAGACGAGTCGGACCGATTTGCGCGAGCAGATGCTGCGGGCGAAATCTCCCGCAGAGAGCAAGCGCAGCATTCACCACCTCCTGCTGCCTGTCCCGCATGCGCTCGTGCGCCAGCTGCGCCTGCGTTATCGCCAGCGTAGGCGTGCACAAGCACTGGGGACCGGCGGCCATCTGCATGCGAAGAGCTTGCTCGACAGCCTCTTCCTCGAACAGATCCAATTGCTCGATGCCCTGCTCGACGTCGTATCCGCCTCGGGCGAGCGTATTGCGCAGAGAGCCCGAGAGCACGAGCATATCCCCATGGAAACGCATCTGAATATCCGGCATGGCAGTCGCCCTTCACTCGAATCGATGCAGCCCGCGGTTCAGAACCGCGGGCGCGTCTTCCCTTTCTGCCCCACTATAGCCGATGTGAGCAAACGAGGAAGACACGCACGCGGGAGAATCGTGAAATCCGCGTCGCCATCCACACCCCAGCTCTCTGCCAGCCTTCGCCGAGGTGGGCAACCGAGTTACCCGACTCAGGCTACCCACCTCAGGCGGGGCGGTGCGGGGGTGCGCTGCAGGGCACGGGTCGGTCGGGAGGGATTTCGGAATTACGAGCGGCCGGGGTGTGTTTGTTGCGTGTCCCCTTTCCCGCCCGTACGGCGGCGAGGTACTATCTAGTTAGATATGACTAACTATTCGAGGTTTCATCGCCTACCCCCACAACCGCCCGAGAGGAGGGAGCCTTGGACGAATCGCTCTATCACGACCTGGTGCAGAGCATCGTGAGCGCAATCGAAGCCCGCGACCCCCATACCGCCGAGCACTCGCTGCGGGTGGGGGACATGACGGAAAACCTCTGCCGGCTGCTGGGCCTTCCCGAAGCGGAGCTTACCGAGATCCACATGGCCGCACATGTTCACGACCTGGGAAAGATCGCCCTGCCCGACCGCATCCTCTTGCGTCGGTCCCGTCTGACCGAGGAAGAGCACGCCCTCATGCGCGAGCATCCGCGCATCGGCGCCGAGATTCTGGCTCGCAGTGAAGGCCTGCGCGGCATCGCCACGATCGTCCTCCATCATCACGAGCGCTGGGACGGCTGCGGATATCCCGACGGACTCGACGGATGCGCCATTCCCCGCGGCTCACGCATTATCTGCATAACCGATTCGATAGATGCGATGCTCGGCAAACGGAAGCGATCGAAGGCCCTCTCGCAAGACGATTGCAAGCGGGAACTGGAGCGGGAGGCCGGCCGCAAGTTCGATCCCGAGCTGGCCGCCTTCACTCTCGTCCATTGGAATGAAATCGCAGGTCCGATAAACTTCCAAGACCGTGCCGACACCGAGTCGGCAACTCTGGCGGGCGTGGCCCCCTCCGTGGCCGACCGTCGTCCCCTGACCTGCGTCGTCCCGCAGTAAGCTCGCTTGCGCGTCCGCAAGCACCTACCGCGCGGACCGACGTGCGTAGAGTCGGTTGTTGGTGTCGAGCCAGGTGTCCACGGTACCGGTGTCGAACCCTTCCTCTGGATCCACGACCAATGCGTACATATCCTCTTCGTCGAGCACGGTCTGCAGGGCATCCGTCAGCTGAATCTCGTTTCCAGTCCCCGGCTCGGTCGTCGCCAGCAGCTCCATGACGCGCGGCGAAAGCAGGTAGCGCCCGAACACGGCCATATTCGACGGCGCACGACGCACGCTCGGCTTCTCGACCAGGCCGCTTACCTTCCAGACGTTCTTGCCCACCTCTTCGCCGGCTATCACGCCAAAGCGGTCCACCTTGTTCTTCGGCACCGGCATGACGGCTATCACGTTCGCCCCGCCATGCTCGTCGGATATGACCTTCATGCGGTTGAGCATGTCGTAGCTGGGGACTATCACGTCGCCGAGCAGGACGAAGAAGGACTCATCCGCCGTCAGGTCGGCTGCGCAGTGCACGGCATGGCCGAGCCCGAGCGGCTCGTTCTGGTAGACGAAGCTCACCGGCAGGTTGCCGGCATGATGCACGGCGTCGGCACGGTCGTCCTTGCCGCGCTCGCGCAACAGGCGCACCAGCGCATCGTCGGGCTTGAAGTGGTCTTCTATGGCCTGCTTGCCGTGGCTCGAGATGATTACGACCTCGTCGGCCCCGCTGGCCAATCCCTCCTCCACCACGTATTGAATGACGGGCCGGTCCACGACCAGCAGCATCTCCTTGGGCATGGCCTTGGTCGCCGGCAGGAAACGGGTGCCCAGACCGGCTGCGGGAATAAGAGCTTTCATGTCAATCCTTCTTCGAAACGCCCTCGGTCGCATCGCTGCGGGCTGCCAGGGCCTCTTCCAACACGCTCATCTGCGCCTCCGTCTTGCGAAGACGCAGGGTGATGAAGACAACGTACACCAAAAGCGCCGCCCAGACCAACACATACGCCGCAATTACAAAAGGCGCGCTGGGCAGGATGGTCGCGTAAATCTGCTCGAGAATCGGGTTCATGGTCTCACTCCTTCGGAAAAAGCGCTCATCATGAGCGCGAATCTACTCTTCGTCCAGCAACTCCTTGGCACGCCGGACCCGCTCGTCGAGCTCCGTGGCCCTAAGACGCAAGCGGAACAGCCCGCAGGCCACGCACAACATGCCGAGCAGCCCCAACAGGAAGGGAATCAGCATATCGGGAGACAGGCCGGAATCGGTGCGGAACACCACCGGATGGACACTCGAGGGAATCATGCGCGTGATCATGAAGGAAATCGGCACGTCCACGAACATGATTATGCCGAAGACGGCGCTGTAGGCGGCCTTGCGCTCCGGGTCGTCGACGGCGCTACGCAGGATGAAGTACGCGATCACGAGCAGCATCAAGATCAGGTAGGTGGTCAAGCGCGGCTCCCACGTCCACCACACGCCCCACTCGAAACGCGTCCAGGGCACGCCCGTGGCCATCACGGCCACCACGAACACAAGGGCCACCTCGGTGACCACCTGAGCGCGCAGGTCGAAGGCGGCATCGCGGGTCATCAGGTAGCGCAGGCTGAAATACGCCTCGAAGGTCACCGCCGCGAAACTGGCGATGGCCACCGGCACGTGGATATAGAAGATCTTCTGGCTGAAGAGCAGCTGATTGGACACCACCTGCCCGCCGATGACCTCCACGCCATCGACCGCCGCCCCCACCACCGGCCCTGCCAGCGTGAACGCCCCCACGATGCCGAGCGTCGTCAGCAGAGCGCCCACGACGATCACCGCCGGGGCAATGCGATCCAACACGCCGCCCGTGCGAGGGGATTTTCGTTGTTTTCCGTCTGCCATGGACTTCGCATCCTCCTTTGCAACACGGCCCGCCCGCCATCGGGCGGAAACCTAGGCGCTTATGACGTAATCGTAGAGCACCCACGAGAGCAGGATCATTATCAGGTCGTATCCGCCTGCCATCATAAGCGCATAAGGGTAGACGCCCTCTATGTCCCCGCCGGCAAGCACCACCGTGGCGGCGGAGACGCAGGCGTAGAGCAGAGGGTAGATGAGGGGGATGAAGAGCACCGCGAGCAGCACATCCTTCCCGCGGGTACTCGCCGTGATGGTGGAGAGCAGCGTACCTATGCCCGCAACGCCGATCGTGCCCATCAGAAGCGGCAGCACGATCATCGGCCAACTCTCGGCGGGGGCAGTCGTCGTCAGGAAGAAGAAAAAGAACAGCGGCACCGCTATGACCTCGACCGCGAGCAAGAACAGCAGATTGCTGGTGGCCTTCGCCAAGAAGAGCACACTGCGATCGAGCGGCACCAACAGGATGCCCTCCAGGCAGCCGTTCTCCCGCTCATGGGAAAAGGAGCGGTTGAGCCCCAGCAAGCTGGTGAAGACGATGAGGGCCCCTATCAGGCCGCCGCTCATCTGCAGGATGTCGAACTGACTGGAGGTCATGGCCAGCGCGGCGCCGTAGACGACGAGCACGAGCACCGCGTAGATGCCCATGGTCGTGAGCATCTCCTTGGTGCGGAACTCGCGGCGCAGATCCTTGGCCAGCAGGGTCCGATACTGCTGGAAGGTGCTGGGTCGTCGGATTTTCACGGCCATCTACGCCACCCCCCCTCCGACGACCTCGCGATAGAGGCCCTCGAAGGCGTCGGGGTCGATATCGGCCTTGGAGGCGCAGGCGATTTTCCTGCCGCGGGCCATGACCAGCGCATGCGTGCAGGCGCCGAAGCCCTTCTGCAGGTCGTGGCTGACCATCACGAACGTACGGGCCTCCCGCGCCTGCCCTATGAGCTCGTCGAAGATGTCCACCGCATGCGGGTCCAATCCGGAATAGGGCTCGTCGAGCAGCACCACCTCCGGGTCGTGCAAAAGGGCACGGGCGATGCAGAGGCGCTGCGTCATCCCCCGGCTGAAGGTACCCACCGCGTCCAGGCGGCGATGCGAGAGCTCCACGGCCTCGAGCATTTCCCTCACCCGCCCCCGCGCATCCAGGATGCCGTGCAAACGCGCGAAGAGCATGAGGTTCTCCTCTGCCGTCAGGTCGTCGTAGAGCATGCTCTCGTGCGAGATGAGCCCGATGCGCGCACGGGCCTCGTCGGGGTTCTCCTTAAGGTCCACGCCGCCGACGAGCAGCCGCCCGCGCGTGGGGCGCGAAAGCGTGGCCAGCATGCGCAGAAGCGTGGTCTTGCCCGCGCCGTTCGGGCCGAAGATGGAGAGGAAGGCCCCCTGCGGCACCTCGAGGGAGATATCGTCAATCGCGCGGCGACGGCCGAAGACCTTGCTCACGTGGTCGACGAGGATGGCGGCTCGCTGTCGCTGCTGCTCCTGGGCCATGGGCTACGCCGACTCTCCGGATGCGGGCGCCTGCACGGCGTCCGCGGCGGGCGCCTGCGCGGCGTCCTTCTTGGGCGCCCTTCGCCCCAGGCCGGCTATCGCCGCGCCCGCTACCAACATGCCGAAGCCAATCCACACCAGCGATATCTGCGGGTTCACGCGCACGTCCATGCTGAAGGAGCCCGCGGTGTCGACTCCCTTGTAGACTACGAACAGGTCCTGGTCGGCGAAGCCGAGCACCGCGGCGTTCGACTTGGTCTGCTGCGTGCTCTCCACCAGTTGCACGTTCGGCGCCACATGGCCCACGAATACGCCATCGCGGTAGACGTCGAATTCAACCGTGTAGTAGATATGCCCCCGCTCCTCATCCTCCACGATGGAGTTGCCCGTGTAGGCCAGCGAGCATCCTTGCACGGAAAGCTCCTCGGCCGCATCGGCTTGGGAGTCGTAGGCAAGATAGGCGGCCTTCTCCGTGACGAACATGCTCGAGCAGATGAGCCCGACCAAGATGACGGACATGCCCAGATGCGCGACGAAGCCGCCGATGCGCGAGGCATTGCCGGCGATCATCTGGAAGAAGCCGACGAAACCGCCTCTGCCGCCATGCGCCTTGCCCCAGGCGCTCGTCGTGCGGCCTATCGTGAACAGGGCGTTGAAGAAGAGCGCGCTCGCCACGAGGAATCCCACGACCGCCAGGCCTTTGTAGTAGGCGACGGGGCCTTCCGAAGCCAGCTCCTCGGCAACCGAGCCCCCTTCGGCGATGAGGGCATCGTAGGAAGGGGAAAGATACAGCGCGAAATAAGCGAGAAGCACCACGAACAGCACCACCGCGCACACGGCGGGAACCCGGGCCTGCCGCAGGAAGCGAGCGCGGTCCGTGTGCGCCCAGCCGAGCAGCGGGCAACACGCGAGCACGGCCAAATACAGGATGCCCAGCGGACGCGCGATGGCGTTGTAGGTGCCCGCGGAGACGGATTGCCCGCCGAAGGGCAGCCATACGGGCAAGGCGCTGGCCACGGTCAGATAGAGGACCGTGAAGGCGAAGATGACCATGAGCACGTTGTTGAAATAGTAGGCCGCCTCGCGCGAGAGGAGCGACTCGACCGACTCGTCGGCGGAGTTCCTCGGAGCAAAGCGCTTCCAGCGAACGGCGAGCCCGAGGGCACAGACGAGCAGCGCAAGGGCGATGAGGATGGCGAAGAGCACCGTGGAGACCGGATCGCCCTCGAAGGCGTGCACGGACTCGATTATCCCGGAGCGCGCGATGAAGGTCCCCACGACCGAGAATGCGAAGGCAACGCAAGCGCACATGATCGACCAGCGCTTGAACGCGCCGCGCTGGCGGTACACCGTGAAGCTGTGGATGAGGGCCACGCAGATGAGCCACGGCAGCAAGCTGGCGTTCTCCACCGGGTCCCAACCCCAATAGCCGCCCCAACCGAGCACAACGTAGGCCCAGATGGAGCCCAGGCCGATGCCTATGGTAAGAAAGGCGAAGGACACCACCAGATAGCGCTGGCTCTTCTTCACCCAATCATCCCCCGCCTCCCCGAGGACCAGGGCGCCCACCGCATAGGCGAACGGGACCGTCATGCCCGCATAGCCTATGAAGAGCGCGGGAGGATGCACGGCCATGGCCCAATGTTCGAGCAGCGGATTCATGCCCCAAAGCGTCGCCGCTCCGCTCAGGTTGCCCCAGGAGTCGAAATACTGCGACGAGACGGTGATGAACGGGCAGTTATCCTGAGAGAACAAAAGAATGCCCACGAATCCCGCCAAGATGGCCTGCAGGGCGATGAGCGCAACCGAATCGAGCTTCTCGGCTTTCCTCAGATCGCGCACCGCGATGATGGTGGCAAACAGGGAGATGATCCAGCCCCAGAACAGCAGCGAACCCTCTTTGCCCTCCCACAGACCGGAGATCCGGTACAGAATGCCGAGCAAGCCCGACTCGTTGCTGTGCGCCCGCACCACGTACTCGATGGTGATGTCGCCGGAGAGTAAGCAGAATTCCAGCACGCCGCAAGCGAGCGTGAGCCCGACGAAGGTGAGGATGACGGCGGTATGGCCGCCCCAAACGAGGGTGGGGCCCATGCCCTCGGGGTCCCTCCTCGAAAGAAGGAGCCCCACGGCGAGGCAGACCACCGAGATGGCCACGCCCGCAAGCGCCAAGAGCAGAGCGAGCATGCCCGTCAATGCCAGATTCATTCAACTTCCCCCCTCGAAGGTCCCGCCGTTGCGCGCAGGTGCCGCAAGCCGCCGCAGCAGCCGACTATTGCTCTTGGAGCGACACGACCGTGGCGCTGAAGGTGCCGTCGGATCGCATATCCCCCGTGACGACCACGGGCGTCCCATCCGCAAGCGTCTCCTCGGAAACCGCGCCGTCGAACATGACATCGACCGTGATGGATTCGTCCGAGCCGTCCGCAAGCCGGAAACGCGGCATGCCGCCTCCCGCAGCCTTCTGCGTTCCAGATACGACAGCGCCCTTCACGCGAACCGTCGTTCCCTCGATCTCCGAGCCGTATTCCCTCAGCCGGCCGACCTCGAGGGCCTCGGTGCCGCTTTCGTACTTGCTGGGGCATTTCGTGACGAGCTCGACGGCATAGAAGATGCCGTCCTCGCCCGCCTTGCCCGTGCAGATGGCGGTCACATTGTTGCCGAAGGTGCTGGCGGGAGCACCGTCGTAGCGGACCTGGAGCTGACCGGCGTCGGCATCGTCTGGATTATAGATGCTGAAGGCGAGGACGTTGCCGGTTGTGGAGTAGGAATCCTTCACCACATTGCCGGTTACCTTCACGCGCTGATCGCCATACGCGCCGCGGATGGCATCGGCGAGACTGATTTCCCTAGCGCCCTCTCCCACGACGGCCAGCAGGACGATGAGGACGATGAGGATGATGCCCGTCACGATGACGAGACGTTTCTTCGTTCGCGCGTTCAATCCCTCCCCCTTCTCCGGACGGAGAAACCACCGTGGCGCATTCGCCGCACCGCAAGGCCTCCGCTCCGTTGCGGCCACCTTAGCGCGCGGGCGCGCGGGATTCCATCGCGCGAGGAGGCGCACACCGAAAAAATCGACAACCCGCGGCCATATACACCAATTGGAGCAGTCTCCGGTACGGGGCGCGCAGTCCCGCGCAGCGGCATTAGCGCTTGCGGCGAAGCTCCCAGAATGCCACAGCGCTCGCCGCGGCCACGTTGAGGCTGTCCACGCCATGCGCCATCGGGATAACGGCCGCATGGTCGCAGGCGGCCAGAGTCCTGGGGGCAATCCCGTTCTGCTCGTTGCCCATGACGAGGGCCAGCCTGTCGTGCCCCCGCAGACGTCCGTCGTCGAGAGGAAGCGCCTCTGGCGTCAGCGCCATGGCCACAACGCAGAACCCGCATTCGTGCAGCAAGGAGACGAAATCGTCTTCCACCCGCGTCCAGGGAACCTGGAAGATCGTGCCCATGGAGACGCGGGCCGCACGCCGATAGAGCGGGTCGTGGCTGCGGGAATTCAACAAGACGGCGTCCATGCCGAGCGCGGCGGCGCTGCGAAAGGTCGCCCCGATGTTCGTGGCATTCATCACGTCCTCCAACACGACGATGCGATGAGCGTCGGCGAGAAGGGCCCGCGCGGCTGGGAGCGCGGGGCGGCGCAAGGCGGCGACGGCTCCGCGCGTGACCTCGTAACCGGTGACGGCCTGGAAATCGTGCTTGTCGGCCACCAGCACGGAGAGGGCCGGATCGATATCGGCGATGCGTCTGATGAGCAGGTCGGTCTTCGGCAGCCACTTCTCCTCCAGAAAGAGGCTCACGGGTTGCACCCCCGCATCGAGCGCTCGGTTGATGACCTTTTCGCTCTCGCCGATGAAGAGCCCCGGACCCGCTCCCTCGTCGCCGCGCAGCTGCGCATCGCGCATGCCCGCGAAAGGGGAAAGACGCGGGTCGTGGATATCGTGTACGAATTCGACTGGCATGGACCCCTCATCTGTTGACAACGCCGTTGCGAATAGTCAGAATATCATCTCGCCAATCGGGGATGTAGCTCAGTTGGGAGAGCGCAGCGTTCGCAACGCTGAGGCCGAGGGTTCGATCCCCTTCATCTCCACCACGACACGAAAGCGCGAACTCCGCTTCTTCGGAGGGCGGTTCGCGCTCGAACGATGGGCCGGGGACGATCCTGAAAGTTCGCCCCCGGCCCATCGCGTTGAGACAGACGCGGGAAGCCCATTGCGGGGCGGGGCCGATCGAGGGTCTGCCTAGGCGAAGAATCCCGCCGGCGTTTCCGCTACGGGCTTTTCCTCCGGCTTCTCGTTCAGCGAATCGAGCAGGTGGCCGAAGAGCACTTCGCCATCGCGGCTGAGCTGCACGGTGCCGGTGAGCACGTCGACGTATTGGTAGGACTGATGCGCCTTGCGGCCGCGCTTGTGGTCTACTTCCATGATGAAGAGCTGGGGATGGACCTGCGTGAGGACGCCTTCGTTCTCGATTATCTTGGAGCGGCCCATGTTGGCGCGCACGCGCAGGCGCTGTCCGACGAATTGGTCGAGGGTATCGTGAATGGAGCGGACGATGTTGACTTGCTGTTCGAGTTCCATTAACTATGTCTTCTTCCGTGCGAAGGTGTAAAACGGCTGAAGAGCATTTTACCACCCGCGTCAACCTCCACAGATACCCGACACCCTGCCCACAATCTCGCCACGGGCGTCCCGCAGCCCTAGGCCCGACCCAAGTCCGAATCCCGCAACTCTCGGTAAGCGGCGCCGAGACGTTCGAACTCGTCGAAATCCAGCGTCTCGCCACGACGACGCGGGTCTATCCCCGCCGTCTCGAGGAGGCAGGCCAAAGCCTCGGGAGACACCGCGCTCCCGAAATAGCTGCGACAGGAGTTGGCGATCGTCTTGCGTCGAGTTGCGAAAGCGGCATCGGCCATGGTCGCGATGGCGCTGCGAAGCCCCTCCTCCCGAGGCTCCTGCAAACGGTCGAGCCGAATGACCGTGCTCTGCACATGCGGAGGCGGGAAGAAGTTGCCGGGGGACACGCCGAAGCATCCGGCAGGACGCGCGAGAAGCCCCAGCTTCACCGTGTAGGCGCCGTAATTCTTGGCGCAGGGCCGGGCCATCATACGCTGCGCCACTTCCGCCTGCACCATCACCGTCGCCTGCCGCAGGCTGGCAAAGCGCTCGAAATAACCCAGCACGACCGTCGCCGCGACGGCGTAGGGCAGATTGCTGACCAGCTTCGTAGGCGCGAAGGGCACCTCCTCTCGACTCAGTGCCACGGCATCGCCTTCTATGAGCGTGAAGCGGTCCGCCCAGGGTGCGCACGTCTGGGCAAGCACGGCCGGCAAGTCGCGGTCGCACTCCACCGAGGCCACGGCACCCGCCCTCTTCAGCAGCGCGATGGTGAGCGTGCCTATGCCCGGCCCCACCTCCAGCACCCGATCCTGCGGCCCCAGCTCTGCCAAATCCACGATCTTGCGCAGGATAGCATCGTTGACCAGGAAGTTCTGCCCGAGCGCATGCTTGGTCGCCAAGCCGTGCGCCTCGAGCACTTCACGGGTGGCCCGCACTCCGGCCAGCGGGGAAAGTCGCTCTTCCATGCTCCTCCTCCGCAGGCTCTAGTCCGCCAGCCATCCAGCCGCGTCCGGCTCGGTGCCGAGCGCGACCTGAACCGCCGCCAAATCGAAGCCGGCAGGCGCCAGGGCGGAACGCGTGCAGGCCACCAACGGGTCGCAGCCATGCGGGTCACCGCCCTCCCCCACTGCCAGCAGATGCGCCGGCTTTTTCTGCGGACGCTGCTCTCGCGGCGTGTCGAGCCACTCCCAATACCTGGGCTGAAGGCGGTCGAGCAGGGCCTTGAACTGCGAGGGCGGACCCGCGAAGTAGACGGGGCTCGCCACGTAGAGCTCGTCGGCGACATCGAACACCCGCAGGACATCGCCCATGTCGTCTCGCTGGAAGCACCGGTACGTGCGGCGGCAGCGATCGCATCCGATGCATCCCTCGATACTCAGGCCGACGACGGACAGCGACAGGGCGATGTCGCAGGGGAAACGTTCCTCCAGCTGCCGCACCGCATCCGCGCACAGCGCGTCGCAGACCCCGCCCGCATGGGGCGAGGCGCAGATTACCGCCCTCGTTTTTGCCATGTCGTCGGCTCCCGATCCAACAGCCCGACCGTCCTTGCGTGGAGCCCCTCCAAAAAGGCGCGTCTCTCCTCGCCCGGGGCGATGCCGCGCACGGCCGCGAGCCGCTCCGCGGTGAAGATGGCGAACTCCGGCCCGTTTTCCACGCCCCGCAGCGGCACCGGGGTCATGTAGGGCGCATCCGTTTCCAGCACGAGGCGCTCCTCGGGCACCAGCCTCGCCCCCTCGCGCACGTCCTCCAGTTTGTTGAAGGTTATCGCCCCGCCATAGGCGATATGACACCCGCGTTCAATCCAAGGCTCCAGCTCCGCCGGGCCCAGAGTGCAGCAATGAAGGATCGTCCCCGCCTCGGGCAGCCCCTCTTCGTCCAAAATCGCAAGCGCCTCCTGGTGCGCCTCGCGAATGTGCAGCGAGAGGACCAGCCCCGTGCGATGGGCCAGCTGCACCTGCCTGCGGAAGGCCTTGCGCTGAGCCTCGCGAGGCGAGAGGTCGTAATGGAAATCGAGCCCCACCTCGCCCAGGCAGCTCGTGCGCGGATCGCGGAGCTTCTCGAGCAGCCGGGTCTCCACGGCGTTGTCGTAGGATTTGGCGTTGTGGGGATGAACGCCGCAGGCGATGCGGATGCGTGGCTGGTCAAAGAACTCACCGGGCGCGATGGCGTCCAACCAGGCGGCCGCGGCCATGCGCCAGCCATCCAGCCCGGCATAGACCTCGCCCGCGTCTTCCGTCGGATCGCAGATGTCGCAGATGAAATCGACCCGGTAGGCCGCCGCACGCGCCAGGGCCAGATCCAGGTGCGAGAGCATCTGCAAGTGGCAATGCGAATCCGCGATGGGCGCCTCGAGCGCCGGCGCGGGAGCAGGCAGCTCCTTGTACGTCCCGCTCTTGCGCTTCACTCGGAACTTAAGGTCGTAGAAGACCTCGTCGGGATTTTTCCTCTCGTCGGCCACGGCCACGCTATTCCAGGTTCAAATCGATGGCGTCCAGATCGAGGCGCGGAAAGAGAGGCTCGCCTTTCTCCACGGGATTGCCCGCCGGGAGCTGCCCCCAGCGCGATGCGTCCTGCAAATCCGTGCGCTCGCTGGCCTTCCCCAGGCCCAGGCGACGCCATGCCTCGTCGGAAGTGCGGGGCATGAAAGGAGCCAGGAACAAGGCGATGATGCGGCAGGCTTCCAGGGCGTTGTAGATGACCGCGGCCAGCTCCTCGACCTTGGCCGGATCCTTCGCCAAATTCCACGGCGCACTGTCTTCCACATAATGGTTGGCAACGCCCGCCAGCTCCTGCACGGCGGCGGCGGCCCCTGTGAAGTCCACCTTGTCCATGCAGGCGTCGTAGCGCTCGTAGAGTCCGGACGCCAAATCGGCCAGGGGGTTTTCCTCCGCCCCCGCAGGGGCAGCCGGGACCCTGCCCTCGAAATACCTACCCGTCATGTTGTATACACGCGAGACCAAGTTCCCCCAGGTATTAGCCAAGTCCGCGTTGTAAACCTGCACCATGCGCTCCATGGAGATGTTGCCGTCGTGGCCGAACTGCACATCGCTCATGAAGTAGTAGCGATAGGCATCGACGCCGAAGACCTTCACCAGATCCTGCGGCATGACGCCGTTGCCCTTGCTCTTCGACATCTTCTCGCCCTTGGTGAGCAAAAACCCATGCCCGAAGACATGATCCGGCGTGGGCATGCCGCAAGCCAGCAGCATGGCAGGCCAGATTACGCAGTGGAAGCGCGTGATATCCTTGCCCACGAAGTGATACTGATAGGGCCAATGGGCGTCGAACTCGGCCTGGCGCTGCGGGTCGGCGTAGCCGATGCCCGTGGGATAGGCCAGCAGCGCATCGGCCCAGACGTAAGCCACATGCCCCTCGTCGAAGGGCAGCGGCACGCCCCAATCGAAGGTGCTGCGCGAGATGGAGAGGTCCTTCAGGCCGCCCTCGACGAAGTTCACTATCTCGTTGCGGCGCGTGACGGGCTGGATGAAGTCGGGATGCTCCTCGTAGAACTCAAGCAGCGGCTCCTGCATCTCGGAGAGCTTGAAAAACCAGTTCTCCTCGCCCGCGGCACGCTGCACCGGGCGCTTGCAATCCGGGCAGACCAGCTCGCCCTCGTCGTTTTTCAGCAGATCGCCTTCCGCGTAGTAGGTCTCCTCGTGGACGCAGTACCAGCCCTCGTAGCTGCCCTTGTAGAGCCAGCCCTTGTCGTGGAGCTCGCTCCAGAACTTCTGCACGGAGCGCGCCTGGCTGGCCTGCGTGGTGCGAACGAAATCGGTGTAGCTGATATCGAGCAGGTCCCAGACCCCGCGGAAGGCGGGTTCCATGCTGTCGCACCAGGCCTGCGGGGACATGCCCTTCTTGGCGGCGGTGTCCGCCACCTTCTGGCCGTGCTCGTCCATGCCGGTGACGAAGGCCACGTCGTAGCCGTCCATGCGCTTGTAGCGGGCAAGCGTGTCCGCGCCGACGGTGGTGTAGGCGGTCCCCAGATGAGGAGCCGCGTTCACGTAGTATATGGGCGTGGTGATGCTGAAGGTGCCCTTCGACATGGGGATGCTCGCTTTCCGTCGCTGGCGTGCACTGCAAGTAGATAAGTCTAGCAGACGGGCCGCATGCGCGGGGAGAGCGCCATACAACCTACGTGCGGGAGGAGGCGAAGGGGCGACGTGGCGGCAGCTCGCCCGCGATTGCCCCCTATGCGAGCTCGCCTGCTTCGAGCGCTTCCCTGAAGCGCTGGTAGTCGGCCTCGTTTTGATCGGCGTAGGCGACTGCGAAATCGGCCAGCGCCCTGTCGAACTTATCGGAATGTCCCAAGTATGAGGAAATGGCGAACCTGTCGCCCGTACGCGCATGAGCGTGCGCGAGCGTCCATCCGCAGGCAGCCGCGAGCGCCTTCAGCTGCGCGGCCTCGAGCAGGGACAAGTCGATCGACCCCTTGCCGTCCCAAAGCTGGCGCACGTAGTAGTCCTTCCTCCTGCCATCCTCAGCCAGCATCCGACACCAGCCGAGCAGCATATCGCTCGACGTCTGCATCGCCCGCTGGCCCTCCACGACGCGCTGCCCATGCTGCCCGAACACGCTTCTTCCCACAAAGCGTTCGAGCACCGACTCCTGCGCCTCCTTCACCTGCAGAACCAACGGGTCGTCCTTATCGGCGCCCTGCATGACGACGATCCAGGCACGCGTTCCCACGCTGCCTACGCCCACCACCTTATGAGCCATGTCCACCGGCGTGTATTCGCGTATGAGCGCCTGCTTATGAGGGCCGAGAGTCGAGCTGTACTCGAAAAGGACCGCCCTTATCGCCCTCTCGATGCTCCGCTCCTCGAATTGCTCGGTGAAGCGCCCGCCGCTTTCCTGCGACAGCAACTCGCGGAGAGGAAAGATGATGGGAGGATCGCTCACGATGCGCAGCTGGCCATCGACGACCTCGGTGAACTTACGAACGGCACGTGCGCTGTCCTTGCTCTTGACCTTGGCGATGAACTTATCTGCCTTCTTCGTGCTCTTGACATCGGCTTCGGCTGCGGCTGCGATCTTTTCGCGCAGGGTATCGACATCGAGATGCGCGTACCAGACATCCAGATGCCCCCTATCGGCGAAAGCCGCCATGCCCTCGCGATATCCCTGCACGCACGCGAGCACCGCAGCGCGGCGCTTCTTCTCCGAGAAGCCGTTGTCGCGCCCGCATATCTCCACGCTGGCGGCAAGGCGCTTCACATCCCACTCCCAAGGGCCGGGCAGCGTCTCGTCGAAGTCGTTGATGTCGAATACCGTGCGGCGCTCGGGGCTGGAGAACATGCCGAAGTTCGATATGTGCGCGTCCCCGCATGCCTGCACCTCGATACCCGTCGTGGGCGTTCTGGAGAGGTCGGAGGCCATGATGAGGGCACCGCCGCGGTAGAAGGTGAACGCCGAGGCGCTCATGCGCTCGTAGCGCAGAGGCAAAAGCGCCTGCACGCGCGTTTCGCCCTGGCTGCGCAGCAACTCGACGGGGTCGGGACGGTCGGCTGCGGGCGACCAGGCGGCATGCGAGCTGCGCGGAACGCTCGCGCGCAGGGCACGGCCTCTCTCCAAGCTCTTCTCCTTCGAAAGAGGCTCCCCGAGTTTCAATTCCTTGATCAATCGTTCGCGCAAGCCCATACCGCCCGATCCTTTCCGCATCGCCCTCCGACGTATTTGCCCTTGACGCTCCCCAGGGCGAAGGCCAGGAGATTCCAGAGCATGCGATAAGCATATCATGAGCTGCGAAAACGAATCGCAGCGCAAGTACGGCCCGCCGCTCGGGCGGAAGATCGGCGCAAACTCGACCGCGGGGAATTAAAGAAAGGCCCTTACATCAACTCCGCGAGAGTTGCCAGCAGCTTGGCGGTATCGATGGGCTTGCCGACGAAAGCATCCATGCCGGCATCGAGATTGGCTTGCACGTCATCGGAGAATACGTTCGCGGCGGCAGCGACAATGGGCACCTGCGCACGTTGCGGGTCGGGCAACGCGCGAATGCGACGCGTGGCCTCGCGTCCATCCATAACCGGCATGCGCACGTCCATGAGCACGGCGTCGTAAAAGCCGGGCTCGGCCGACTCCACGCGCTCGAGCGCCAATTCGCCGTTCTCGACGAGCTCCACGGCAAAGCCCGCATCCTCCAAAATGAGCATGGCGATCTCGCGGTTGATCTCGTTGTCTTCGGCCACCAGGATCCTCTTGCCCGCGAAGTCGTATGCCTCGGGCTTCGGAGCAGGCCCCGCCGCGGCCACTCCGCCGGCGCGCGCTCCGGAGTCGTCCCAGCCTTCTGAAACGACATCAAACTCCACGTTCATGATGAACTCCGTGCCCTCGCCGAGCGCGGTGACCACCCGGATCGTGCCGTCCATGGCATCCACTATGGCCTTCGTGATGGACATTCCCAAGCCCGTCCCCTGAATGCCGCTCACCGTGGTCGTCTGCTCGCGCTCGAACGCATCGAACACGCGCTCGGCGAACTCCGCGGTCATGCCGATGCCCGTATCCTTCACATGCAGCTCATATGCGGCGCGGCCCTCTTCGGCACGGCCCGCCTGAGAAAGCACGACCGATACCTCGCCGCCCTCGGGCGTGAACTTCAAGGCATTGCTCGTGAGGTTCAGCAAGATGCGATCGAGACGCGATGTATCGCACATCACCACGGCATCGCGCATCTCGCGCACTTCGGCGCTGAACTCGATGCCCTTCTCGTGCATCTGCGTGGCATACATGTCGCGCAGATCCGCGATAATCCGACGCAAGTCGGTCGGCCCCAAGACGAGCTCGAGCCTACCGCTCTCGATGCGGCTCATCTCCAGCACGTCATTGAGCAGCCCGAGCAAATGTTTGCTCGACGAATCGATTTTCTCCAAATAGTCACGTATCTCCGGCAGCGTCAGCCCTTCGCGCCTGGCAAGCTCGGTATAGCCGATGATGGCGTTCATGGGCGTGCGGATGTCGTGCGACATGCTCGAGAGGAACGCCGTCTTCGCCTCGCTCGCGCCCTCGGCCTCGCGACGCCTGGTCTCCTGGCTGCGCTCGCGCCGCAGCATGAGCCGGTAGATGCTGTACAGCGCCACAAGGCTCGCCGCGATGGTGGCCATGAGCACGAAGCTGTCGTTCATGAGCACGGTTTCCACGCGGTTTGCCTCGGCCTGCAGCTTCTCTTCTTCCCGAAGCGCATTCGTCTCGTCCTGGACTATTCCCCGCTCTGCATATTCCTCAGCATAGTAAGAACTCAGGTTGTCGACCGTCTGCTGAGCGGCGTCGTAGGTCGATTGCCGCACCCACATGGTGGACGTGAAGAAGATAAGCGACAGCATGAAGAACCACACGAGGGGCGTCTTGCCGAACCGTCCGCGCTCATCGCGTTTGAACACGCTGCGGAAGTAGACCAAGCCGAATAGGCTCCACACCGCAAGTATGAGATACGACTCGGCGGGCAGGGCGGCCACCGCGTAGAAGTTGGGCACGAGCGGGAAGGCTATGAACAGAATGGAGATGACCATGCCCAGGGATCCGGCGACCTTCATGCCCCCGAGCCCTTCGTCTCGCGCTACCCGGAACGTGCACATGCAGGTGTAGCCATAGGCCACGCCCGCGCTGATGGCCGTGGCATCGGTGGCCCACCCGATGGCGGCGCGGCCGAGGAACGGCACGAAGATGCAGATCCCCAGCACGAGCAAGATGGCGTTTGCGGGTACATGGTTCTTGTTCAGCCGCGCGAGCCTCTCGGGGAGAATCCCGTCCTGCGCCATGCAATAGAGCAGCCGGCTCGCCGCACGCAGAAAACCGAGCAGGCTTGTGGAGAGCGCTGCCACGACCACGATCATCAAGAGCACCACGCCCGCAGCCCCCATGGCAGACGCCGCCGCGTTGAGCGTGGGAAGCGCCACCGGCCCGTCGAGGTTGCCCAAATCGGCAACATAGCCGACCCACCCGCCGTATTCGTCGGGGGCGCCGATGATGGCGATGGCCATCATCATGAGATACACCGCCAAACCCGCCAAGATGGCGAGCACCATGAGCAGGCCCATCTTGCGCGGCGAGAACTTGCACTCGCCCGCCGTATGCGACACCGTCTCGAAACCCATGAACGCCCAGGGCACCAGCGCCAGCATCCCGAGCACGCCCGCGACGGGAGGATGGGATGGCGAGAAGGCGGGCTCGAAGCGGGACGGATCGGAGCCGCCCAGCACGAGCACTCCCGCGAAACACGCGACGGCCCCCAGCAGAAGCGTGAAGGCTAGCAGCGTGTTCGCGCCGTTGAGCAGGCGCTTTCGGCCGCAGGCCAAGGCCGCGAACAGCAAGAGGACGCCTACGGTGACCGCTACCTCGCCGAGATAGATGTCGTAGCCGGCCACCTGGTAATGGAGCCCCACCTGAAGGGCCGACCCGAACACATAGCGGCCGATGTGCACGAAGGCGGTGGCGTTGGCCCCGATCAGCGAGATATAGGCGAGCACGAGCGCCCAAGCGCAGAGAAACGCATGGTCGTAACCGAACAGGTTGCGCGTGAACGCATACGAGCCGCCCGAATCGGGAAACCGGTTGCACAGGAAGCGGTAATTGACCGCTATGACGAAGATGAGCAACGCGCCGATGCACAGCGCGATGGTCGTTCCCAGCGGGCCGGCGAGAGGAAGAAACGTCGAGCCCGGCATGGAGAAGGCGCCGTAGCCGATGATGCAGCCGAACGAGAGCCCCCACACGCCCACGGGAGAGAGCGTGCGGGTAAGGCCTCTTGCGGCCCCCTCCGACTCGATATCGCTCGGTGTTCCCTTGCCCATGGCGACTATTCAGCGGCTTTCGCGTAGGCGGAAATAGCCCGGTTCGCGGCGCGATGCCGCTCCTCCAGAAGATTCACGAGACCATCCACATCGGTGCTCGCACGCAGTTCGTCGTTGCCGGGCCGCAGCGCTTCGCAGATTCGACTCGTCAGGTCGGCGAGCGCGGTAAGCGACAGGTTGGCGCACACGCCCTTGGCCTTGTGCGCTGCCTCGAAGGCGCCCGCCTCGTCGCCCGCACGCCACGACGAGACCACGTCGGCGCACGACGGATCGTCGAGAAACTTCACCACGAACCGCGCCACGAGGGCCTCGGTCGGCAAACGCTTGAGCGCCTCGGCATAATCGCCGCCAATCGCTTCGTAGAGTTCTTCTACAGTCATCGTTTCCCCTCCTGCGCCAAATAGGCTTCGAAATCCTCCCGGTTCAGAGGCTTCGAATAATAATAGCCCTGTATGAGGTCGCATCCCATCTCGGTGACGCGCTCGACCTCCTCGACCGTCTCGACCCCCTCGACCACGGTTTTGAGGTCGAGCATCTGGGCCAGCTTGATGGTCGATTCCATGATGCGGAAGTCGTCGAGCTCGGTGGCCTTGCGAATCATGCTCATGTCGAGCTTCATCACGTCGAGCGGCAGCGCGTTCAGCGACACGAGCGAAGAATACCCCGCCCCGAAGTCGTCGAGCTCGGTGGCAAATCCGCGTTCCTTCAGCTCGCGCAGCATATCGGTGACGGCCTCGGGGTTGTCGGAATAGGCGGTCTCGGTCAGCTCCACGTGCAGCATGTCGTGGTCGAGTCCGTACTTATCGGCGAGCGCCTCGATGCGCGAGGGCAGATCCGCCACGTCGAAATCGAGACGCGAGACGTTCACCGAAATGGGAACGCAGGGCAGGCCGGCCTCCTGGCAGCGCTTCAGCTCCTTGCACGCCTCTTCCCACACGAACATATCGAGGCGCGTGATGAAGCCGTTTTTCTCGAAGATGGGGATGAACAGCCCGGGGCTGATGGTGCCGATCTTAGGATGGAACCAGCGCACGAGCGCCTCGGCTCCGCCGATACGCCCGGTGCGCACATTGTGTTTGGGCTGATAGAACACCGAGAACTGCAACTCGCTGAGCGCGGTTTCCATGCCCTCGCGGATGGCCTGCTCGAGCATCTGGCACTCGTGCAGCTCGTCGTCGAACATCGCCACGTTCACGCCTATGCGCCCCCGCACCGTTTCGAGCGCAGCGATGGCGCGGTTGCACACCTTCGGCACCGTCATGGCGCGATCCGCCCGCTCCACCACGCCGAACTTGACGTTGACGTTCGGCAGCGGCAAGCCGCCGGTCACGGAATGCAGCACGCGCTGCCAGCCTGGCCGCTGGTGTTCCATGAGAAAGGCGAACATATCGGCGCCGATGCGACCGCCCGCCACCAGGCCGGGCAACAGCTCCATCTCGCGTTCGGCGAGCGCACGCAGCAGCACGTCGCAGTTGGCTTCGCCGTATCGGTCGTTCATGGACCTGAAATTGTCGATGTCGCTGCATACGAGATCGTACTCGGCCTCGGGAGAACCGGAAAAGGCATCTTCCACCTCGCGGTAGAAGAACTCCTTGCTGTACAGGCCCGTCACCTCGTCGTACATGAGCTGGTTCACGATGGCCGCCGACTCGCGCAGACGGATGATGTTGTTCACGCGGTTCTTGATGACGTCCACGTTGTAGGGCTTCAGGACGAAGTCGTTGGCGCCGAGCTTCAAGCAGGCGATCTCGTCATCGTCGCGATCGCTCGCCGTGGTGACCACCACCGGCACCGAGTCGTAACGCTCGTCCGCCCGCATGCGCCGCAGGAACTCGAAGCCATCGCAGCGGGGCATATACACGTCGAGCAGCACGACGGAAAGGTCGGTGTAGTTCTCGGCGAGAGCTTCCAGGCCCTCTTCGCCATCGGATGTCTCGATGACGCGGAACTCGTCTTCCAAGAGTGCGCAGAGTATCTCGCGATTCAAGTCGTTGTCCTCGACGACCAGGACCTTTCGTCGTCCACCATGCTCGGCCGGCCTAGACAGCTTGTTCATCATGATCGTTTACGCTTTCCCTGCGCCTTACCGCAGATCAGATGCTCGTGCGCAGCATGCAGCCGCTCGAACTCCCAGGTTTGGGCAGATGCGCGGTCTCGCCCGCCTCCGAGGGAGGCAATCCCTGTAGTTCGTCTGGCATCGGCTGCTCGTTTCACTTGGTTGCGTTCGCATGGATTATACCGTAGAAACAGGAGGGGGCTGCCTGCGGCAGCGGCACGGCGACACCTGCAACGCCAGCACCTGCGGCGGTGGCGGCGGCGATGGCGGATTAGATGGTTTGCATCTGCGAGAGGGTGGTCGCGTACCAGGCCTGGTAGGTGGGCGGGCAGTATTTCTGCGCGTGCTCGAGGGTTATCGTATAGCCGTAGGAGCGCGCCAGATAGGCCACGTGCTGGTTTATGCCGTCCTCCCACGACGCGAACGTGCGATACCCTCCTTGGCCGTTGGTCCAGCCCCAGGCGTTGTAGCCGCCGGGGATAAAGCGTCCTTTCGTGCTCTCCGTGTTGGATATGGCAGGCGACCAGCGCGGGTCGACGCCGTAGCGCCAGGCGGCTTCGGCAAAGGCCTTCCCCGTGCCCGCCATGGGAGAGCCTGCCAAGTAGACGTCGATGCGCTGCGTCCACGTGGCCACGAAGGCGTCTTTGCCGACCGTCCAGTCCACGGCGCTGGTGTCCACGCCTGCAGCAGCCAGGCGGGCCTGCTCTTCTTGCGCGGCCCTGGCGGCTCGGTTCTGAGCCTCCTCGCGGGCGGCCTGCGCCTGGGCCAGCGCGTCGGCGGCTTCCTTCTCGCGTTGCTCGGCGGCGGCCTTCTGCTGCTCCAAGATGCTTCGCGTCTCCTCGTAGCTCCTCTTCAAATCGGCATAACGCTCGATTTCGCTATAGTTGTGCTGCTCGATGCTATCCAGATATTGCCAAGTCGTCAGGAATTCCTCCATGCTCATGCTGTTCAAGATCATGCCCGCGATGCCGTAGCCGCCGCGGCGCATCTTGTACATGGTCTCCATGGCCTGCGCGCTGCGGCCTTTCTGGGCCTGGAGCTTGTCTGCGGTCTCCTCGAGCAGTTTCTCGTTGGCTTCGACCTGCTCGCTTATGTCCTCTACCGCCTGCACCGCCTCGTCGTAGGCTTTCGCCGAATCTTCCACGCGCTTCTGCAATTCCGAAAGCTCCTCCTCGGAGACGGGCGCGGCATTCTCGTACCAGCCGGATGCGTCGGACGAGGTCGAAGTGGAGGTTGTCGCCTGAGAGGAGGCCGAAGACGAGGTGTTCGAGGCGCTGGCAGCGCTCCAGCTACTCGAGCTCGTCGAGGTGCTGGTCTCCACCGCCCAGCCGACATTGGGAAATGCCAGCATGGCGGCTACGAGCAGCCCTGCAAACCGTTCCGTCCCCCGCCGCACGCTAGATGCTGTTCATCTGATTGAGGACCTTGTTGTACCAGTCCCTGTAACTGGGAGGACAGTACTTCTTGGCGGCGGAGAGGGTCAGCGTGCTGCCATAGACGCGTGCCAAGCCGGACACATGGGCGGGAATGGCCTCTTCCCAGCTGCCCCAGCTGCTCGACCCCCATCCCCATGC
Organism: uncultured Denitrobacterium sp.; assembly: GCA_905236045.1. Lineage (GTDB taxonomy): Bacteria > Actinomycetota > Coriobacteriia > Coriobacteriales > Eggerthellaceae > Curtanaerobium. The sequence continues at coordinate 23,011 of CAJOOG010000032.1, forward strand.
GTTGTGCGAGCGGAAGCAACGGGCGCCGCGGCTGCTCTCGACATAGGAGATGGCGGGCGACCAGCGCGGGTCGACGCCGTAATCCCAGGCGGCTTCGGCAAAGGTCTTGCCCTGGCCCGCGAGCGGGCTGCCCGAGAGATAATCGTCGATGCGCCCCGCCCATTCGTTCACGAAGGCGGTCTTGTCGCTGGACCAATCGACATCCCCGGACGAAACGGAGCCGGAAGGCGCCTCGGAAGAAGAGGAATCCACGTTCTTCTCCTCGTTCTGAGCATCCGTGCCCGTGCCCTGCGTCGTCTCGGGCTCTGCCGCGGACTGATCGGCAGGGGCGGCCTCGGCGGCGGCATCATCGCCCTGCGCTTCAGCGGCAGCTTGCGCTTCAGCGGCGTCCTCGGCGGCGGCGGCAGCCTCGGCGGCCTCCTGCGCGGCTATGGCGGCGGCCTTCTCCTGGGCCTCCTGGCGGGCGGCCTTGGCGCTATCGAGGGCGCGCTCGGCCCGATCCGCCTCCGTCTTGGCGTCGTCGAGCGCCTGGTCGAGCGAAGTCTGCGTGGCCTCGAGCTCGGCCTTGGAATCGGAGAGGCGCTTGATCTGCGCGGTGTTGTGGTCGTTGATGGTATTGAGGTACTCGATCTTCTGGATGAAGTCGGAAAAGCTCTCGCTGCTCAGAATCATCTCGATGAAGCTGCCGCCCTCCTCCTGCACGGAATAGAGCACGCGAACCGATTCGGCGGCGTCTTCTTCCTGGGCGGGCAGTTCGGCGTTGATCTGGTCGATCTTGGATCTGTTCTCTGCCACCTGGCCCTGGAGTTCTTCGAGCCTGGCTTGAGCGTCGTTGTATTCCTCGGCGGTGGATTCGACCTTTTTCTGAAGGTCGCTGATCTCGGCGTCTAAGGCCTCATCCGCCGAGGCGGCCCTAGGCGCGATCGCCAGGAGCGCGGTCGTCAGGAGCGCGACCAGCAATACGGCGAACCAGGCCCCGAGCAAGTGCTGCGTTTCAAGTTTCATTTTCTCGCCTTTCCAGCGATGATGCCGGGCACCATCGCGGTCGGTTTCCACCGCAACGCGCTCATGTGGGCGTTCGCACTGCGGTGCAAAGTCCGTCCATTATATCGAAGCCGGCCTTTCCACGCCTAATCTCAATAGTAACCACAGTAGACCATATTAGACTTTTTCGGTCTGATTCCGCTATTTGACCAGGGGTTTTGTGAATGAAGGGGATATGGAGGCGAAAGTGGTCGGCAAGGTGGCGACCACAAGATATGGGGTGGCCCGCTCGCGCCCGACCAGCGCCCGCGCGAGGCTACTTTTTCAGCTTCTGCGCCGCCTGCCGCCAATTCGGCAGATATTTCTCCACTTCAGCCCAGAATTTCGGCCCGTGGGCGGGCACGATCAGGTGGCAGAGCTCGTGGACGACCACGTATTCCAGACATTCGGGAGGATAGAGCGCAAGCCGGATGTTAATGCAGATGCGCCCCGTTTCGGGCTGGCAGCTTCCCCACCTGCTGCGCATATTGCGATAGGCCAGCTTGCCCACCCGCACGCCCATGATGGGCGCCCACTTCTCGACCAAGCCCGGGACGACCGCCCCCACGACGCCGCGCCAGGCCTCCACCTCTTCCTTCTCCGCCCTATCGGCTTGGGCCATGGGGGATTCGCGCATCGCCTCCTGCTGCCTGCGGATCCAGTCGGCGCGGGCGCGGACGAAGGCCTCCGCCTGCGCCCTCGTCGCCCGGCGGGGCATGCTCAGCTCCACGTGACCATCCGACGCCACGCGCATCCGCAGGGCCTTCACGTCCTTCCGGTTCAAGCGAACTTCGAACTCATCCACGAAGATGAGGTTGTCCTCCACCATCTTCTCCGCCCTATGCCTCTCCGACGTGCACGAGCTCGTAGGCCTCGTTGCGCTTGAGCCCGAACTCGACCTGGAGCCGCGCAGCGATGTCCTTCTTGCTGAGAGCCCCCTCGTCGAGCAATTCGACGGCGCGGGCGCGGGCGGCCTCTCTCGTGGCGTCCTGCGCCATTTGGAACTCCTCCGCACCGGCCGCATCGACGACGAGCACTATCTCGCCACGAATCCCGCCCGCCTGCTCTCTTCGCGCAAACTCCTCTGCCACCTGGACGGATGCACCCACGAACACCTCTTCGTGGACCTTGGTGAGCTCGCGGCACACGGCCACATCGCGCCCGGGGAATATTCGGGCGATGGCCGCGAGCGCATCCGCCACCCGTCGCGGGCTCTCGTAGAAGACGAGCACCGCATCCAGCAGCGCCAGCCCCTCGAGCGTGCGCCTGCGCTCCCCCGCCTTGCGCGGGAAGAAACCGCCGAAGTAGAAACGGGGACAGCTGAAGCCGCTGGCCACATACGCCGCGGCAACCGCCGTCGGCCCGGGAAGCACGACCACGGGCACCCGCGCCCGACGAGCTGCCGCGACCAGCCGCTGCCCCGGGTCCGAAACGCCCGGCATGCCGGCATCGCTGCAGAACGCGACCGTCTCGCCCGCCTGCACGCGATCTATCAGCTGGGGCACCTTCGCCTGCAGGCTCGCTTCGTCGCAGCGCTCGAGATGGGCGGGGATCCCGAAGGCGCGGAGCAGTTTGCCCGTGACGCGCGTGTCCTCCGCGTAGACGACATCCGCCTCGCGCAGGGCGTCGAGGGCCCGCGGCGTCATATCGCCCAAGTTGCCCAGCGGCGTCGGGCATATGTAGAGCACTCCGGCCATATGCGCCTCCTCGTGTCGTGCGCTACGCCGTCGCCATCTCCGCGCGTGCGGCCTTCAGGTTCTCCTTCGCCACCGCTATCATCAGCTTGATGCGGTTGAGCTGGTTGACCTCGCTGGCTCCCGGGTCGTAGTCCACGGCCACTATGTTGCTCTGCGGATACTGACGGCGCATCTCCTTGATGACGGCCTTGCCCACGACATGGTTCGGCAGGCAGGCGAAGGGCTGCGTGCACACGATGTTGGGCACGCCTTCGTTCACCAGCTCCACCATCTCCCCGGTCAACAGCCAGCCTTCGCCCATGGTATTGCCCAGATCGATTATGTCGCTCGCCCCGCGCGCTATGTCCTCGATGCGCATGAACGGCTCGAAGCGCTTGCTGCGATCCAATGCGCGACGCACGGGATTGCGCTGCGACTCCACGAAGCCCACCAGGCCCTTCGCCCCCAGATACTTCTTGAAGTCGGGCGTGAGCTCGCGATGGCGCACCGCGGGATTGAGCATGCCGAAGAGGAAGAAGTCCACCAGCCCGGGGACGTTGGCCTCGCAGCCCTCGTCCTCTATCGTCCCCACGATGTTGTTGTTGGCCGTGGGATGGAACTTCACCAGAATCTCCCCCACCACGCCCACGCGCGGCTTGCTGCCGAAGTCCACGCACGGCAACTCGTCGAAATCCCGCACTATCTGCTCGTACATCCGCGTGAATTCGCCGCGCTTCATGCGGGTCTCGTGCTCCACCAGGTAATCCATCCACTTGCGGAACAGCGCGTCGGCGCTGCCGGGCACCGCCTCGTAGGGGCGCGTGCGATAGAGCAGCTGCATCAGCAGATCGCCCGAGACCAGGGCCGGAATCGCATTCAGCAGCATCTTGACGGACACGTTGAAGCCGGAATTCACCTCGCCGGTGTTGTTGAAGGCCAGCGAGACGACGGGGACGTGGTCGAGCCCCGCATCGTGCAGGCCCTTGCGGATGAGCGCGATGTAGTTGGTTGCGCGGCACCCGCCGCCGGTCTGCGTGATGATGAAGGCCGTTTTGCTCATGTCGTAGCGCCCGCTCGTGGCCGCTTCCATGATCTGACCCGTCACCAGGATGGACGGATAGCAGATGTCGTTGTTGACGTACTTCAGGCCCGCATCCACCGCGCCATGATCCACGGCGGGCAGCAGCTCCAAATTGTAACCGTTGGCCTTGAAGATGGGCACCAGCAGCTCGAAATGAATCGGGCTCATCTGCGGCGCCAGAATCGTGTAGGTCTTGCGCATCTCCTCGGTGAATTCCGCGCGCGGGAACTCAGTCGAGCTCACATCGCGATCGGCCTTGAACTCGAAGCCCTCCGTCACGCAGGCCCCGCGCGCAGCCGCCAGCTCGCCGGCCTGCGTCTCGAGATTGACCTGCGCCTCGTCCGCAACGGGGTCCATGCCCGCCTCGAGCGGGGCTGCGGCGGAGCGCGCCGTACGCGCGGACGCGGCCTCCTCCTCGCGCTGCCGCAGCGCCGCCATCAGGCTGCGGATGCGGATGCGGGCCGCGCCCAGATTGGAAATCTGGTCGATCTTCAGCAACGTGTAGACCTTGCCGCTGCCTTCCAGGATTTCCTCCACCTCGTCGGTGGTCAGCGCGTCGAGACCGCATCCGAAGCTCATCATCTGCACCAGGTCCAAATCGCTGCGCTGCGTTACCACCCGCGCGGCATTGTACAGGCGCGTATGGTACATCCATTGGTCGTAGACGCGCAGATTGCGCTCCAGGCTGCCCAGATGCGCCACGCTGTCCTCGGTGAGCACCGCCATGCCGAACCCGGTTATAAGCTCGGGCAGGGCGTGGTTGATCTCCGGATCGATATGGTAGGGACGCCCCGCCAGCACGATGCCGTGCTTGTGATTCTCCTCCAGCCAGCGCAGGGTCTCCTCCCCCTTCGCCCGCATGGCGTTCTTGAAGTCCAAATCCACCTGCCAGGCGCGTTCCACGGCCTGCGCAATCTCGGCCCTCGTGGGAACGGGCGTGGTGTCGCCCTTCGCCTCCAGCTCCTTCTTGCGCCTCCTCGAGAGGTGCTCGTAGAGGCGCTTCTTCAGGGCCTCCTTGTCATCGTAGGGGATGAAGGGATTCAGGAAGTCCGTGCGGCTGGAGCGCAGCTCGTCGATGTTGAGCTTCAGCGCCTCGGAGTAGCTCATGACGATGGGGCAGTTGAAGTGGTTGTTGGCACCCGCATCCTCTTGGCGCTCCCAGCGGATGCAGGGCATCCAGATAAAGTCCGCATCGCGCTCGAGCAGCTCCATGATGTGCCCGTGGGAGAGCTTGGCCGGATAGCACGCGTTCTCGCTGGGCATGCTCTCGATGCCCGCCTCGAACGTGGCCTTGGTACTGGCGCTGGAGAGCTCCACGCGGTAGCCCAGCGTGGTGAAGAAGCTGTGCCAGAAGGGGTAGTTCTCGTACATGTTCAGCGCACGGGGGATGCCCACGGTGCCGTAGCGGGCCTTCTCCAAGGGCAGCACCTCGCGGTTGAAGAGCAGGTCGTTCTTGAAGTCGAAGAGATTGGGCACATCGGCGCTCTTGGCCTTGGCCCCCGCTCCGCGCTCGCAGCGGTTGCCGGTGATGAAGCGGCGACGGCGCCCCGTTTCGGGATCCTTGCCGAAGTCGTTGATGGTGAGCAGGCAGTTGTTGGAGCACTTGCCGCAGCGCACGGTGCTATGCTTGACGACCAGCTGGTCGATCTCCGCAGGCGAGAGCACGTTCGAGACCGTTCCCGCAGCGCGGTCGCGTGCCAGCAGAGCCGCGCCCCACGCACCCATGAGCCCCGCGATGTCGGGACGGATGGCATCGTGGCCGGCCAGATTCTCGAACGCCCGAAGCACGGCGTCGTTCAGAAACGTTCCGCCCTGCACGATGGCATGCTCGCCCAGTTCGCTTGCATCACGCAGCTTGATGACCTTGAACAGCGCGTTCTTGATGACCGAGTAGGAAAGCCCGGCGCTGATGTCGGCCACGCTGGCGCCTTCTTTCTGCGCCTGCTTCACGCGGCTGTTCATGAACACGGTACAGCGACTCCCCAGATCGACGGGGGACCCGGCATGCAGCGCCTCTTGGGCGAAGTCCTGCACGGAGAGGTTCAGGCTGGTGGCGAAGGACTCGATGAAGCTACCGCAGCCGGCCGAGCAGCTCTCGTTGAGCATGATGTGCTCGATCACTCCGTCCTTCACCGTCATGCACTTCATATCCTGCCCGCCGATATCCAGGATGAAATCGACCTGCGGGTCGAGCTCGCGTGCGCCGCGCAGATGCGCCACGGTCTCTATCTCGCCGCTATCCGCCTGGATGGCCTCGAGCAGAAGGGCCTCGCCGTAGCCGGTCGTGGTGGTGTGCCCGATGTGCACGAGCGGCTCGCCCTCGGCATCTTTGGGGATGCGCTCCTCGAGCTCGCCGAGCATGCGGCGTGCAGTGCCCAGCACGTCGCCTTTGTTGTTGGCGTAAAAGCTATAGAGCACTTCGCCGCCCTTGCCGATAAGGGCGCTTTTGAGCGTGGTGGAGCCGGCATCGATGCCCAAGTAGGCCTCTCCGCGGTAATCCGCCAGGTCGGCCTGGGGAACCGTGGCCCGAGCATGGCGCTCGCGGAAGGCTGCCAGTTCCTCTTCGCTCGCGAACAGGGGATCCAGACGCGGGACCTCGCTGCCCTGGGTATCGCCCAGATTTGCCATTCTCCTCTTCAGCTCGCCGAGCGACACCGTCTCCTCGTTCTCCTCGCTCGCGAAGGCGGCGCCGCGCGCCACGAAGAGATGCGAGTCCTCGGGGATGATGATGGTCTGCTCGGTCAGCTCGAGCGTCTCGATGAAGCGCTGACGCAGCTCGGGCAGGTAATGGAGCGGCCCGCCCAGGAACGCCACGTTGCCGCGGATGGGACGCCCGCAGGCCAGGCCGCTGATGGTCTGCATGACCACGGCCTGCAGCACGCTGGCGGCGATGTCGTCCTTCTTGGCCCCCTCGTTGAGCAGGGGCTGCACGTCGGTTTTGGCGAAGACGCCGCAGCGGCTGGCGATGGGGTAGATGATGGTATGGCGACCGGCCATCTCGTCGAGCCCGGAAGCATCGGTGTCGAGCAGCGCCGCCATCTGGTCGATGAAGGCCCCGGTGCCGCCCGCGCAAGTGCCGTTCATGCGCTGCTCGATGCCGCCGTCGAGATAGATGATCTTCGCGTCCTCGCCGCCGAGCTCGATAGCCACGTCGGTGCGCGGAATCAAGCGCTCGATGGCGGTCTTGTTGGCAACCACCTCCTGCACGAAGGGGACCTGCAGCCACTGCGAGAGCAGCAGTCCGCCGCTGCCGGTGATGTCGATGGTGGCAGGCACGTCCCCCACCTGGGCGAGCGCCTCGTCGATAATGGCGATGATGGTGGCACGCACGTCGGAATGATGACGCCGATACACTGCGAAGAGCGTCTCGTCCGCCGGATTCAGCACCAGAAGCTTCACCGTCGTGGACCCCACGTCCACACCGATGCGCATGATATCGTCCTGCTCGTTTTCCATCTTCGCTTCCCCTTCCCGGAAAACAGGTGCGCGCTCGGGCGCCGAGACGCGCTTACAGTTCAATGGATTCGCCCGGCTTGATGAAAAGCAGGCGCTGGGCGATGCGGGCCATATGCTCGGAGTCCTGCCTCATGCCCGTCTCCAGCCACCGCTCGACCACGCCCAGATACGCGCTCGCATAGAAGACCACATAGTAGTCCACGAACGAATCCTGGCTCTCGCGGTAGCGTTTGTGAAGGACCGAGTCGCGCAGCGTAGTGCAGACCCGCTCCCGCAGGCGCCGTTCGAAGCGGACGTCGCCGCCCGGGCCCATGACCGCGCAGAGGAAGTCGCCTTCGCCGCGCAGATAGTCGAAGAGGTCCACCAGAATGGGCAAGGGCTTGCGGCGCTTCACGCAAAGGGCCGCCTGCAGCATGTCGAGCGTGGCCATGCGGGCCTGGATGCCCTCGAGTTCGGCGATGATCTCGTCCTCGATGGACTCGACGAGCTCTTCCTTGCTTTTGAAGTGGTTGTAGAAGGTGGTGCGGGTAACGTCGGCCCGAGCGCAAAGATCCCCGACCGAAATGCCCGCCAAGCCCCGCTCGACCACGAGGTCGATGAGGGCGGAGCGCAAAGCCGCCCGCGTCTTGGCAACGCGACGGTCGCAAGCGGAGGAGCGCGACGGAGATGCGGTTGCCTGAGTCATCTGTGCCTCCTTCTTGACAGGTTGCCCATTACTTGACAGGTTGTCCAAAACAGCATTCTAGCAAGGGTGAAGAAGGACGCGCAAGAGCAAGCACAAAGGATGCATAAAGAAGGGAGCAAATGCGGGCGCAAATGCGGACTGCGAGGGCTGAGAGCGCTCGGGGGGCGGGGTGCCCCCGGAAGGTTTCGTCGTGCGCGAGACCGCGGGCGCGGAGGGCCTGGGCGAACGGGCGAGAACGCCTAGTTTTTCAGCGAATTCAAAGGCGCGGGGAAGCGGCCGCCACGATGCGCGAAGACGCTGCCGGCGTGGACGTTCACCGCCATTATCGGCGCACTGCCGAGCAGGCCTCCGAACTCGAGCATCTCCCCCGCCTCCTTCCCGATGGCGGGTATCACGCGGACAGCCGTGGTCTTGGTGTTGACGACCCCGATGGCGGCCTCGTCGGCGATGATACCGAAAATCGTCTCGGGCGAGGTGTCGCCGGGGATGGCGATCATATCCAGACCGACGCTGCACACGCTGGTCATGGCCTCGAGCTTCTCCAGACAGAGGGCGCCCGACTTGGCGGCGCGGATCATCCCGGCATCCTCGGAGACCGGGATGAAGGCGCCGGAGAGACCGCCGACGCTGCTGCTGGCCATAACGCCGCCCTTCTTCACCGCATCGTTGAGCATGGCCAAAGCGGCCGTCGTACCGGGGCCGCCGCACTGCCCCACGCCCACGGCCTCTAAAATCTCCGCCACGCTATCGCCCTCCGCGGGGGTGGGGGCCAGCGAAAGATCCAGGATGCCCTGCTGCACGCCCAGACGCTCGCTGGCGGTGCGGGCCATGAGCTCGCCGGCGCGGGTGATCTTGAAGGCCGTGGCCTTGATGGCCTCGGCTATGTCGGTGATGCTGGCACTGTCGGGCATGTTCGCGAGCACATTGCGCACGACCCCCGGCCCGGATACGCCCACATTCACGACCGCATCCGCCTCGCCGGAGCCATGGAAGGCGCCGGCCATGAAGGGGTTGTCCTCCACGGCGTTGGCGAACACGACCAATTTGGCCGCGCCGATGCAATCTCGCTCGGCTGTGGCGCGAGCCGTTTCGATGACCGTGTTGGCCATCTTCCACACGGCATCCATGTTGATGCCCGCGCGAGTGGAAGCCACATTCACGCTGCTGCAGACGTTATCGGTTACCGCCAGCGCATGGGGGATGGAATTCATCAGCTTCTCGTCCGCCTGGGTGGCGCCCTTGTGCACCAGGGCGCTGAAGCCGCCGACGAAATCGACTCCCACCTGCTTGCTCGCACGGTCCATGGCCTCGGCGATGGGCGTGAGGTCCTGCGCGTCGGTCGCCCCGCAGATTTCCGCAATCGGCGTGACGGAAATGCGCTTGTTCACGATGGGAATGCCGAATTCCCGCTCGAGCTGCTCGGCCGTGGGCACCAGCTGCTCGGCTGCGGAAGTCATGCGGTCGTAGACCTTCGCTGCCACGACATCTACGTCTTCATGCACGCAACTGCGCAGGTTGAGGCCCAAGGTGATGGTGCGGATATCGAGATGCTGCCGGCTGACCATGGCCAGCGTCTCTGCCACTTCCGCAGGCGTGATTTGCATGACTCTTCCTTCCGTATGCAGACAATGCAAGCAAGTATAACGCGCAAGAGGGACGCAAGGCCGCCCCGGGGGAAACATCGCACGAAATGCAATCTGGTCCGCCGACGCGGGCGGACTTAGAAATCTAGCGACGGGCCTTCCATGCTTCACGCGTGTTGCGCACGATGCCCATGGCCGCCCACACCAGACTGCCTCCCATGGCTATGCCCAGGACGAATTGAGCCGTGCGCAGCGCATAATTCGTGACGGACGCCCAATCGCCCCCTTCCGCTGCGGCCATGGTGTAGAACAGCGAAGCGCCCGGCACCACCGGCAGCACGGCGATGATGAAGTACGGCGTGATAAGCGCCCGATTCCCATGGGAAAGCACCTGCGCGTAGCCGGCTGCCACGGCGCTCGCCACCAAAGCGGGCGCGAATTCGCCGCCCATGACGTGATACACGGCCAAATAGACCGCCCAGCACAGCACGGCGCCCATCGTGGCGCGCACGAGCAAGCGCGGACGCATATGGTTGACAAGGGCGAACCCCAGGCAGGCGGGGAAGATCACCAGCAATTGCACTATCTCGAACGGCATATCCCCCATCCCCCTAGTGCGGCACCAACATGAGGGAGATCATGAAGCCGAAGGCAAGCGCCGCCGCCCAAAGCAGAGTCTCCAGGAAGCGCAGGGCGCCGGTGGCCGTCGCTCCGTCCAGGATGTCGCGTACCGCGTTGGTCATGGCCACGCCCGGGACGATGAGCATGATGTCGCCGATGATGATGGTGTCGCGGTCGAGCCCCGGGATGAAGGCGGATAGCAAGCAGGCCAGGACGCCGGCGACGAGAGAGACCAGCAGGTTGAAAACGTAGGTGTTGGCGCAGTACTCGCGAGCATGCAGCATAGCCCAGCACATGAGCGCCCCGATAAGAGCCGCAACCACGGCATCGGCCGGCGAGCCCCCGAAGAAGACGCAGAAGAACCCCGTGCCCAGCATGCTGCCCAAATACACGCGCCAAGACGGCGACTCGATGCGCAGGATGGCCGCGACCTCGCGTGCCAGCATGCGACCGTCCATAGGTTTGCTGCAGCAGCGCTCCCCCAGGTTGGAAAGCAATTCCAGCTTGGTGTAATCCATGTCCCCGTAGCGGATGACGCGCCGCGATTGGGTAAGGCTTTCGCCCGTGGGCAGAATCATCGTCATGACGATGGTGGATTCGAGAGCGAACACGTTCATGCTGGCTGCACCATAGGCATGCCCCATGCGCACCAGCAAGTCCTCCACATGATTCACCTCGTCGCCCACACCCAGCAATGCCTCGCCCAAGTCCAGGAAGGGCCCCAGGGCACTGGTGACGTCCATCATGCCTTCGCCCGCGAACTCCGCCAGCAACTCGTGCAGAGTGTTGCTGCGCCGAGCCGCCGCCTGGCGGATGGCACCCGTCGTGCTGGGCGAGGCGGGCTCGCGCGCGGCGGGCGCGGGATCGTGCGCAGGGGGCTTCTCGCGATTGTCTGCTGCTTCGTTCATAGCAGGCATTATACTGTCCCGATGTCGCATCCGAGGAGAAACGCAGAGGACTTCCCTCGGCCCCGACAAACGTAGGACAAGAGGCGCCGAAGCCGAGGAGGCAGGGTGAAGAAAGCGCGGTTAGACCAGATGCTCGTCGAGCGCAGGCTGGCGTCGGACGCCGAAGAGGCCAAGCGCATCGTGCTCGCGCACGAAGTGAAGGTCGACGACGCCTATGCGACCAGCGCCGCACAACCCGTCTCGGCAGACGCGGACATCCAGGTGAGGAGACCGCAGCGCTACGTCTCCCGCGGGGGCTTCAAATTGGAAGGAGCGCTGAGGGCCTTCGGACAGAGCGTCGAGGGGCTGCGCTGCATCGACATAGGCTCTTCGACCGGCGGCTTCAGCGATTGCCTCCTGCAGGCGAAAGCCCGTCAGGTGACCTGCGTCGACGTGAACTACGGCCAGCTCGCCTGGAAGGTGCGCAGCGACCCCCGCGTCTCCGTGTTCGAACGCACCAACATCCGCACCGCCGACCCCGAACGGCTCGCATCGCCGTTCGACCTGCTGGTCGCGGACCTCAGCTTCATCGGGCTGGCGAGTCTGGCCCCCGTCTTCGCACGCCTCTGCGCTCCAGGCAGCGTTTTCATAGGCCTGGTGAAGCCCCAGTTCGAAAGCGAGCGCGGAGAGACCGATGAGGCAGGCTACGTCGCCGACCCGCTGGTCCGCGAGCGCACCGTGCGCGAAGTCGAACAGGCCCTGGCCGAAGCCGGCTTCGAGGTGACCGGCGTTATCGAGTCCCCCCTGCAAGGCAAACGCGCCGGCAACGTAGAGTACCTAATCCGCGCCGTGTTTCGCGAAGGGTAGGAGCGCACGGAAGGGGCTTCTCGCGCATTCGATGCAGGATTCCCACCCGATAAAGTTCCTCGACATGCGCTTCTCGATGGGCGCGGGACGCTATTCCCCCGCCGGGGGCTCTCCGCTCTCCAGGATGCGCAGAAATGCGGACTCGTCAAGCACGGGCACGCCCAGCTGCACGGCCTTGTCGTATTTGCTTCCCGCAGCCTCCCCGGCCACCACGTAGCTGGTCTTCCTGCTCACGCTGCCAGATACCTTCGCGCCGAGGGCCTTCAGCGCATCCCCCGCCTGCGTGCGCGTCATGCCGCTCTGCACCAGACTGCCCGTCAGCACGAACGTCAGGCCCGAGAGCGTCTGCGGCCTCTGCTCAGCGCTCTGCTCGATCTCCATCTTCACGCCCGCAGCCAACAGCCGATCGATCACCTGCTCGTTTTGCGGCGTGCGCAGAAACCTATACACGCTCTTCGCGATTATCCCGCCCACGCCTTCGACTGCAGCCAGGTCCTCCTCGCTCGCACGACGCAGCTCCTCTATGCCGGGGAAGGCCCCCGCGATGGCTTCCGCCGTGGTCTTGCCCACGTGCCGAATGCCCAAGCCGAACACCACGCGGGCGAATCCCCGCTCCTTGCTGGCCTCGAGCTCGGCGAGTATCTTCGCGGCCACGACCGAGCCCAGATGGATCGCCTCGCCTTCCTTGTTCACCCGGCCCATATCCAGCCCGGCCAGGTCGTACTCGCTCAGATTGTAGTAGTCGGCCACATCCACCACGCGCTCTGCATCCAGCAGACGCCCTACCACCTCGTCGCCGAGGCCCTCGATGTCCATGGCCGCGCGGCTCGCCCAGTGGACCAGACGTTCATGGGCCTGAGCAGGGCAATCTATGCTCACGCAGCGGAAGACCGCTTCGCCTTCCTCGCGCACCACCGGGCTGCCGCAGCTCGGGCATTCGCTCGGCATCCGCCATTCCCGCGCGCCCGCGGGACGCAGGCTCAAAACCGGGCCCAGCACCTCGGGAATCACGTCGCCGGCCTTCCGCACGATGACGGTGTCCCCCACGCGCACATCCTTGCGATGGACTTCGTCTTCATTGTGAAGAGTCGCCCGCGATACGGTGCTGCCCGCAACGCGCACGGGCTCGAGCTCGGCGACCGGCGTAAGTGCGCCGGTTCGGCCCACCTGCACGGTTATCTCACGCAGAAGCGTGGTCTTCTCCTCGGGCGGGAACTTGTAGGCGATGGCCCAACGCGGGGCCCGGGCGGTGAACCCCATGGCGTCTTGGATGGCGAATTCGTTCACCTTCACCACCACGCCGTCGATATCATAGGGCAGAACCGCCCGCTTCCGGGCCACTTCGTCGCAGAACTCCAGCACGGCCTCGCGCGTTTCGCACAGGCGCACATCCGGGTTCACGTGGAAGCCCGCCTCGCGCATCCATTCCAGCAGCTCCCATTGCCCCTCCAAGCGAAAGCTGGCGTTGCTCGCGGTGGCGTAGATGAAAGTCGAGAGGTCGCGATGGGCCGTTACCTTGGCGTCCTTTTGACGAAGGCTGCCGGCGGCGGCGTTGCGCGGATTGGCGAAGCCGTCCTTGCCGTTGGCGGCGGCCGCGGCATTCAGTTTGTCGAAGCTGTCCTTGGGCATGTAGGCCTCGCCGCGCAGCTCGATAGCCGCCTCGGGGTCCGCAAGCAGCGCGTCCGCACCCACTCGCAAGCGCAGCGGCACGTCCTTGATGGTGCGGATGTTGGCGGTGATGTCCTCGCCCGTGACGCCATCGCCGCGTGTGCTCGCGCGCATCAGGCGACCGTTCTCGTAGGTAAGCGCGATGCCGCTGCCATCGATTTTCAGTTCGCAGCAAAGCGGGACGAAGCGCCCGAGAGTCTCCTGCAGGCGGTCGATCCATGCTTCGAGCTCCTCGATGCCCATCGCATCGTCGATGGAGTACATGCGCTCGGCGTGCACGACCGGCGAGAACTGCTCGCCCACGTAGCCGCCCACACGTTGAGTGGGGGAATTGGCATCATAGAACTCCGGATGGGCGGCTTCCAGCTCGCGAAGCTCGCGCATGAGCGAGTCGAAGGCCGCATCGGAGATGGCGGGAGCATCCTTGGCATAATAAAGGTAGCTGTTGTGCTCGATTTCGCGGCGAAGCGCCTCTATGCGCTCGCCCGGGTCCTCGAAGAGGCTCAGCTGTTCTGACATGGACGCCCTTTCCGACTGATGATTGCCAAACGGATTATAGCGAAGAGAGCGGCCGCGGCGGGCGGGCCCGCAGGGCAGGCGTCCGCGGCGGGCGGCCCGACCCCGTCAGAGAGCGCGTATGACCTCGGGCAGCGCCTCCGCCACGTCTTCCGCCGCCACGCTGACGTCGCCAAGGCGCTCTGCCGCCGCCACTCCTGCGCGGGCATGGAGGGTGCAGCCCAGCACGCACGCCTCGAAAGCCGAAACGCCTTGCGCGAGCAGGGCGCCGATTGCGCCCGCGAGCACATCGCCCGTTCCCGCCTTCGCCAGCGCGACCGTGCCTTCCGTCATGCAGTACCCGCGCTGCCCGTCGCAGATATACGTGTCGGGGCCCTTCAGCGCCACCACCATGCCATACGCCTGCGTCAACGCGCCGGCAAGCGCCTCGAGGTCGAGGCCTTCACCTGCATCCAGCCCGCGGGCAAGACGCGCCGCCTCCCCGCCATGGGGCGTTGCCACCGTCACGAGCCCGGCACGCGCACGCCGAACGCACAACTCGCGCATCGCGGGCGAAGCGAGGGCGCCCAAAGCCCCGCCGTCCACCAGAACCGGAGCCTTCGCCCCTTCCAGAACACGCTCCAGCACCTCGGCTGTCGCCGCATCCCGCACATCGAAGCCGCTCCCCACGACCATCGCCCTGGGATGCGCTTCATCCAGATCGCGCTCGTCTTCGGCGTGCCACGCATCGAAGGGACGCACGACCACGGAAGCTCGATACGCTTGCAGAAGGGGCACCGCGGCGGGATCGGTGAACACTTCCGTGTACCCGGCTCCCGCCCGCTGACTCGCCACCGCCGCCAAACACGCCGCGCCGGGATAGGTGCCACTCCCCGCGAACAGCTGCAATCTGCCCCGGGTGTACTTGTTAGCATCCGCCGCCGCACGCGGCATCAGCGCCGCAATCTCCTCTTCGCTGTAGGTCTCCATCAATCCGTCCTCCCTCGAGACGCCTCCACGCACCGTCGCATGCACCTGGGACGGCGAGCAGCCTAAAGCCCATCGCCCTCGCCCGGCTCTTCGGGCCGGCGCACGGGCAGGTCATCGAGCAGGCTGCGGGTCTCCTTGAATTGACGCGCAAGTTCCACCATGGGATCCGTGCGCCTGATCTGCGCCTGAACGCTTTCCTCGGTAATGGCCATCGCGCAGGCCACGGCATCGGTGTGGGTGAACGAGAGCGAAAGCGGAATCTCGCGCACTCCCAGATCCGCAGCCACCTCCGCGGCCCGACGATGCAGCTTGACCATCGGACGGCCGGCGGGATTACGCTCCACTTCCACATCGGCGGGGGCGATGCCGCGCGCAAAGCCGGTCCCCAACGCCTTCAGCACGGCCTCCTTGGCGGCGAAGCGAGTCGCATAGTGCGCATGCGGCAGCGCCGTGCCTTCGCAGTAAGTTCGTTCGCCCTCGGTGTAGACACGCCGGAAGAAGGCCGGCGAGCGCTCCGCGATTCGCTTCATCCGCTCGATCGACACGATGTCGACACCTAGGCCCACACCGCCTTCGATGCTCTGCGGCTCCCGCTCTTCTTCGGTCGTCTGCGCCTCTTCGGCCACTCTCGCATCCTCCTCGTTTCAGCGCCGTCGGCTGCCGGCAGCCACGCTTCCCACGCCTTACTCCACCGTCACCGATTTCGCCAGATTGCGCGGATGGTCGACATCGCAGCCCCGTGCAATCGCGATGGCGCGGGCGAACAGCTGCAGGGGCACGCTCACGGTTATGGCGCTGAAGGCGTCGCGGACCTTCGGCACGAAGATCACGTGGTCGGCGTGCTTGATTATCTCCTCGTCGCCCTCGGTGGCCACGGCCACGATGAGCGCCCCGCGAGTGCGGCTTTCCCGGATGTTCGAGATGACTTTGCCGTAGACCGGCGACTGCGTGGCGACGGCTATCACGGGGAATCCCTCGGACAAAAGCGCGATCGGTCCGTGTTTCATCTCGCCTGCAGGGTACGCCTCGGCATGCAGGTAGCTGATCTCCTTCAGCTTCAACGCGCCCTCGTAAGAGATGGCGCTGCCCATCCCGCGTCCGATGAAGAAAGCGCTCGTGGCGTCTTTGCAGGCCTGCGCCGCCTCCTCTATCGCCGTCGTGTCGGAGAGGATGCGCTCGATCTGCTCGGCAGTGTCGGCCAGCTCGCGGAACAGCAGCCGCGTCTGCGCGACCGTCATCTTGCCCTTAGCCTGCGCGAGCACCATCGAAAGCAGCGTTAGGGAAACGACCTGGCCCAGGAAGCTCTTGGTGCTGGCAACCGCTATCTCCTTGTTGGCCTTGGTGTAGATGACGCCATCGGATTCGCGCGCAACCGGGCTGCCTATGACGTTGGTGATGCCGAAGACCTTGCCGCCCTTGATACGCGCCTCGCTGATGGCCGCCAACGTGTCGGCGGTCTCCCCCGATTGCGACACGGCGACGACCAGCGTGGTCGGCGTGATGATGGGGTTGCGGTAGCGGAATTCGCTTGCCACTTCCACCGTGACGGGAATGCGCGCCCACGACTCGATGAGCTGCTTGGCAACTAAACCTGCATGGTAGCTGGTCCCGCAGGCGATGATGCAAACGCGATCTACGAGCTGAAGCTCCTCGAGCGACATCCCCAGTTCGTCGATTTTCAACACGCCGCGGACCATGCGCCCCGCCAGCGTATCGCGCACGACGCGAGGCTGTTCGTGGATTTCCTTCAGCATGAAATCGGGGTAGCCGCCCTTCTCCGCGACGTCGATGTCCCAATCCACGTGCATGAACTCGGGCTCGATCGGCTCGCCGTTGTCGTCGAAATAGCGGATGCCCTGCGCATCCAGGGAGGCGAATTGCCGGTCCCCGAGCACCACGACATCGCGGCTCGCTCGGATGACCGCGATGATGTCGCTGGCCACGTAGCTGCCGTCTTTCCCATGCGCCAGCACGATGGGGCTGTCCTGCCGCGTGACCACGATTCGCCCGGGCTCCTGTGCGCAGGTGACGGCCAATCCGTAGCTGCCGACCAGCTGATGGGCCGCATGGCGCACCGCGGCGAGCAAGTCGTCCTCGTAGGCATCCTCCACGAGATGCGCCACGACCTCGGTATCGGTATCGCTCGCAAACTGGTGGCCCCGCGCCGCCAGCTGCTCGCGCAGCTCGGCGAAGTTCTCGATGATGCCGTTGTGGACCAGCGCGATGTCGCCCAGGCAGGAACACTGCGGGTGCGCATTGCGCTCGCTCGGCGTGCCGTGCGTGGCCCAGCGAGTGTGCCCGATACCGCACGTGGAAGCGGGTGCGAGCCCCTCGCAAGCACGGGCGAGCTCGCCCACTTTGCCCGTGCGGCGCACGATGGAGAGGCCGTCTTCGACTTGCACGGCCACTCCCGCGGAGTCGTAGCCGCGATACTCCAGACGCTGCAGCCCCTCGATGAGGATATCGACGGCCGGTTCGGTACCGGTATAACCCACTATGCCGCACATGCGCAGCTTCCTTTCGACAACGAGAATCGTGAAGCCCATTCTAACAGGGAGGGCCGCGCCGCGCCCGCGCTTCCACCTCTTGAACACTCCGAGCGCGAGCGGGCGCGGGATCGTGCGAGAGACCGCGCGACAGCGCGTCCGTTGGCGGAGGCGCGCCGGGGCTTGCCGCATCGCCCGCGTTATACTGAGTGCAGAAATCGACCACAGCCCCCGGAAGGACGCATCATGGAAGACTTCGAGTTCGAATCGCCCACCCATTTCGTCTTCGGCCGCCACGCCGAATCGAAGGTCGGCGAGCAGCTGGCCGCACGCGGCGCCAAACGCGTGCTCGTCCACTTCGGTGGAAAGAGCGCGCTGGAAAGCGGGTTGATCGACCGAGTATCCGCCTCGCTCGACGCTTCGGGCGTCTCCTCGGTGATGCTCGGCGGCGTGCGCCCGAATCCGCAGATAAACCTGGCGCGCGAGGGAGCCGCCCTGGCGAAACGCGAAGGCGTGGATTGGGTCCTGGCCGTGGGCGGCGGGTCGGTGATCGACAGCGCGAAGGCCATCGCCCTGGGCGCCTGCTACGATGGCGACGTGTGGGACTTCTACGCCACGAAGCAGGATGCGACCGCCGCACTGCCCATCGCCGTGGTGCTGACCATTCCCGCAGCGGGCAGCGAGGCCAGCATGAACTCGGTCCTCAGCAACGACGATGAGGGGCGCAAGACCGGGTATGGCCGCGACATCCTCCGTCCGCGCATCTCCTTCATGAATCCGGAGCTCACCTTCACCCTGCCGCCCTACCAGAGCGCGGCGGGCATGACCGACATGTACGCGCACCTGCTCGAACGCTTCTTCGATGACAGGG
Organism: uncultured Denitrobacterium sp.; assembly: GCA_905236045.1. GTDB lineage: Bacteria > Actinomycetota > Coriobacteriia > Coriobacteriales > Eggerthellaceae > Curtanaerobium. The sequence goes on from CAJOOG010000032.1 coordinate 41,400, forward strand.
GCAACGTGCCGGTCACCGATAACCTGAATCTCTCGCTGATGAAGACCATCCGCGCAGAGGCCCCGCGCGTGATGGCCGAGCCCGACAACTACGATGCACGCGCGAACATCATGTGGGCGGGCATGCTCTGCCACAACGGCATCGCAGGGGCGGGGCGGCACGCCGACTGGGCCACGCACGGGCTCGAGCACGAGCTTTCCGCGCTGGACCCGCAGATTACCCACGGGGCGGGGTTGGCCGTGCTCTTCCCCGCCTGGATGGAGTACGTCTACCCCAACAACCCCGCACGGTTCATCCAATACGGAGCGGAAGTCTTCGGGCTCACCCCGACGGGCGACGTGAACGCCGACGTCTACAACGCCATCGACGAGACGCGTGCGTTCTTCGCCAGTCTGGGCATGCCCACCTCGCTCGAGGAGCTCGGCGTGCACGAAGAGGACATCGAGCGAATGATTCCGACGCTGCACGAGAACAAAGGCGAGCCGTTCGGCAGCTTCATGCAGCTGACGATGGACGATGCCCGCGAGATTTACAAGCTGGCGCTCTAACGCCAGGGATCTTCCTCGAAGAGGGGATCGCTTGCCGGCTGGTCGTGAAAATCGGTATAGGGATCGTAACCGTCATCGTCCTCGTCGATCGCGCGGACGGGCTGCTTGCCCGCGGCCGCGGAGGGGGAGGCCCCGGAATCCGGGGCCTCCCCCGATTCGACGATACGGGCGTCTCTATCGAGCGTCACGGGGCTACTCGGCCGCTGCAAGCGCCTTGTCGACCGACTCGATAATCGGGTCGAGGGCGCCCGCCACATCGTATTCCTCCACCTTGCCGGCATCACACAGCGCGGCGAACTCGGGGTCGATGGGCAGCGTGGCGTAGGCGGGGATCTTATAGCGCTCGGCCACTTCCTTGCCCTGCGGTTTGCCGAAGATGTAGTGTTTTTCGCCACAATGCCGGCAGGTGTAGTACGCCATGTTCTCCACCAGTCCGAGCGTGGGAACGTTCAGGTCGTCGGCAAGATGCACCGCCTTGCCCACGATCATGGCCACGAGCTCCTGCGGAGCGCTGACGGTGACGATGCCGTCGATGGGCAGATTCTGGAAAACCGTCAGCAGCACATCGGAAGTTCCCGGGGGCATGTCCACGAACAGGTAGTCGATCTCGCCCCAATTCACCTCGTTGAAGAACTGCTTGATGGCGTTGGACACGACCGGTCCGCGCCAGGCGACCGGCATGTCGTCTTCGGGAAGCATCAGGTTGGTGGAGATGATCTTGATGCCGCTCTGGGTCTGGGCGGGGATGATGCCGTCCTGGTCGGCGGTAAGGGGGTTGGAGATGCCGAAGGCCTTGGGAATGCTCGGTCCGGTGACGTCCGCATCGAGGATGCCCACCTTGTTTCCCCGCCTCTGGGCCTCGCTGGCGAGCAGGCTGGTGACAAGCGACTTGCCCACGCCGCCCTTGCCGGAGACCACGCCGATGACATGCTCGATGCGGGAATTCTTATTGGGCTCCAAGACCGCCGGGCCGCTCGGCGCACCTCCGCCGCAGCCCTCCTGGAGCATCCGCTTCTCTTCTTCTGTGAGTTCTGGCTGATCTGCCATGACGCCTTCTTTCGTCGAGTATGCTTTCTCGCTTCAGGGGGGAATGGTAGCACATGAAACCAGACTCCCAAGCTCTTTTGTTTCGGACCCGTCAGGTGGGCGTCGGGTACCAGCGGGGCAAGTGCCGAGGCCCATCGGGCGTCAGAGCCCAAGGGCGTATTTGCTCTTTACCCGCTCGAGCTTGCGGCGCAGGGGCACGTAGAGCGCCAACAGGAAGACCACGGTCGATACGCCGTGCAGGGCATCCCACGGAAAAGCCGCCGCATAGACGGCGACAAACCCCGCCGCATCTTGAGGATGGAAGAAGCCGATGATGGACCAGCCGTTCAGGAGCAACCCGAAGAGCAGCCCGCTCGCGAAACCGTAAGCGCACACCGCCGGCGTCTTCTCCAGCCAGCCCAGCTGGTAAAACACGCCCGCCAGATACCCTATGAGCCCCCAGGCGTACATCTGCCAGGGAGTCCACGCCCCTTGCCCGAAGAAGAAGTTCGACGCCAACGCAGCCAGGGCGCCCACCATAAATCCGCTCGCCCGCCCGAAAACCGCGCCCGCCGTTATGGCCAAGGCGGAAACGGGTTTGAAATCGGGAAGAGGAGCGCAGAGGATGCGACCCGCCGCTGCGGCGGCAGCCAGCACCGCCACGGGCATAACGTCTCTGAGCCGAGGACGGGAGCGCTCCCAAGCCGCGAAGAGAAGCGCAAGCGAGGCGAGCGCGACCAATGCCGAAAGCAGCGCCGCCTGCTCGATACCGCAGACCGCGCAGACCGCCAGGGCCGCAGGCGTCGCCACCAGAGCCGCCACCTCCACTGCGAGACGCGCGTTCATCGGGACCCATCCCCTCTGCGCTCCCGCGTCGCGAAACCCTCCGCCTTCGGCAGATCCGATGCAGCGGAATCCAGCGCGAGGGCACCGTAGAGACGGCATCGCTCGTGGGGACGGTAGATGAAATTATCGTGGAAGAAGGCCTCCACGGGCTGCGCGCATGCCACTTGCCCGTCGAAGAGCATCGCCACCTCGTCGGCGCAGACGCGTGCGAAATCCACATCATGCGTGGCGAAGACCACGGCGACCCCCTCCGCGGCAAGCCCGCGCAGCTTGCGGGCCATTTCCGCCGCCGCATGCGCATCGAGTCCCTTCGCCGGCTCGTCGAGCAGCAGCAAGCGCGGTCGGCACAGCATCAGCTTGGCGAATGCGAGGTTCTGCTGCTGGCCTCCCGAGAGGTCGTAAGGATGCTGCGACAACGCCTCCTCCAGCCCGAAACGTCGGGCCGCATCGAGCTCTTCCTCCTGCGAGTAGCCGCACCGTCGCGCCCATTCGTGAAGCTCCTCCGACACGGAATCGCACATGAACAGCGCCCGTGGGTCTTGGGGCATGAGCGCCTGGCAGGCCGCCAGGGCGTTGCGGATCTTCCCGCGGGCCAGGGGCAACACGCCCGCCAGCGTGGCGAGCAGCGTGCTCTTGCCGCAACCGTTGCCTCCCACAACCGCCATCACGCTTCCCGCATGCACCGACAGATCCGCTCCGCGCAGCACCCAATCGTCTTCGCGTCCGTAGCGCACGTAGGCGTCCCGCAGCTCGATCGCGGCCTGTCCCGCCATGCCACGACCGGGCGAGGCGGACGGCGCGGGCGCAAGTGCAGCGGGCTCGGGGGCAGCGGGCTCGGCACCAGAATCCCGCCCGTCCCCTTCCCAACAAGCAAGAGGGGGTAAAGCCGCAAGCTCCACCTGCGCATTCGCATAAGGCTCGTAGATCTCGGGCGCATGCGTGGCAACCAGGACCGTGCAGCCCGAGTCCTGGTTCATAGCCCCCAGCAATGCGACGAACTGTCCGCGGGCATGGGGATCCAGCTGCGCGGTCGGCTCATCGAGCAGCAGCAGCTCGGGGCGCAGCGCCACCACCGCGGCAAGGTTCACCAGCTGCATCTGTCCGCCCGACAGGCTCGCGGTCTTGCGCCTCATCAGGAACTCTATGCCGAAGTAATGCGCGACTTCGGCCACTCGTCGGCGCATCCGCCCGCACTCCATGCCCGCATTCTCCAGCCCCAAGGCAAGCTCATGCCAGACGCTATCGCATACGATCTGGTCGGCGGGATTCTGGAACACGAACCCTATCCGCTGCGCGGCGACCCTCAGTACGCCAACGCGCCGCCCCGCCGGCGCCAAATCGGGATGAAGACACCTGAGCAGCGTGGTCTTGCCGCTCCCCGTGCCACCCGTCACCGTGCAGAACGCACCTTCCTCCAAGGTGAAGCTCACGTCCCGAAGAGCGGGCGGGGCGGACATGCCGACGGCGGCAGACGTGGAAGGCCGAACATTCACCGCGGGTTCCGGATAGGAGAAGCCGAAACCCCGGGCTTCTACCGCAGGCGCCATAGCGACTCCTCCTTCAACATCAGGACCTCGGGCAGGACCAGCAGCAGCCCATAGCCGAGATAGGCCCACCAGGGCGCATACGGGCCCGCGATCGGATAGAACCAGAACGGCCCCGCATACACGACCAGGCAGACCACGCACACCGCATCCAAGACGACGACAAGCACCAAGACCGCCGAATCCGCAGCACGCCACCCTCTGCGCCGATAGCTTGCAGGCCTCATGCCGCGCTCGAAACCGCGGGCCTTAAGGGAGTCGCTGCGGACGAGCGAATCCTCCATACCCCAGCCCACCAGCACCGTCATCGTGCGCATGAGCTCCGCCGTCTTCTCGCGTCGGGTCCGCGGCGCTGCCGCCGTGGCCGCCTGCTGCAAAGCCCGCACCCAACGGCCGCGCATCAGGAATTGCGGCACCAATCTCATCGTCTGCGAGAGCGCCAAGGCGACCGAAGGCATTTTGGGGCCCAGCAATGCCAGCATATCCTCGCTGTCCAGGCAAGCATCCAAAGTGAAGAACCATGTCACTATCGCAGCCAGCATGCCGCCCGCGCTTACCCCGAAGAGCAGCGCCTCCCCGTAGACGGCCCGTGCGCCCATGCGGAATAGCTCGGTCGAGCCGCTCGGCGAAAGAACGAGGTTCGCCGCCGCGACCAGGCAGGCAAGGCCCGCAACGCCCGCCATCAAGCGCAGGGACGCCCGCCATCCCCTCACGAGGACGCAGGCGCACAGGGCTCCTGCCGCCCCCAGCAGCACAAACACCGGCTGCATCGTCGCCATCGCGAGGATGACGACGGACGCGAAGTAAGCCGCGGGAACGCCCGGATGGTACAGCGCAAAGGGATTGCGCCCGCGGGAGGAGGCCGGCAAGGCCATCTAGAGATCCCCCTTCACGCAGGTGTATGCCCAGACCACGGTCTCTCCCCCGCTCAGACGGTATTTGCCGGCGGACATGTCGGGGAAGACGCCATCCACGGAATACATCCACCCGCTTGCGGTGCCGCATTGCTTTTCGGCCAAGCCGCCGATGGAGGACACGTAGGTGGAATTGCCGCCCACAGCCACGCCCAACGCGACCAGCGCGTCGTAGGCCGTTGCGCCTTCCTGCAACTTGACGGTCCCCTCCCCCAAAGAGGAAGGGTAGGCGGAATTGCGAGCATGCGCATTGCGGGCATCCACTCGGACCGTCACTTCGATGGTCGCAGCGGATTCGGTCTGCGAAGAACCCGCACTCGCCAGGTCCGCACTGCGGGCGGAGCCAGCCGCAGAAGCCCCTTGCGACCCGCCGTGGTCTGCTTGCGAGGCGGAAGGGGCGCCAGACGAGACAGCGGAGTCCTGCGCCGCGTCGGACGTCTCCGCCTGCGCCTGCCCCCGAGCCTGTAACCCGTCATCCTCCGCCTGCGCGGCATCGGACGCGCTCGATGCGCTGGAGGTATCCTGCACTGCACCGGATGCCTCCCCCTGCGTGGTGCCGGACGCACTCGATGAGCCGACGCCATCCTTCGACCCGCTGCGCTTCGCCTGCGCCGCGCCCGGCGCATCCGTCTGAGGGGAGCCGTCATCCTGCACGAGGCCGGAGGCACTCGATTCGCTGGAAAGACCCTGCGGCCCCGTCGGCAATCCACCCGCTACGGACAAACCCGCGACAAGCAAAACGACGACGGCGAGAGCCGCGATAACGCCGCCTATCAGCGCACGACGCCTCCCCTCGCGCGCGCCGGCCTGCTGCGCCGAGAAGGCTGCCGCCGACTCCTGCGCCGCCGGCGTGCCCGGCGCTATGCGGGCATCCACTCGCCGAAGGTCCGACTGGCCCCCATCCGCGGACGCATCGGATTTCGCCGCACCGCCATCCGCCGACGCATCGTGCTCCAGCGCATCGGCCTGCTTCCGCGCGAACGCCTCAGCTGACCGCAGATTCGCCATGCGCTAATCCTCGAGCGAACGGACTCGGCGACGGGCATACAGCGCGCACGCCCCCGAAGCGGCGAGCACGACGAAGACCGCATTCGCCTCGAAGGGATCGTCGGTCTTCGCGGAGGCCGAGCCCTTCGAGGAGGGAGAGGCGGTCGTGGTGGTCGTGCCGGCAGAAGACGAGGTGCCGCCGGTCGTGGCAGTCGTGGCGCTCTTCAGGTCGTAGACGTTCACCGCTTCGTCGGCATCCGCCACGGCCTGCTCGGCCGCAAGCGCCATGAGCACCGTCGAAGAGGTCATCGCCTCGTTCGAAGATCCGAACGTATCGTAGCCGTCGAGCGACGTGTCCGCCTGCGCGACCAGATATCCCAGAGGGGTCGAGCCATTCGACGTGGTGTAGGCGCCGGCTTCCGTATCGAGACCGCAAGCCGCCAGAGCCGCCACCACCTCGGCCGTGGTGTCCACATCGCCAAGGACGCTGGAGGTGTTGGAGGGGATGCAGGCGAAACGCCCATCGTCTTGCTGGGCGTCCTTCAACGCCGCCTTGGCCTTGGTCACGGCAGGCTCGACGGAGTCGTTGTCGTCCTCGAACAGCTTCATGGCCATAATCGCCTGCGCCGTCGTCTGCGTGTCCTCGTAACCATCGGCGCCGAACAGGCTCGACTCGTCATCCTGCGCAGAGAGGATGGCGTCGATCAGATCATCCGAGGTCAGCCCGGCATCGTCCATATCGTAACCGTAGTCGTAGACGGGCAGAATCCAGACGGCGCTGTAAACGCTTTTCGCGGAGCTCGTATCGGACTCGATCATTTTGCACAGCTGCTCGATGAGGTCGACCGTCTCGTCGTCTTCGGTTATCTCCGTGCAATCGAGCCCCGCCGCATGCAGGGCCATGATGTATTTGCCCAAGGAGCCTGCGGTAAGGGATTTGTCTGCACGATCTGCGGAAAGCTGCTTTATGACTTCATCCGTATCGATGTTGCTCAGGCAGCCCAGCGCGTTCAGGGCTATGGCCGCATTGACCGTGTCGTTGCTGATGGCCTCGTCGTCGCCGCCCGAGCTGAAGCGCTCGGTGAGGTTCTCGAGCAGGCTTTCCTGCTTGGTCGTGGAGGGCGCGTTGGCGGAAGAAGACGTGGAGCTGCTGGAGCTGGAGCTGTCGGAGGAGCCGCTGGAGCTGGAGCTGGAGATGTCGGAGGAGCCGCTGGAGCCGGAGCTGGAGCTGTCGGAGGAATCGTCCGCGGCCCTCAGCAAGAGAGAAGAGCCCTTCTGGGAGGCGCTCCCGAGCGGATCGTCGCAAGTGGAGCTCCCGTAGGAGAACACGTCCTCTTCGGGATAGGACGAGGCGTCGTAGACGTACTGGTAGTGCCCGCCGTCCTGCAGCGTCGCCGAAAGCGTCGCGCTCGCGCTGTCCTCGGACGTTCCGTCGTACAGCGCAATCCAGCGGTTACCCGTGGCAGTAGCGGCGCCCTTCCCCAGGAAGCACGGCACGCCGTTCGACTCGAAGTACACCTTGGAATCCACCGCGCCGCGATTCCGCGTGCCGGAAGCGAAGCCCGCTTTCTCGAGCAGGTCGACAACGGTGTCCGAGGAGGTTAGCCCGCTCACCTTCTTGTTGCACACCACCTGCTTGCCGCCGCCCGCAGTCGTATCGTATACCGTGAGCGCAACCGTCAGCGTATCGGCCGCATGGGCAGATGAGGCAACGACGGGCATCGAGCCGATGCAGAGGACGACGGCGAAAAACAGGCTCGACAGGCGCCAGCTCGCACGATTCACTGTCATGAGAACCTCTTTCCAGGGCATCTCCGGCAGAGGGGTGTTCCGACTTCGCCTCGTATGGCACAGCCCGCGCGCCCGCGGTCCAACCTGAGCCATCCGTTTTCGTGGCTGGCGGCATGGCGAGGGATTCCCGCCCTCGCATCCCCAATGCGCACGCCCCTCGTGCGCATGCGCCGAACCCGACGCCATCTGCCTCGCCAATATAATCACGCCAATTCTACCCCAAGCGGGCGACCTGCGGCAGAAGAAGGCAAAAAATGCGCAAGGCCGCCCGGCCGCCCACGAGGATGCGGGGCGGTCGCGAGAAACTGCATGGCAGACATCGGCGAAGCGCCGCGGGGGGGCGAGCACGATCGCCGGAATGGAAGGCCAAACGAAACCCGCAGACGCTTCTCCCCCCCCCAATAATCTGGAAAATCCCAAAAAAGCGGGAGAAGTCCCAATATGTTGGGACCTCTCCGGGCGCATGGGCCCTAGCCTTTGGGATATGGCGCGCACGGCAGAGGAAATATGGGAAGAGAGCAAAGATTTCCTAGCCGTCAATCTGCGCAGGATCCGCAAGAGCGAGCGCATCTCGCAGGCCGAGCTCGGCAAGGTCTCCGGCACTTCGAAGAACACGATTTACGACATCGAGAACAAGCGCGCGAGCCCCGAGCTGAAGACCTTGTGCCGAATTGCCTCCGCGCTCGACGTGGCCCTCCCTGCGCTGTTTGCGAATCCGCGCCTCCAGACGGGAAAGGATTGGTACGAATATGCATTTCACGACGAACGGCACCCCGCAGAACAGCAGAAGGCTCAATCGCATCTTCGGCGATAACGTAGCCTATTTCCGACTCCGCCAGGGCAAGACCCAGCAAGTGCTCGCCGGTCTTTCGGGCGTGGGGCGCAGATGTGTCCTGCAGGTGGAGAACGCCGAGGTGAACGCCCGGATGGACATCGTGGAGAAGATCGCCGCGGGTCTGGACGTGGAACCCTACCGGCTTTTCATGGACAGCTCGCAAGCCGAGGGGCGGAGCCATCGGGCAATCTGAGGGAAACGCCGCCAAAATTCTCCGCGAAAAAGGCCTCGAAAGAAAAGTAACGTCCAATATGCTGGACAGCATCACCTGCCTACAGCCGTAGCCTTTCCGTATGAGTCGCGAAAAACGAGACAGAGAGATTCTGGGCGCCAACATAGCCCAAAGACGCCGCGCTCTGGGACTTACCCAGGAACGGCTGGCGCATTCCGCAGGCATCGGACGCAGCACCCTTTCCAGCATAGAGAACGGCAGCGCCAACCCACGGCACAACATCCTGAGCAGAATCGCCGAATCGCTCGACATCCCGCTGTCCATTCTGCAAGCCGACCCCAAGGATTTGTCCGAGGGCGGCAACTACGACTACTACTTCCTCCGAGGCAAATAACCCGTGCGCACGGGCGGACCCGCAAGCATTTTCGCGATTCGTTCAGGGGATATTGCGCAAACGAGCCCTCACGTCGTAGAATATATTCTCAAGGATTTGCGGACGGCTGCATAGGGGATGCTCACAGTGGAGGCGAATCAGATGAGAGCATCGACCCCGACGCCCGAGGAATACGATCAGCTCACCGGGCTACCCGGCATGAACGCCTTCAGGTACTTGGCGACGCAACGCCTGCGCGAGCAGAGGAAGGGGTGCGAACTCGCCTTCGTATACACCGACCTGGCGGATTTGACCTCCTACAATTCGCGCTACGGCTATCTTGCGGGCGACAAGCTCCTCCTAGATGTCATGGGCATCCTGCGAGAATACTTCCCCGACGCGATAATCTCCCGCTTCTTCGACGACCATTTCGTCTTCCTGACCAAGCAGGAGGGACTCATCCAGACCTTCGAGCGAGCCCATGAAGCCGTCCACGAGCTCGATCACGGGCTGCTGGTTGAACTGCGAGCCGGCATGTACCTGCCCGACGGCTCCATCGATGACGCGGTCATCGGCTACGATCGCGCCAAGCTGGCATGCGATAGCATCGTGGGCCGCTACGACATAGACTACCGCATCTACGACCGAGCCCTGCACGAGGAACTGCAGCGACGCCAAGTCATCTTCGACAACATAGACGTCGCCATCGAACGCGGCGAGATCAAAGTCTACTACCAGCCCATCCTGCGCGTGCTCACCAACGAGGTAGTGGCCTACGAGGCCCTCGCTCGCTGGGAGGGCGCGGATGGAGAGGTCCTCAACCCGGCCAGCTTCGTGGACGTGCTCGAAGAATCCCGCCTGGTGCACAAGCTCGACCGCTACATCATGCACACCGCCTGCCGCGAATGGCGCAGTGCCGTCGATGCGGGCATGCCGACGGCGGCCATCTCGGTGAACCTCTCGCGCTATGATTTCGAGCTGATGAGCCCGCTGCAAGAGGCCATAGAAGCCACGAGCGCGGTCGACATGCCGCGCAACATGCTCCACGTGGAGGTGACGGAGAGCGCCTTCAGCGCGGAGAGCGCCCAGATCCGCAGCGAGCTGGCCGCCCTGCGCGAAAAGGGATTCAGCATCTACATGGACGATTTCGGCACGGGGTATTCGGCGCTCAACGAACTCAAGCACCAGCAGTTCGACGTGGTGAAGCTCGATCGACTCCTGCTCGACGACGTGGAGCAGAACCCGGCGGCGGTCAAGGTGGTCTCGTCGATCGTATCCCTCACCAAGGAACTCGGGGCTTGCTCCTTGGCAGAGGGCGTGGAGACCCCTGGTCAACTGGACCTTCTACGACAGATCGGCTGCGATTTCGCGCAGGGCTTCTACTTCTCCCGCCCGCAGCCCTACGAGGTAGCACGGCGCATGACCGTGGACGGCCCCTTGAAATCCGAGGACTCGTCTTTGAAGGGCTATCGTGATGCCATGGGCCGTTTCAACCCCCTCAGCCCCACCCCGCTGCGCATTGCCAAGCCCGGCCAGGCGGGTGCGGCGGAAAAGCTGAATGCGACCGCCTTGATGCTGGTGGAGAGAGAGGCGGACACCTACCGCTTCCTCTGGCACAACGATGCGCTCGTCGAAGTCATGGCGAGCATCGGCTTCCCCGCACTCGAAGACGCGCTCACGCTGCTCAACGAAAGGGGAACCCGCTGGCACGGGGCCTTCGACCGTTTCTTCGAGGTGAATCTGCGCCACGGCTCCGTGCAAACGGTGGACTTCATCGCCAACGACGAGCACTGCGTGGCAAGGGGGCGCCTGGTGGCCAGCATCCCCGGGAGAACGACCGTGCTGTGCGCGCTCGAGAACGTCACCACCCGCACGGGCATGCGCGAACCCGAACTCATGTCGCGTGTGCTGCATGGGCTGTTGGTGACCTTCGAGCGCATCGATCTGCTCGACATGAGTTCCCGCGAGATTATTCCGCTCTACCAATCCGACCTGGTCCCCGATCAGGTTATCGGACGCGGCTCCGAGGCCAAGACCATCAGCGAGAGCCTGGCGCGAACGCGTCTGCACCCTCGCGACGCCGCCCGCTACAAGCGCTTCTGCGATTTGAACACGCTCGATCGGCGCATCGCCGAGTACGGGCGCGGATTCCTGGCGGAGGCGTTCCGCTTCCGCGAAGTCGACGGCAGCTACCTCTGGAAGATGATCGTGGAATATCCCCTCCAGGATGCCGACAAGCGTTTCGTCGTCTCGTGCGTACGCCCCTGCAACCCCGACATCGCGAGCCGCATAGCAGGCGAGAATTCGGGTATCTCCGAGCATGCGCTGCTCCAAGCCATTCTGGATTTGGCGCCCGTGGGCCTTTTCTGGAAGGATCGCGAGCGGAGATTCGTGGGGACGAACCAGCGGTTTCTCGACTACTACGGCTTCGACTCGTCCGACGCGGTGCTCGACAAGACCGACGAGGAGCTGGGCTGGCATGTCGATCCCGACCCCTTCAGGCGCCTCGAAGAGGACATCATCGACAAGGGGGCCGTGGTGGAAAACGCACTCGGGCAGTGCCTGAGTCATGGCGAGAACCACGCGATCCTGGCGAGTAAACGCCCCATATGGGCCGACGGGGACATAGAAGGCCTCGTGGGCTTTTTCGTCGACGCGGATAGCCCCGAGGCCCGACTCGACACCAACTTCGGAGTCGTTTACCGCGACAGCCTGACCGGGCTGCTCGATTCCCGCGGTATGACCCGCGCCTTCCTGCCCTACGAAGACGCCTTCAACGCGCAGGGCACCGAATTCGGCATCGTCGCCCTGCGTTTGGAGGGCATGGCGGAATGGCATATGCGCTACGGCGCAGACTTCGGCGAGCAAATGGTGAAAGCCATCGCCCAGGCGCTGCTCGACGGCCTCGGCGTGGAGAGCGTCATCGGGCGAGTCCATGCGGAGACGTTCGCGCTTCTGGGAACGGTCGCATCCCGCAAGGAGCTCGATCTGCGCCGCGAGCAAGCCCTTTCCGCAGTGCGAGGAATCGAACGGGGCGCGGGCATCGAGGTGAGCCTCGATGC